>JACWDZ010000002.1:0-97500 GCA_014653815.1 Pelagibacterales bacterium SAG-MED29 | reverse complement strand
AGTGTTGGTAAGGTTCTGCGCGTATCTTCGAATTAAACCACATGCTCCACTGCTTGTGCGGGTCCCCGTCAATTCATTTGAGTTTTAACCTTGCGGTCGTACTCCCCAGGCGGTGTGCTTAATGCTTTCGCTGCGACACTGAAAAATATATTTCCAACGTCTAGCACACATCGTTTACGGCATGGACTACGAGGGTATCTAATCCTCTTCGCTACCCATGCTTTCGCTCCTCAGTGTCAGTAGTGACCCAGTAAGTTGCCTTCGCATTTGATGTTCTTTCTAATATCTACGAATTTCACCTCTACACTAGAAATTCCACTTACCTCTATCACACTCTAGCTAAAAAGTTTTGATGGCAGTTCCAAGGTTAAGCCTTGGGATTTCACCATCAACTTTTTTAACCACCTACGAGCTCTTTAAGCCCAGTAATTCCGAACTACGCTAGGTCCCTTCGTATTACCGCGGCTGCTGGCACGAAGTTAGCCGGACCTTCTTATTCGGGTACAGTCATTTTCTTCCCCGACGAAAGAGTTTTACAACCCAAAGGCCTTCTTCACTCACGCGGCATCGCTGCATCAGGGTTTCCCCCATTGTGCAAGATTCCCCACTGCTGCCTCCCGTAGGAGTCTGGGCCGTGTCTCAGTCCCAATGTGGCTGGTCTTCCTCTAAGAACAGCTATTGATCATTGCCTTGGTAAGCTTTTACCTTACCAACTAGCTAATCAAGTGCGGGCTCATCTTTCGGCGTTAAAACTTTCCCCGTAAAGGCTTATTCGGTATTAGCACAAGTTTCCCCGTGTTATTCCAAACCAAAAGGCAGATTCCCACATTATACTCACCCGTTTGCCACTCAGTATTGCTACTGCGTTCGACTTGCATGTGTTAGGCGTGCCGCCAGCGTACGTTCTGAGCCATGATCAAACTCTCAAGTTTAATAACGGCGCACACTAGCTTTAATAATTTTAGATATACTAAAATTACTTTCGTTAAAGTGTGTACGACAATTTCTTTATTAACCTAGCCGTCCACACTTCTCTTCTTAAAAATTTACAATTTAAAAAAGCTAAGATTTTATGCTTAAAATCTACACACCTTTAGCGCTAATAATAAATATTTGCATTGAGGTGAGCGGTGTTTTTATTACAAATATGTGATAAGTCAAGGCGTATATTGGTGATAAAACTCAACAAATATAGGGTTTTTTTATCCTTCTCCCATTGCAAACCTAGTACAATTTTTATAGAAAACAACTATGACGTTAGACCAGATTTTTAGTCGTTTTTCCAAAATATTTAGAGGAATAAAAAATAAAGGGGTTAGAGATTACAGTTCAAGAAATTGGGGTTATTTTTTTTATTCATTCTCAATAATCTTACTTTTTTTAATTTTTATAACAATCTTTAATCTAACTAATCAAAAAAATAAAAAAGAAATTGATAACTTCAATCTAATAGTAAAATCCAAAGAATTCAAAAATTTAGGAGATTATTTTATATCAAAGATAAATAGTCCATACAAAGAAATTGAATATTTAATTCAAAACAATGACTCCATTGAGAAAATTCTTAAAAAACTTGATATTAATACAAATGATATAAAGATTATATCTAACAATCTAAAACAGAAAAAACTTACTAATATATACGCTGGCAGAACTCTTTCACTGGTATTAAAAAAATTGGATGATAAATCAAATACTGTCGTAAATCTTACATATCCTATAAATAATACTTTAAATATTGAAATAAGAAAAAGCCAGAATAACTTTATTATAAAAGAAAATATACTTAAACTTTACAAAAAAGAAGTTGTTGTAAAAAATGAGATAAAAAACAATTTGTATAGTGCGGCCATAGAATCTGGCATAGAACCAAATATCATAGTGGAGTTTGCAAGAATTTTTGGTTTCGAAGTGGACTTTCAAAGAGATATTAGAAAAGGAGACTGGTTTGAAATTTCATATGAAAAATTTGAAGATGACAACAATGTTGTTCAAGATACTGGTCAAATAATTTATGCTTCGATGTTCGTTAATGGCGCTGAGATTAATCTTTATAATTTTAAAGATGGCAGTGGCGATATAGGTTTCTATGACATAAAAGGAAAAAGTATTGTTAAATCTTTAATGAAAACTCCAATCAACGGTGCAAGACTATCTTCAAGATTTGGTATGAGAAAACATCCAATTTTAGGTTACAACAAAATGCATAGAGGTACAGACTTTGCTGCTCCAAGTGGCACTCCAATTATGGCATCTGGTGCAGGTACAGTTACAAGGGCAAGATGGTGTGGAGGAGGAGGAAACTGTGTAAAAATAAGACACAACTCAACTTATGAAACTATATACGCTCACATGAAAGGTTTTGCTCGAGGAATTAAAGAAGGAAAAAAAGTTAAGCAAGGGCAAATAATTGGTTATGTTGGATCAACAGGAATGTCAACTGGTCCCCATCTTCACTATGAAGTAGTTGTAAACGGTAAAAAAGTTAATTCACAAAAACTTAAGTTGCCTTCTGGAAAAATATTAAAAGGAAAAGCTAGAGAAGAATTTGAATTAGAAAGAATTAAAATTGATCTTAAATTGTCTGAATTAAGATAAATATTATTTTATATACAATCTGTTTAGTTAGAACTTTTTGATACGTCTTTTTCTGATGTGTTGACTGAATTATTATTTTGATCACTTTTTGAGTTATCTCTGTTTCTTTCATTCAATTCTGTCAATCTTCTTGCGTAATGATCTGCATGTTGTAAATAATTTTCAACTAGCACAGGATCTCCGCTGCTCTGAGCATCTTTTGCTAATTGTTGAAATTTTTGCATAGTTTTTTCAACATTATGTGGATTAGTCATAGAACCATTTCTATTAAAATTCATATTTCCATTACTATTGAAATTATTTCCACCATTTGAGTTCATAGAACCATTTCTACGTCTAAAATTATTTCTTTGCGGTCTGGGTCTAAAACTTCTTCTTCTATTATTATTCATTAATTTTGGATTTGGTTATAATTTTAGTTTTCTAATGTTGATAATATACATCTAATATTTTCCCTATAATCTTTAACTAAATATCTAGTCTTAAATCTATTTCTTTCTAATATTTTTGAAACTTTTTTAAATTGCTCATTTCCTATTTCTAAGGCGAGCGTACCTTTAATTTTTAAGATATCTTTGGATTTGTAGATAACTTTTTTAATAACGTCAAGCCCATCATTTCCGCCATCTAAAGCTAATTTGGGTTCAAATTTTTTAATATCCTCATTTAAATTTTTTATATCCTTTCTCATTATATAAGGAGGGTTAGATACAATTAAGTCAAATTTATTATGGTAAATTTCATTTAAAGATCTATTATAAAACTTAGTTCGTTGAGTTAATTTATGTTTTTTTGAATTAGCACTAGCTATTTGTATTGCCTTTGAAGATATATCAATACCTATTCCTTTTGAGTTTTTTAATTCACTTAATATACTTAATAATATACAACCCGTTCCAGTTCCAATATCTAAAATAAATATATCTTTTTTTTTAAAAATTTTTACTATTTTTTCAACCATTAGCTCGGTTTCTGGTCTTGGCACCAATGTATTATTATTTACAAAAAAAATTTTGCTCCAAAACTCTTTTTTTTTTAAAATATAAGCTATTGGTTCTTTTGAGGATCTCCTATCAATAAGTCTATGAAAGTTGCTAATCTTCTGTGGTTCAATTTTTTGATTTAAATTAACTAATAATTCTTCCCTAGTTTTATTTAAAACTTTTGAAAGCAAAATCTCTGAATCTAGTTTGTGTGAATAAACGTTTTTATTTTTTAATCGTTTTGACCCGCTGTTAATTAACTTTAAAATCTCCATTATTTTAAATTGTTAAGTTTTATATCTTGTTCTCTTAATCTTAGCTCTTGATTCATTTCTTGATGAATTTCTCCACTTAAAAATTCATCAAGCTTATGCAGAGTAAGGTTAATTCTATGATCTGTTACTCTTCCTTGAGGAAAATTATAAGTCCTTATTCTTTCAGATCTATCCCCAGTGCCAATCTGACTTCTTCTATTACTTGATCGCTCTTGATCTTTTTTTCTTTTTTCAGCTTCATAGACTCTTGATCTTAAAATTTTTAAAGCTTTAGCTTTATTCTTGTGTTGAGATTTTTCATCTTGTTGACTTACAACTACCCCTGTAGGAATGTGTGTAATTCTAACAGCACTATCCGTAGTATTAACGGATTGTCCGCCTGGGCCACCAGCTCTAAAAACATCAATTCTTAAATCTGATTCTTTAATTTGTATGTCCACGTCTTCTGCCTCGGGTAAAACTGCAATTGTTGCTGCAGAGGTGTGAACTCGCCCTTGTGTTTCTGTTTCAGGAATCCTTTGAACTCTGTGAACTCCTGACTCATATTTTAAATAAGAATAAATATCATTTCCCGTAACTGAAAATATTACTTCCTTAAAACCTCCAGCTTCACTTTTAGAAATACTAATAATTTCTAATTTCCATTTTTTCTTTGAGCATACTTTTTCATACATCCTAAATAGATCTGAGCAAAAAAGAGAAGCTTCTAGCCCTCCTGTCCCTGCTCTAATTTCAACTATTGCATTTTTATTATCATCTACATCCTTTGGTAATAAAAATATTTTCAAATCTTTTTCATTTTTTTCTTTTTTTTCTATTAATTCATTTAAGTCTTTTTGTGCTAATTCTATTATTTCTTTATCGTTTGATTTATCTTCCACCATATTAACTAAATCTTTTTTTTCATTTTCAAAATTTATATATTTTCTAGCTATTTTTATTACTTCTCCAAGGCTTGAATATTCTTTGGATTTTTTAGCAAATAATTTAGGATCAATTTTCCCTGAAGCGAGCTCTTTTTCTAATGTGTCATATTTCGTTACAATATTTCTTACTTTGTCTATCGGAAGCATAATGTAATTTTAATCTTTTGTTTTTTCTTCAACAAGTTTTACAATTTTATCAATAATTTCTGAACTTGGAACTTTTGTATGAGGAACGCCAGAAAGATACAAAAGGTTATTATCTTGACCACCGCCAGTTAGGCCAATTTCAGTTTGAGAAGCTTCGCCAGGTCCGTTAACTACACAGCCTATAATCGAGAGACTAATAGGTTTTTTTATGTGAGCTAATTTTTTTTCAAGTAGTTTGACTGTTTCAATAACTGGAAAAGCTTGACGAGCACAAGATGGGCAAGAAATAATGTTTACTCCTCTTGCTCTAATACCTAATGATTTTAAAATTTCATAGCCCGATTTTATTTCATCTACTGGATCTGAAGAGAGCGAGACTCTTATTGTGTCTCCTATACCTTCCATCAGAAGCTGGCCAATTCCAATCGATGATCTTATGCTGCCCGTTAGAAGTCCTCCCGCCTCAGTTATTCCTAGATGCAAAGGATAATCACAAACATTTGATAATTTTTTATAAGATTTGACTGTTAGAAAAACATCGGAGGATTTAACACTAATTTTAAAATTGAAAAAATCATTGTCTTCTAACAACTTTACATTATACATCGCGCTCTCTACAAGTGCATCTGGACAAGGCTCTTTATATTTTTCTAGTAAAGTTTTATCTAGTGAGCCTGCATTGACTCCGATTCTTATAGAACAATTATTGTCTTTAGCGGCCTTAACAACTTCTAAAACTCTATCACTAGATCCAATATTTCCGGGATTGATTCTCAAGCAGCTTGCACCCATTTTTGCTGCTTCGATAGCTCTTTTATAATGAAAATGTATATCTGCTACAATTGGAGTTCTAACTTCTTTGACTATATCTTTAAGTGCTTTTGTAGAACCTTCGTCTGGACAAGAAACTCTAACTATATCTGCCCCAGCCTCTTCTAGTGAATGAATTTGTTTTATAGTATCTTTTACATTAGTTGTAAGTGTATTTGTCATAGATTGAACACTGATTTGAGAATCTCCTCCTACAGAAACATTGCCGACTTTAATTTTTTTAGTTTTTTTTCTATTTATTGTTCTGTGTGGTCTAATTTCCATTTTTAATCTAAATCAAAAGCAGTATGTAATTTCTTTATAGCTTTTAAAGTATCGTTTTCATTAATAATTACTGATAATTTAATCTCTGAAGTTGAAATAGCTAAAATATTAATTTTTTCCTCAGCCAGACTTCTAAACATTTTGTAGGTTATGCCTGGTGTAGAAACCATTCCTGCACCTACAATTGAAATTTTGGAAACTTTATTATTATGGCTCATGCTTTCATATTTAATATCCTTATTATTTTTTAATATCTCTATAGTCTTCGAAAGATCATCTCTTTTAATTGTAAAAGTTATATCGGTAATTTTTTGATCTGATGAAATATTTTGTATCACCATATCAACATTTATCTGATTTTTGCTTAGTGGTTCAAATATATTTGCTGCAACGCCTGGTTTATCTTGTACTCCCATCAAAGTAATTTTAGCATCGTCTTTTGAATAAGCCACTCCTGTAACACTTTTAGTATAATCTAAATTTTCTTGATCAAAAATTTTTGTTCCTTGTCTATCTGTAAATGTAGACTTAACTTCAAGTGGAATATTATACATCATAGCGGTTTGCACGGCTGATGATTGCATAACTTTTGCTCCTAGTGATGATAGTTCGAGCATCTCATCGTAAGATATTTTATCTATTTTTTTTGCTACAGGTATTTTTTTAGGATCTGTAGAATAAACTCCATCCACATCAGTATATATTTCACATGTATCTGAATCAAATATTTTAGCAACAGCCACAGCAGTAGCATCTGAGCCACCTCTACCAATTGTGGTCACATCTCCAGATTTAGAAATTCCTTGAAACCCAGGAATTATTGCAACTCCTTTTTCTGATAAAAATTTATTAATTTCTTTAATATTAATATTTATAATTCTAGAATTTGAGTGTTCACCTTCTGTCAAAATTGGTATTTGCCAGTTAAGCCATGACTTAGAATTAATACCAAACTCAATTAATGCTCCAGCTAATAAAGCACTAGTCGCTTGTTCTCCTGAACTCAAAAGCACGTCAAGTTCTCTTTTATTAAAATTTTCAGAAATAGTTTTAGATTGTTCTAATAACTCATTCGTTTTGCCAGACATCGCAGAAACTATAGCTATAACTTCATTGCCTGAGTCATGCTCTTTTTTTATAATTTTAGCCACATGTAGAATCCTCTCAATTGTTCCTACGGAAGTCCCACCAAATTTTAATACTTTTTTTGCCATTGCTAGATTTTAATATAATATAAATAGATTTTAATAAGTATAATTAATACATTAAGGATAGATGACTACAATAAATAAAGAGGAAATTCAAAAGTTTTCAAAATTAGCTGACGAATGGTGGGATGTAAATGGTAAATTTAAACCTTTACATATGTTTAATCCCATTAGAATTGAATATATTGTAGAGGAAATTTCAAAACATTTTAAATTAGACAGAGACAAAAAACTTTTACTTAAAAATTTTGAAATTCTTGATATTGGTTGCGGAGGTGGACTAATAAGTGAACCAATGGCACGTTTAGGTGGAAGTATAACTGGCATAGACGCCTCAGAAAAAAACATTAAAGTTGCCTCTCTTCATAGCAAAGAAAATAATTTAAAAATTACTTATCTAAATAAATCACCTGAACAATTAGATGAAAAAGAAAAATTTGATATAATTTTAAATCTTGAAATTGTTGAGCATGTCGACAATTTAGATCTGTATCTTAAATCTTGTTATAAATTATTAAAAAAAAATGGCTTAATGTTCACCGCAACAATTAACAGAACATTTACATCTTATGTTAAAGCAATTATTGGTGCAGAATACATATTAAGATGGCTGCCTATCGGAACTCATGATTGGAATAAATTTATTAAACCTGAAGAGATGCAAAAAAAATTAGTTGATAAAAATTTTTTAACAAACAATATTAAAGGACTAGAATTTAACCCTATTTTTAATAAATGGAAAAAATCTGAAAATCTCTCTGTAAATTATATTATTTGTAGTTTTAAAACTTAATTATCTTTGCCAACCCAAGGAATGCTTATCAAATCAATACCTTCTTCCTCTAATTCTTTTTTTTCTTCTGGAGTAGTTGTGCCATAAATGCTCTTCTTAGTTTCTTTATCATAATAAACATCTCTTACTTTTTCGCTAAATTTATCTCCAACAAATTCAAAATTTTTTTCAATATGATTCCTGAGTTTTATGAGTTGATTTTTCTCATTTAATAATTTTTGATCTAAAAGACTCATTTTGTCTTCATCTAATTTTGTTCCTGAAACCATTGGTGACATAATTGATTTTTGAATCTTATTAGAAGAACAATAAATACATTCAAGTAATTTTTGTTTGTTTAATTTATTGAATTCATTAGAATCAGAAAACCAACTTTCAAATTCATGGTTATTCTCACATTCAAGATTATATTTTATCATTAAAGTATACTGTATATTTTATTGCCTAATTTCTATAGTCTGCATTAATATCTATATAATCATGAGTAAAATCACATGTATAGCACTCAAATGCATCGTTACCTAGTTTTAAATTAATTTCTATCACTATTGAATCCCATTGCATATATTCTTTTAATTTTTCTTCATTATAACTATCTGCAATCTTTCCATTTTCAGCAACAATAAAATTACCTAATTTAATTTTTAGTTTCTTAGTATCAATCATCTCTCCTGATTTACCAATCCCCATAATAATTCTTCCCCAGTTAGGATCTTCTCCTGCTACAGCTGTTTTTACCAACGGGGAATTTGCAATTGAAAAAGCAATATTCTTTGCACTGCTTAATGATTTGGCGTTAATAACTTTTACTGTTAAAAATTTTTTTGCACCTTCGCCATCAACTACAATTTGTTGAGCAAGATTTAAACATAATTTTTTTAAACTTAATTCAAATTTTTGAATTATTTTATCATTTAAAGAAAGATTTTGACCTATCTTAATTGCTCTCGTTGAAAATAAAGAAACCATATCATTTGTTGATTGGTCGCTGTCAACAGTTATTGCATTAAATGTATTAGCAACTGCTCGTTTTAGAAGTGATCTTAATAAATTTGAATTAATATCTGCATTAGTAAAAATAAATGATAACATTGTTGCTAAATTAGGAGCAATCATTCCTGAGCCTTTTGCGACTCCACATATCTTCACTAGCTCGTCCCCAAATATAATTTCTTCATAGGCTACTTTTGGTTTTGTGTCGGTTGTCATCATACCTGATGCAACTTTCAGCCAAAATAATTTATTATGTTCTGTTTTAAGTTTTTCAACTAAATCAGGTAAAGCATCTTTTATTTGATCGACTGGAAATTGTTCGCCTATAACCCCTGTTGAAGCAAAAATTAAATCTTTGATTCTTACAGTTTCAGAAGTTCCTTTTTCTGATTTTGATTCTTTCAAAGTCAAAATTCTTGATAAATTTTTTGCTATAATGTCTAAACTTTCTTTTCCTTGTTTTCCTGTAAAAGTATTTGCATTTTTTGTATTAACCATCAAACCTTTTATTGATTTCTTGTGAGAACTATTGTTCCAAGCTATTGTCTCTGAAATTATACTATTGGTTGTTGTTACTGTTGCGTAATTAGCGCCTTTACTAAAATAAAATAATGATAAATCGTCTCTTCCATTTCCATATAGATCTGCAGACACAGAAGACATTTCTAGCCCTTCTATCTGTTTAAGGTTTTGAAACTCCCCCATTTTCGACATTTTACTTTTATCGCTTAGAAAGTTTTTTAAGTTTATCGTCATAATTACTATTTAATTTAGATTATAAATACATATATAGAAGTATAATGAATGTATTTACAAGAACTTTTAGTAAAATATTTAAAAGCTCTAATCAAGCAGAATTAGATAAAACTAAGAATTTAATTTCAGCCATAAATAACAAAGAGAGTTCGATAAAGTCTTTGTCTGATGGTGAGTTTAAAGAAAAAACATTAAACCTAAAACGATCAATGCAAGAGGGAAACTCCCTAGATAACGTTATTCCAGAAAGTTTTGCTTTGGTTAGAGAGGCTGCAAAAAGAACATTGGGAGAAAGACACTATGATGTTCAGTTAGCTGGAGGTATAATTTTGCATCAAGGTAAGATTGCCGAAATGAAAACTGGTGAAGGCAAAACATTAGTTTCCACTCTTCCTGCTTATCTCAATTCATTAACTGGTAAAGGAGTTCATATTGTTACAGTAAATGATTATTTGGCAAAAAGAGACTCTGAATGGATGGGTAAGATATTCAATTTTTTGGGATCTTCAACCGGATGTATAACTAATGATTTAGACGACATACAAAGACAAGAAAATTACAAATGCGATATTACATATGCCACAAACAATGAGTTAGGTTTTGACTATCTTAGAGATAATATGAAATATGAACTTAATGAGATGGTTCAAAGAGATCATAATTATTGTATCGTAGATGAAGTTGATAGTATTTTAATCGATGAGTCTAGAACACCATTAATCATCTCGGGAAGATTGGAAGATAAAACTAATCTCTATTCAATTTCTAATGAGTTCATTAAACATTTGCAAAAAAATGACTTTGAATTAGATGAAAAGAATAAAAATGCAATTTTAACTGATCAAGGAATAGACAAAATTGAGAAATTATCTATTCAAAAAAAGATTCTTAAAAATAATAATTTTTATGATCCAGAAAATTTAAGTCTTGTTCACCATATAAATCAAGCTCTCAAAGCTAATTTGCTTTTTAAGAAAGATAAAGACTACATTATTAGAGATGGAAAAGTACAAATTATTGATGAATTTACCGGTAGAGTTTTGGATGGAAGAAGATTTTCTGACGGATTGCACCAAGCATTAGAAGCGAAAGAAAATGTCCAGATTGAAGAAGAAAACCAAACATTAGCTTCTATCACTTATCAAAATTATTTTAGATTATACAAAAAATTATCTGGTATGACAGGAACTGCTTCCACTGAATCTGAAGAGTTTTATGATATTTATAAACTAAATGTTGTTTCAATACCTACAAATAAAAAAATGCAAAGAAAAGATTATAATGATCAAATTTTTAGAACTGAACCTGAAAAATATAATGCTATTACTAATAAAATTATTGAATGTAATAATAAAGGACAGCCTGTTCTAGTTGGAACTACAAGTGTTGAAAAATCAGAAAAAATTTCTGCACTTTTAGATAATAAAAGGATCAAACATAACGTGTTGAACGCTAAGCAACATGAAAAAGAAGCTAAAATTATAGCAGAGGCTGGAAAAGTTAATGCTGTAACAATCGCAACTAATATGGCCGGGCGAGGAACAGACATAAAATTAGGTGGAAATAAAGATTTTATCGAGGAAGGAAAAGTAAATGATTTTGATCAAATTAAAAAAGATGAGTCAAAAATTAAAGATATTGGAGGTTTATTTATAATTGGCACAGAAAGACATGAGAGCAGAAGAATTGATAACCAGTTAAGAGGGAGATCGGGAAGACAAGGAGATCCCGGAAGCTCAATTTTTTTTATAAGCCTTCAAGATGAATTAATGAGAATTTTTGGAGGTGATTCTATTGATGGAATGTTAAAAAAATTAGGACTTAAAGAAAATGAGTCAATAGATCACCCTTGGATTAATAAAGCCATGGAAAGGGCACAGAAAAAAGTTGAAGCAAGGAATTTTGATATCAGAAAAACATTAATTAAATTTGATGATGTGATGAATGACCAAAGACAAGTTATATTTTCTCAAAGATTAAAAATTTTAAAGAATAAAAATATAGAAGAAGTATTAGATGATTTTTTAAGCGAGGTTATAGATAATCTAGAAACAGTAAGAAATATTTATCAAAAATCAAATGATAAAAAAACTTATCTTGCTTCCATAAAAAATACTTTTGGAAATGTAATTAATGATGAAGATTTAATATCTATCGCATCTTTAAACAAAGAGCAATTTTCTCAAAAAATTAAAAATATTTACTTATCTAAAAAGAAAAACAGAATAGACATTATTGGTGTTGAAGAAAATAGCAATATTGAAAAAAAGATATTCTTACAAATTATTGACTTTGCTTGGAGATCACATTTACAATATTTAGAACAATTAAGACAGGTAATAGGCTTAAGATCTTATGGTCAAAAAGATCCTTTGTCTGAATTTAAAAAAGAAGCTTTCACTCTGTTTGAAGGATTATTAGAAAAAATAAAAAATGATGTTATAAAATTTTTACTTAACCTCAATATTGTTGTTTCAAATGAAGAAAAGAGAGAAGTAAAACAAACAGAAATATCTACAGATAATAAAAAAGTTGGTAGGAATGAAAAGTGTCCTTGTGGCTCTGGAAAAAAATATAAACATTGTTGTGGCTCTATTTAATTTAGAAAATAGGATTATAAGCCCATTGAAGTAAAGCTTGCCTTTGTCTTCTTCTGCATTGTAAATCTCCTTCTTCACAATTTTTCTTCACTGCAGGACGGTGTCTGTCACCAAATGCTTTCCATCTTTTAATTTGTATCTGATCAATTTTTCGAATTCGTCTTCCATTTTTAAATCTACAATACCATTGAAACCAACCCAAAGGATCTTCTTTAAAAATCCAACCTTTATCAATCCACTCTTTTCTTGATAAGCCTGATTCAATTTGAAATCGATTAAGATTAACATCAAAAGTTTTACTTATCTTGGCCTTTGTAAACCAGGATTTAGGAAATTCTTTAATGCTGCCATCCGCAAAATATGCTCCACCGAACACTCCAAGTTCCAGCATCTTTTTTGGAGTTAACTGTGGTTTAAATATTTTATAAAAGTCCTCTTGATTCATTGCCGAATAATATTTTTTTTCAGCGTTAACTATTTTTTTGATTCTCTAGTATTTGCATTATATGACTCTGTAAAAGGAATTGGAACAACTACAGCTTCAACAGGTTTCCTAGAATATTTTTTTGGCAAATGCACTTTGTATTTTTTTCCAAAATTGCCAATTGGAAAGCCATTGCTATTCAGATTTCCTTCAAATGGAACGTAACCCATTGCGATATTTTTTCCTTTTTCAGGATGATACCAGGGTGAAGTTATATAACCAACTGGTTTGCCTCCATTAGCATTAGATATTAAGTAAAAATCGTTTGCATAATCTTCTATAGGTTTTCCTCCTAATTCCATACCAACAAGTTGGAGTTTGTAGGGTTTCTCTCCGTTTTGAATTTGTTGTTTCATTTTCTCTAAAGCCTCTTTACCAACATATTCAGATTTTTTGTTCCACTCGCCTTTTCCGGATAAAGACACTTGATAGCCTAAATTACATTGAAAGGGATTATGCTCATGATCCATATCTTGTCCCCAAGATAATATTCCTGCTTGAATTCTTCTATGATGAGCTGGTGCTATTACCATCAGCTTGTGTTTCTTCCCAGCTTTAAGGACGGCATTCCACATATCTTCTGCATATAAAGTTGCATTTCTAAGATAAATCTCATAACCAGATTCTCCAGAAAATCCGGATTGAGAAATAACACAATTTCTTCCGCCTACTTTTGCCTCGGCTAATCCATAAAAAGGCATATTGTCCAAATTTACTTGATCTCCTATCAAATCATTCATTAATCCTTTTGATTTAGGTCCTTGTATTTGTACTGGACAAGCATCAATTTCGTCAATTTCAACATTAAATCTTTTGTCAGCATTAACGCCCTGTAAATATAAACCAATATCAGAATCTGATAGGCTAAACCAAAATTCATCATCTGCTATTCTCATTAAAACTGGATCATTAAGGACACCACCTTTGTAATTACAAAGAATAACGTAACGACCTCTCATTGTTGAAATTTTTGTAGCATCTCTTGTAATCACATAATCTGTAAATTTTTCTGCATCTGGACCTTTGACTCTAATCTGTCTTTCTACTGCTACATTCCACATAGTAACGTGTTTCTTGATTGCTTGATATTCGACCATTGCTCCACCCTTTTCAGGTCTAACGTATCCTCTAGGATGATAAATACGGTTATAAACTGTAGCTCTGTAACACCCTGCTTTCATGGATAAATGCCAGTAAGGTGACTTTCTTACTCGAGTAGAAATTAACATTTCTACTTTAGTTGGCCCACTTTGTCTAAGATTGTAAGGTACTTGCCTATCGGACTGATCTACAGATGTTTCGTGCCTTACCTTATCATAATTTACTTTTTCAACTTTATAAGAATTCGGAATTTTTTTAGGCATAATTATTTTTTTCTAACCATTTGTTAGTTTCCTTTAAACCACCAAAAGTATAAATATGAAAATGTTCAGTGGTTGATTTAAGATTCTCAATTAATTCATTTGGATCTTTAGGTTTTAATAAATCTACAGCTTTTGTCGCATTAGACTTAAGAAAGTTTAAAGAATTTTTTGCTCCAACAATACTAGCAAACTTAAGTAAGCTGCTTATTTTTAAAGGCCCTGTAATCCCTACATGAACTGGTAAAATTTGTTTAGAAATAAACTCTGAGATTGGTTTGGGGTCTAATAACCATTGTGTAACAATGTAATCTGCAAATGGCATTTTATCTTTCATGGCTTTTTCTAAATCTGAATCCGATATATCAGGGGACCCGTCAGGGTGTCCAGCAATTCCTATTTTCATCCCCTTAAATAATCCTGTCTCTAATAATTGCAACGAGCAGTGGTAATCTCCAATTGGTTCTGCGCCTCCTCCAATTACTAAAGCTTGTTTTACGCCAAAATCATTACACATAGAAGTATACTCTTTTAATTCATTTAAATTTTTAATTGATCGTGCAGGAAAATGAGGAACTGGATTAAACCCATTTTGCACAAGTTCTTTTGCCTTGTTAGCAACATCTTTAAAATTATTTCCAGGCAGCATAGTTATGTAAACATCTTTAACCTTTGGCAAAACTGTAAGGTCTGTCTTCATTGTTATTTCTAACGAAAATTTCATATTTTTGGGATATACCAATGTTACCTAGTAGGAGTCCAGAAAAATCACTATTAAGAATAGTTTGACTTTGTCCCGTGTTAATAGTCAAATCTAGAATAAAAAAAATGAAAATACTATGCATTTTATACGATGATCCAAAAGGGGGAATGCCTAAAAGCTACCCTTTATCCGATCTACCAAAATTAGACAAATATCCAGATGGAATGACGCTTCCAACTCCCAAAGGAATAGATTTTAACCCTGGAGAGTTATTAGGATGTGTTTCAGGAGAATTAGGTTTAAGGAAATTTTTAGAATCAAACGGTCATACATTAGTTGTAACTTCAGATAAAGATGCAAAAGGATGTAAGGCCGACAAAGAGCTTGTGGATGCTGATATCGTTATATCTCAACCTTTTTGGCCTTATTACTTAACAAGAGAAAAAATAGAGACAGCCAAAAATTTAAAAATGGCAATTACAGCAGGTATTGGTTCTGATCATGTTGATTTACAAGCTGCCATGGATAACAAAATAGACGTTGTTGAAGTTACTTATTGTAATTCAAGATCAGTAGCAGAACACATAGTAATGATGATTTTATCGTTGGTTAGAGACTATCATAACCAGCATGCAATTGTAAAAGCAGGTGGTTGGAATATTGCTGATGCTGTTCAAAGATCTTACGATGTAGAAGGTATGCATATTGGAACAGTTGCTGCTGGACGTATTGGTTTAGACGCACTAAGAAAAATGAAACCATTTGACGTTCATCTACATTATTTTGATAGACACAAATTGCCCGACTCTATTGAAAAAGAATTGAATCTTACGTTTCATGACTCGGTTGAGTCCTTAGTAAAAGTTTGTGATGTCGTGACAATTAACTGTCCTCTTCATCCTGAAACTGAAAATTTATTTGATGACAAGTTAATAAGCAAAATGAAAAAAGGTGCTTATATTGTAAATACCGCTAGAGGAAAAATTTGTAATAGAGAGGCTATTGCTAAAGCCCTTAAGTCTGGTCAGTTAAGCGGTTATGCTGGTGATGTTTGGTTTCCTCAGCCAGCACCAAATGATCATGCTTGGAGATCAATGCCTAATCACGGAATGACACCACATACTTCTGGAACTTCTTTATCAGCTCAATACAGATATGCAGCAGGTGTCAGAGAAATCCTAGAATGTTTCTTCGATAAAAAACCAATTCGAGATCCTTATTTAATTGTTCAGAATGGCCAACTTGCTGGAATGGGGGCTCATTCTTATAGTAAAGGAAGTGCAACCGGAGGATCTGAAGAAGCTGCTAAATATAAGAAAAAGTAATCTAAAATAAACCTTCGATCTCACCTTTTTTATTTAATTTAATATCATCAGCGGCTGGAACTTTCGGGAGTCCAGGCATAGTCATTATAGATCCACACACTGCAACTACAAATTCAGCACCACTAGACAATCTTACTTCTCTCACAGCTAAAGTATGATCTGATGGAGCTCCTTTTAATTTTGAATCTGTAGAAAAGCTATATTGTGTTTTTGCAATACAAATTGGAAATTTTCTAAATCCAGCTTGTTCTATTTTTTTTATTTGCTCTTTAGTTTTTTCATCTACCTCAATTCCTTTTGCTTTGTAAATTTCTTTGGCAATTTTTTCTATTTTTTCCAAAATTGAGGTTTCGTCAGTGTACAAATATTTAAATTTACTTTTGTTGCTGTTTTTACATAGATCAATTACATTATTAGCTAAATCTTTAGCTCCATTTCCACCATCTGACCAATGGGTGCAAAGGCTTACTTTAACTCCAATTTTAGAGCAATGATCTTGTATAATTTTAATTTCATTGTCAGTATCAGTAATAAAATGATTAATTGCTACAACTACGTCTAAACCAAATTTTTTTATATTTTCAATATGTCTTTCAAGATTAGGCAATCCTTTTTTAAGTGCATCAGTGTTCTCTTTTTTTAAGTCTTCTTTCTCTACTCCACCATGCATTTTTAAAGCTCTTATTGTTGCTACAAGAACTACACAACTTGGTTTAATACCCGCCTTGCGGCATTTAATATTTAAAAATTTTTCAGCACCAAGGTCTGCACCAAAACCAGCCTCTGTAATAACGTATTCAGATAATTTTAAAGCAGTTTTTGTTGCAAGAATTGAATTGCATCCATGAGCAATATTTGCAAATGGTCCACCATGAATAATAGCTAAATTATTTTCAAGGGTTTGTACTACATTAGGCCTAACAGCTTCTTTAAGCAGTACTGTCATTGGGCCTTGAGCTTTTAAATCTTTTGCGTAAATAGGTTTTTTATCTTTCGAATATGCAACAGTAATATTGCCAATTTTTTCTTCTAATTCTTGTATACTGTTTGATAAACAAAAAATTGCCATTACTTCTGAAGCAACAGTAATATCAAAACTATCATTTCTAGGCGTATTAGCTTTTAACTTTTCAAGATTAATTTCTATTTTTCTAAGAGCTCGATCATTTAAATCCACTACTCGTTTCCAAACTATATTTTCAGGATCTATGTTTAATTTATTCCCCCAATAAATATGATTGTCTATTAAGGCTGAAAGTAAATTATGTGCTGAGGTAATTGCATGAAAATCTCCAGTAAAATGTAAGTTGATCTGTTCCATTGGTATAACTTGAGCGTAACCGCCTCCAGCAGCACCACCTTTCATTCCAAATGAAGGTCCTAAACTAGGTTCTCTTAAACAAACTATTGAATGTTTTCCAATTTTATTTAGACCATCATTCAAACCAACTGAAGTGGTTGTTTTTCCTTCTCCAGCAGAAGTCGGAGTTATTGCCGTAACTAAAATTAAATTACTTTTTTTTTCTTTTAATGTCGAAATATATTCTAAATTAAGTTTTGCTATATGACGTCCCATAGGACTAAAGGCAAAAGGATCATCGGGAATATTAGCTTTGGCAAGCACATCACCAATTGGTCTAATATCTGCTGCTCTAGCTATTTCAATATCAGATTTAATTTCACTCATTTAATCATAACTTGGTGGTGGCCTTGGTAAGAATCGCACTTACGACACATACCTTTTCAGGGTACTGCTCTACTACTGAGCTACAAGGCCTAAAATCTAAAAGTTATTCTACCCTTAGTTAAATCATATGGTGTCATTTCAACCATTACATTATCACCGGCTAGCACTCTTATTCTATTCTTTCTTAATTTTCCAGCTGTGTGAGCTAAAATCTCATGATTGTTTTCAAGTTTTACTCTAAACATAGCATTAGGTAATAATTCTGTTACCTTTCCTTTAAATTCTAAAGTTTCCTGTTTTGCCAATTAAAAATCCTTTTTTAAATATTGTGCTAGATTTATAACTAAAGAGCCTAATCTTTCAATGTCTATTTTTAAAGTTTTTTTATCTCTATTTAAATATTTTGGCATTATATAACTTTGTGTTTTGGCTTATTTTTTGTATCCCAAGGTTCTCCTTGATCATCTAAAGCAACTTCAATTACTTCCGCAACTACTCTAATAACTGAGTCTCCAGAAAATATTAATTTCATTTCATAGTTATTATCGGGCATTTGATTGCTTTCAATAGCAAGAAAATCTAAAAATTTATTTTTATGATTTTGGCTTATATTTTTTGAATTAACTTCTATAACATTATCAAATTTCAATATTGTTCTAATTCTTTTATTTTTTCTAAAAACTCCTTTTTCAACATCTTCCCACATAAACCTATTAAGTTGCATTAGAAAAATTTTATTCTTTTTTAAACTTGCGATATTTTCTGTGCTTACAATCGAGTCTTGGAGGTGTGCTGAAATAATTCTTAAATCCTCGTCGGTTCTAGCTATAAGTTTTAAATTTTTAGCTTTCACTTTAAATTCTTTTAATACGTGCTTTGCAATTTTTCAATTTTTTTTCTAAAAATTCATAACCTCTATCAAGGTGATATATTCTATTAATAATTGTTCTATTATCTGCAACTAAGCCAGCTAATACTAAACTTACAGATGCTCTTAAATCTGTTGCCATGACTTCTGCGCCAGTCAACTTTGAAGGGCCTTTAATAATTGCTGTTTTGTTTTTTATCTCTATATTAGCACCCATTCGCTTTAACTCTGGAACATGCATAAATCTATTTTCAAAAATACTTTCTTTAATTTTTGACATCCCTTTAGCACGAGTCATTAAAACCATTAATTGTGCCTGCAGATCTGTTGGAAATCCAGGGTATGGCTTTGTTGAAAGATTTATTTTTTTTATATTATTGCTTTTAAAAATTTCAATAGTAGATTTTTGAGTTTTTAATTTTACCCCCATTTTTTTTAAAATATTTATTTCGTTTTGAATTACTTTTGGATCTATTTTGTTAAATATAATTTTTTTACCCACCAGGGCTGCAGCTATCATGTAAGTACCTAGTTCAATTCTATCAAAGATAACTTCATGGGTTATAGTATTTTTAATTTTCTTACATCCGATAATTAAAATTTTTCGTCCAACAACTTTAATTCTTCCGCCTAATGTGTTTAAAAATTTAATGAGATCTTTAACCTCAGGTTCTATTGCACAATTATTAAGGACTGTTTTTCCATTAGCATGGAATGCTGCTAGCAATGCATTTTCGGTGGCTCCCACGGATATGCTGGGGAAAGTAATATTTGCTCCTTTTAATCCATTTTTTGCTTCAGCAACAATGTATCCATTTTTTATTTTAATTTTTGCTCCAAGTTTTTTGAGTGCAAAAAGATGCAAGTTAACTGGTCTAGTTCCAATTGCACATCCTCCAGGAAGTGAAATCTTGGCCTTCTTGTATTTAGCTAAAAGTGGACCTAACACCAATACTCCAGCTCGCATAGTTTTTACCAATTTATAAGGAGCTAATGTCCTAATATTTTTATTTATATTTTTTATTTCAATTATATTTTTCTTTTTTAAGATATTTGTTTTTAATCCTATAAATTTTAATAACTCTACCATTGTAAAAATATCTCTAACTAAAGGCATATTTGTTAGTTTTGCTTGATCAGATAAAATAGTTGCTACCAAAATTGGTAAAGCAGCATTTTTAGATCCAGAAATTGAAATTTTTCCAGATAATTCTTTTTTTCCATTAATCAATAATTTCTGCATTCAAGATGTTAAATCTTAGGAAGAGTAACGCCCTTTTGTTTCATATATTTACCTTTTCTTTTAGCATACGTGATACTAGGTTTTTCATTGCCTCTAATAAATACAAATTGAGAAACACCTTCATTAGCATAAATTTTTGCTGGTAAGGGAGTGGTGTTAGAAAATTCTAATGTCACATGTCCTTCCCATCCAGGCTCTAATGGTGTTACATTCACAATAATTCCACATCTTGCATATGTAGATTTTCCTAGACATATCACCAGTACATTCTCTGGAATTTTAAAATATTCCACTGTTCGTGCTAAAGCAAAAGAATTGGGAGGTATTATGCATTCTTTTCCAATTTTTGTTACAAAGCTTTCCTTCTTGAAAACTTTAGGATCTACAATACCAGAATTTACATTTGTAAATATCTTAAATTCATTGGAAACTCTTGCGTCATAACCATAAGATGAAAGTCCAAAAGAAATTTTTCCTTTTCTTACTTGTTTATTAACAAAAGGCTTTATCATTCCTTTTTGAGCTGCTTTTTTAATCCACTTATCTGATAGAACGCTCATTTTGTTTTTTAATTTTACTTTTGAATTTCTTTCTTTTTTTTAAATTCTTTTTTAATGAAATCTCACGAATTTTTAATAGAGAATCTTTTCTACCAAAAGATTTCATATTAAAATTAATTTTTATCTGGGTTTGTTAAGTCTTCTAGCGTGATAGGTTTGTCTATATCATGCATTTCTTTTTCTTCTGACAATTTAGTACTATTGCTAGATCTTTTAGCTCTTCTTTGTTCAATTCGTGCTTTGCGCTTAGCTTCTTTCTTCATCGCTTTGTCGCCGCGTGTAGATTTATAATCGTAGTGAATTCCCATGTTATTAAGCGCTCCTTCATTAGATCTTATTTTTACTTCTTGAACTGCTTTTATGCAAGTATCTTGATCGCATTAATTTAATAATTATAAACAATAGGGACAAAATTACGGCAACAATCACATCTTGCAAAGGTGTAGCTTCTGGAAAACCGAAATTCCATAAAATCACTAAAATTAACCAGACTAACCAATTTAATTTTTCAACCATCAATTTTACAACCTCGATCTGTACAAATTTTATTATTTGTTGTTATCAAATAATCTTTTCTTAATTATCACTGAAATTAACATAATGATTACAAAGAAAATTATTGGTAGGTAAATCTCTCTGTTTAAAAATAAACTAACAAAACTAAAATTGTCTGCCTGTTTTATATATTCATTTAATCCTGAACCAATAGTATTCCAAATAAAAAATATCGGTGTGAATCCTACAAAACTTGCAAAAAAATAATTTGATTTTTTAATATTGAAAATAACAGGCAAAACATTTTGTGGTCCAAATGGAATACCTAATCCTCCTGTTAATCTAAACGCTAAAAAATAATTAAATTCATTTTTTTTGAAAAGATGAATGTATTTAGAAAACTTCTTTTCCAATAAATTAAAAACTAAATCTCTAAAAAAAAAACTAGCTATTGAATAAAGAATTAAAGCACCAATAGAAATTGATAGAACAGAAATAAAAGTTCCAATCCATTTCCCAAACAAAATACCTGAAATAAGTAAAAGAGGAGATCCGAATCCTAACAGAGATACCCAGACCAGAGAAAACAAAAAGAATATAAGAAGATTTACATAAAGATTTTTACCAATCGTTTTTTCTAAATTTATTTGTAATTCTTTATAATATAAAAAATCATTCAATCTGCTTACTTCAACGTAAGAAAAGATCAAATATAGGAAAAAGAATAAGATTATAATATAAGAAATTCCTAAAAATAGTTTTAGACTTTTGCTCATAATTTACCTGTACAATAGACAACAATTAAAATATATACCTTTAAATATTTATGAAAAGAACTTATCAACCAAGCAATCTAGTAAGAAAAAGAAGGCACGGTTTCAGGGCAAGAATGGCAACTAAAACTGGAAGACAGCTTATAGCTAGAAGAAGAGCTAAAGGTCGAAAAACAATATCAACATAATCAAATAAATGGTTAAGCTTGAAAGTTTAAAAAAAAGCAACCAATTCAAGAAAGCACTAAAGGAAAAAAAAGTTCATACAGAATACTTTTCAATATTTGCTGCAAAAAATTTTTATAAACCTAAATCTAAAAACAATTTACTCATTAGTTTTGTAATAAAAAAAAAAATTGGCAATGCTGTTAAAAGAAACAAAATAAGAAGAAAATTAAAAGCTATTGTTCATAAATTGCTTAAAAAAAGAGGTGCAATTAACAGAGATTATACATATATAGTTTTTGGAAAATCAAATGCTTACGCAGAAAAACAAATTGTTCTTATGCCAGCAATGATTGAATGCTTTAACAAAATTAAATAAATGAATAAACTGATTATATTTTTAAATATTTATATAATAAAATTTTATCAATATTTTATTTCACCTCTTTTAGGAAATAGATGCAGATATCTTCCAACTTGTTCAGAGTATTACATGGAGTCACTTAAAACTCACGGATTAATAAAAGGTTCTATCATGGGTATTAAAAGGATATTTAGTTGCCATCCTTTTAAAATCTTGGGTGGTGGGTCTGGTTTAGATTTGGTGCCAAATAAAAAAGATTTAAATAAGGAAAAGTTAAATGGATAATAAAAATGTTTTTATAGCAATAGCTCTATCTATGTCTGTTTTGCTTTTCTGGGCAGCATTTTTTGAAAATCCTAAGCCTGCTAACGATAATGCTGTTCAACAACAAAAGAAAGCTAATGAAAATAACATAACACCAAATATTGATGAGTCTTTAAAAATTAATTTAATTTCAAGAGAGGATTCTATAAAAAGTTCTGAAAGAATTAAAATTGAAAACGATAGTATTATTGGCTCCATGTCGTTAGAAGGTGGTTTAATAGACGATATTTCTTTCAAGAAACATAAACAAAATTTAGAAAATAATTTAAATGTTGAATTTTTAAATCCAGCTCAAACTGAAAATGGATTTTATGTTGAAACAGGATGGACAAGTATTGGCAATAAAATAAAAGTTCCTTCAAAAAAATCAATTTGGAAAGTTAATGGAGGAAAAATTTTAAGTAACAATCAGCCAGTGCTTTTAGAATGGAACAATGGAGAAGGAATTATATTTAAAAAAAGAATTGAATTAGATAACAAATATTTATTTAAAATTACTCAACAAGTTCAAAATAACACCAAACAAACGATCGATTTATATCCTTATGCTCAAATAACAAGAAATAAAATACCTGATGATATTCAAAATTTTTATATTTCTCACGAAGGATTTATTGGTGTTTTTGATGAAGAGCTCAAAGAAGATGATTATGACGATATTGAAGAAAATAAAATAGTTAGAGAGGCAAATGAGGGTTGGCTTGGTATTACAGATAAATACTGGATGACTGCTTTGGTTCCAAAGAAAGGGGAAAATTTTAAATCTACTTTCTTATATAAGGACTCTTTTAAAGCTAACTATATTTTAAATAATCCAACTACAATTAATTCATCTTCAAATAGTTCTAATGAAGTAAGGTTATTTGTTGCAGCAAAAGAAGTTGATACAATTGACTCATATGCAGCCAACCAGAATATAGATAAATTTGATCTAGTGATTGATTGGGGGTGGTTTTATTTTTTTACGAAACCTCTGTTTTTTATAATCGATTATCTATTTAAATATTTTGGTAATTTTGGAACGGCTATTGTTATAATTACAATTGGAATAAGATTAATATTTTTCCCCCTTGCAAATTACTCATTCAGATCTATGGCTAAAATGAAAGCTGTACAGCCAGAAATGGTGAGATTAAAAGAGTTACATAAAGAAGATAAAGTAAAGCTTCAGCAGGAAATGATGGCTCTCTATAGAAAAGAGAAAATAAATCCAGCCTCAGGTTGTTTGCCAGTTTTAATACAAATTCCATTCTTTTTTGCAATTTATAAAATGTTATTCATATCTTTAGAAATGAGGCATCAGCCTTTTTTTGGTTGGATAAAAGATTTATCTGCTCAAGACCCTACTTCTTTATTTAATCTTTTTGGTCTAATTCCATGGGACCCCCCAGGTTTTTTGATTATTGGTATCTGGCCAATATTAATGGGTGCATCCATGTGGGTTCAACAAAAATTAAACCCGGCGCCTGCTGATCCTGTTCAGGCAAAAATATTTGCTTTCTTCCCTCTTTTCTTAACAATTATCTTGGCAAGTTTCCCGTCAGGCCTTGTTGTATATTGGACCATAAATAATATTCTAACTATTGCTCAGCAGTGGGTAATAATGAAAAAGACAAAAGTTAAGACGAATTAAATGTTAAAAGAAATTTCTTTAGAAGAAATAAGAAAATTTTGGCCTGAAAAAGCTCCTGATATTAATATCGTTCAAAAATACGTATCAAAATATGAAAAAGAAAAAATTGTAATTAAGTATGGAGGAAATGTACTAATAGATAGAAAAGTATTTAATAATTTTATTTCAGATATAGATGTTCTCAACAAATTAGGTCTTTCTATTATTGTCGTTCACGGAGGCGGCCCAAGAATCAAAAGAGAGTTAGATAAAAAAAAGATTGTTTCAAAATTTATTAATGGTTTAAGAGTAACAGATAAAAATGTCATAAATACCGTTGAAGAAGTATTAATAGATTTTAATAAAGATATAGTTAATTCTCTAAAAAAATTAGGTACTGAAGCAACCTCTTTTCACACAAAGCAGGATAATATAATTGAAGTTGAGCCTGAAAGAAAAGAACTAGGTTTTGTAGGAATTCCAAAAAAAATTAAAGAAAGTTTAATCAAAGATGCGCTAAATAAAAATAAAATTCCAATTATTGCTCCATTGGGCTTAGGGAAAAATAATCAAACTTTTAATATTAATGGTGATACAGCTGCAAGTGCTATAGCTAAAACACTTAAGGCTAGAAGACTTATATTAATGACAAATGTAGAAGGTGTATATGATGATAAAAAAAATCTTATTTCCGAAATCAAACCTTATGATCTTGATAATTTGATCAAGTGGAAGATAGTAGAAGGGGGCATGATCCCTAAAATAGAAAATTGTGTGGATGCAGTAGAAAATGGGGTTAGAGGTGTTGTAATTCTTGATGGAAGAAAACCTCATTCAATTCTTCATGAAATATTTTCTGATACTGGTTCAGGGACACTAATAAGAAAATGAATGATTTAAACAACATTAAATATTGGTTATTTGACTTAGATAATACTTTATATGACGGTGCTACTAAAGTTTTTGAACAAGTTGATAAAAAAATGACTAAGTTTATTTCTGAAAAACTTAACGTAAATAAAGAAGAGGCAAGAAAAATTCAAAAAAATTATTTTCAAGAATACAATACCACATTGAATGGCATGATTAAACATCATAAAATTGATGCTGATGAATTTTTAGAGTTTGTTCATGATGTCGATCTTAATTTTTTAAATAAAGATGAGGTTTTAGAAGATGAGATAAAAAAATTAGAAGGAAAAAAGATTATATTCACTAATGGCTCTAGAGCTCATGCAGAAAATGTAACCAAAAGGATTGGAATTGATAAGCTTTTTGATGGAATTTTTGATATTAGAGACTCTGAATTTATTCCTAAACCTTCGAAAGAGCCATATAAAAAACTAGTGGAAAATTACAAAATTGAGCCACAATATTGTATATTCTTTGAAGATATAGCAAGAAATTTAAAACCAGCACATGAATTAGGAATGAAAACTGTTTGGATAAAAAATGATGAGCCTTGGGCGGCAAAGTTTTCAGATGCTGAATTTATTAATTATAAAACTGATAAACTTTCGAATTTCTTAAGGAAAATAAATGAAGCCAGATGAACTAGAAAAAATTATTAATGAAGCTTTTGAAAATAAACAAAGCGTGTCTGAAAGTTCAGATAAAAAAATCTTAGAAGCAATTAAAGAGACGATAGAGTTGACTGATAAAGGCAATCTTAGAGTTGCAGAGAAAAAAAATGGAAAATGGTTAGTAAACCAATGGATAAAAAAAGCAATTTTATTGAGTTTCAGAGTTAATAAAATGACAATGTCAAAAGGTCCATACACAACTTGGTACGACAAAGTTCCAGGAAAATCTGTTTTATGGAATGAGAATGATTGGAAAAAAGCCGGATATAGACACGTTCCTAACGGTGTTGTTAGAAAAGGATCTTTTATTGCAAAGGGTGTTGTCTTAATGCCTTGTTTTGTAAATCTTGGAGCATATGTTGATGAAGGTACAATGATAGATACTTGGGCATCAGTCGGATCCTGTGCGCAAGTCGGAAAAAATTGTCATGTTTCGGGAGGAGCAGGTATAGGAGGTGTACTCGAACCGTTGCAAGCTGGACCTGTGATAATCGAAGACAACTGTTTTATTGGTGCTCGATCAGAAATTGCAGAAGGTGTTCTTGTTGAAGAGGGCGCTGTAATTTCAATGGGTGTTTATATTGGAGCATCAACTAAAATAGTTGATAGAGAAACTGGTGAAGTTAGTTATGGAAAAGTTCCAGCCTACTCTGTTGTTGTGCCAGGTTCTATGCCAAATAAAAAAAATCCAGATGGTCCATCTTTATACTGTGCAGTAATAGTAAAAAAAGTTGATGAAAAAACTAGAAGCAAAACATCAATCAATGATTTATTAAGAGATTAATGTCTAGTTTAAATGAATTAAAATTAGCTAAAGAGCTTATTAGATTTCAAAGCATTACGCCTAGAGACGCAGGTGCAATTAATTTTTTGAGAAAAAAACTTAAGTCTTTAGGCTTTAATTGTAAAATTTTAGAATTTAAAGATAAAAAAAGTAAACCTATTAAAAATCTTTATGCTAGATTAGGAACCAAACAACCTAATATTTGTTATGCAGGTCATACAGATGTTGTTCCTCCTGGAAATATTAGTGATTGGACAGTAAACCCCTTCAAACCAACTGTTAAAAAAAATCATTTAATTGGTAGAGGAGCTAATGATATGAAAAGTTCCATCGCATGTTTTATAGTTGCGGTTAATAAATTTATAAAAAATAAACCTAAATTTAATGGCTCAATTAGCTTTTTAATTACTGGTGATGAAGAAGGTTTGGCTATTAATGGAACAAAAAAAGTAGTTGAGTATTTAAAAAGAAAAAAAGAAAAAATAAATTTCTGCATAGTTGGAGAGCCAACTAATCCAAATAAACTAGGAGAAATGATCAAAATTGGTAGAAGAGGAAGTTTAACAGGTAAAATTGAAATATCTGGAGTGCAAGGCCATGTTGCTTACCCTCACCTCTTAAATAATCCAATAAATACTTTAGTTAATATATGCAAACGATTAAAGGAAAAAAAATTAGATAAAGGTAATAAAAACTTTCAACCTTCAAATCTAGAATTCACTAGGATTTACGTAAACAATAAAGCTCATAATGTTATTCCTGCTAGAGCTAAAGCACAATTTAATATTAGATATAATAATTTTCATACTGCAAATTCTCTGAAAAAGAAAATTAATTTAATTGTAAAAAATTTATGCAAAAAAAATAAATGTAAATTTAAAATTGAATATATTGCCAATGGAGATTCTTTTTTAACTAAACCTGAAAAAACTATTTATATGGCTAAAAAAATAGTGAAGAAAATTACTAAAATAAATCCTAAATTTTCAACAACTGGTGGAACTTCAGATGCAAGGTTTATTAAAAAAATTGCTCCATGTCTTGAATTTGGTCTGGTAAATAAAACGATGCATAGAGTAGATGAATGTGTTTCAATTTCTGATCTTAGAAAGCTTACAGATATTTATAAAAATATTTTAGTAGAGTATTTTAAGTGAGATTATATAAAATAAAAAAATCGAATATAGACAATAAAGGCTTGTACGCTGGTCAAGATATTAAAGATCGAACAAAAATAATTGAGTACAAAGGTAAAATTCTTACTAAAAAACAAGTAGAGGAAAATTCAAAATTTGATAACGAAAAAGCAATATATCTTTTTAATATAAATAAAAGATATGATCTTGACGGAGATTTTAAATATAATACAGCAAGATTAATCAACCATTCTTGCAATCCAAATTGTGAAGTTTCGGGAACAGGTCTAAAAGTTTGGGTTTATGCAATTAGAGATATAAAAAAAGGTGAGGAATTAACTTACGATTATGGATTTGGGTTTGATGAAGATTATAAAGATTTTCCTTGCAGATGCAGATCAAAGAATTGTGTAGGATATATAGTCAGATCTGAGTCAAGATGGCGAATAAAAAAATCAAAAAATTATAAATCGCATAGATGAAAAAGATATTATTTATTAGTACAAGAAATCCTTTTTCAGGAAGATATTCAGGCGATGTTATAAGAGCTAAAAAATTTATCTATTTTCTTAGTAGAAATAATTACGTTAAGGTCATAAGTCTGGATGTTCAGAGTTCTAAAAAAAAAGAGAGTAAGTTAAATTACGAAGGTTTTAATCATCCAGATTTTATCTCGAAAGCTTATTACATATTTCGTTCATTATTAAAATTTAAGCCCCTACAGTTAGGTTATTTCTATTCTGCTAAAATTGATGAATATGTCAAAAATAACTATCAAAATTATGATCTAATATTTTTTCAATCATTTAGAGCAGCTCAATATCTTCCAAAAAATTTTAAGAAAAAAACTATTTTAGATATGGCAGATTTAGTATCAAAAAACTATGAACAAACAAGTCAAAGGTTATTTTTTTTTAATCCAATTAGAATAATTTATTTTATCGAAAGTTTTCTTTTAAAAAGGTATGAAAAAATTTGTTTTAATAATTTTCAAAAAATTCTTTTACATTCTAAAAAAGAAATTAATACTGTAGAAAAAGAATATAAAAAAAAAATAATTCAATATTCTTTTGGTATTGATAACATTAAAAAGAAATACAAATTTAATGCAAAAAATTATAAAATAATTTTTATCGGTAATATTAAATATGCCCCAAATAGAAATGCATGTTTTGAATTTGCAAATAAAATTTTACCTTTAATTTGTAAAATATATCCTAATATAGAATTTCATATTATTGGTGAAATATCTAAAATTGATAAATTTTTTTTAAAACAAAAACAAAATGTTAAAATATTTAATAAAATCAACAATTTAGAGCCATATTTGGATAAAGTTATTTGCGGACTAGCCAATTTAAAAATTTCTTCTGGTATTCAAACAAAATTACTAACATATATGTCATATGGAATTCCTAGTGTTTGCAGTCAACAAGTTTTTGAAAACTTTGATGCAATTAAAGAAAGCAAAATAGACTTCTACAAAAATAATGAAGAAATGATTAAAATAATTTTAAAATTAAAAAGAAATAAAAATTTTAGCTTATCTTCATCTAAAAGAGCTTTACAAACTATAAAAAAATTCAAATGGGATAAAATAATTTTACCTGCTTTAAATAAAGTTTTAAATTAGTTATTAATAAATAACTTTAGTCAAATATAAACCATGTGCTGGAGCAGGAGGAGCACACATTGTTCTATTCTTTGACAAAAATGCTTTTTTAAAATCATTCAAATTCCACTTTCCTTCTCCCAGATACTTTAAAGAACCCACCATAGATCTAACTTGTTGTTGCAGAAAAGACTTAGACTGAAAAATCAAAACAATTTTGTTTTTGTTCTTTTTTATGATAACTTTTTTTAAAGTTTTAATTGGGGACTTTGCTTGACAAGATGAAGCTCTAAATGTTGAAAAATTGTGAGTACCTTTTAAAATATCAGCTCCTTTTCTCATAATTTTTACATCAAGACTCTTTTTAATATGCCATGCTTTATTTCTTTCTAGAACTAAAGATGAAGACCTATTGATAACAAAATATTTATAAATTCTTTCTTTTGCACTATGTCTCGCATGAAATTTGTTTGACTTTTTTTTTATACTAAGGATAGAGATAGGGTTTTTTTTTAAAAAAAAATTTATAGAATTTATAAAAATATTTTTATCAATTATTTTATTTTTTGTTTTAAAATGAGCTGATTGCTCATTCGCGTGAACACCTGCGTCGGTACGGCCTGATCCTATAACCCTAATTTTCTCTTTTAAAAACTTCGATAAAACTTTTTCTAAAGCTTCTTGAACTGAAAGACCATTCTTTTGAATTTGCCATCCAACAAAATTTGTTCCTAAATATTCAACAATAATTTGATATGTAAACATTAATATATATTTGTGTCTTCTTTTATTTCGTTGCCAAGCAAAAATTGACTAGCTAACTGTCTGCTTTTTCCTTCTTTTTGAATTTCAAGAATTTTAATTGATTGTTCATTACAGGCTATTGTAAGTTGATCATCTACTGTTTTTCCTGCATCACTATTTTTATCTACTATTTCTGCTTTCCATACTTTAAATCTTTCATTTTTGTATTCAAACCAAGCCCCAGGATTTGGATTTAAGCCATTAATTTTGGCTAAAATTTTCTTCGCACTTTGACTCCAATTAATTCTCCCCTCATTTTTTAAAATTTTTTTTGCATAAGTCGCTTTGCTATGGTTTTGTTCCTGAAATCTAGCCTTACCTTTTACTATTTCATCTATTGCATTTATAATAGACTTAGCACCTAATTTAGATAAAACCTTTGACAAAGTTAAAGAATCTACGTTTTCATTGATTTGTATCTTATCTTGATGCATTACCGGTCCTGCATCTAACTCTTCAACTATTTTCATAATGCTTATCCCGGTTTCATTATCTAAATTCATAATTGATCTTTGAATAGGGGCAGCTCCTCTCCATTTAGGAAGAAGTGAAGCATGAACATTTACAAAACCATATTTTGACAAATTTAAAAATTTTTTTGGTATAATTTTTCCATAAGCTATTACAACCACAATGTCCGGTTCTAATTTTTTCAAATAATTATATTCTTGATCATTATCTAAGCTATCAGGGGTTCTTAAATTTAAAGAGTTTTCTTTTGCAAAAACCTCAACTCTTGAGGGAATTATTTTTTGACCACGATTCGCCTTGCTAGCAGGTTGAGAGTATACTGCTAAAACTTTATGATCAGAGTTTACTAAAGACTCTAAAGTAGGTACTGAGAACTCTGGTGTTCCCATAAAAACAATTTTCTGTGACATTAATTTTAGACTATTACTCTTTCAATTTCCTTTTGCTGTTTAACAAGCTTTTTTATAATCATATCTTTTTTAAGCTTCGATAGATAATCAATAAATAATATTCCATTCAAATGATCAACTTCATGTTGAACGCAAGTAGCTAAAAGACCATCAGCTTTTAACTCTTTTTCTTTCCCATTGTAATCAATGTATTTAAGAGTACATTCTGCTGGTCTTTCTATTTCAGCGAATTGCCCTGGTAAAGATAAACAACCCTCTTCATATACTGAAGTTTTTTTAGACTGACGTATTATTTGAGGGTTGATAAGAAATATAGGTTTTTTTTTTTCTTCAGCTTTAGATATATCAATCACTACCAATCTTTTTAAAATTCCAACTTGTACTGCAGCCAAACCAATCCCTGGAGCTGCATACATGGTCTCTAGCATATCATCCATAAGTTTTTTTGTTTCTGCATCTACTTTTTCTAAAGGTTCACATTTTTTCCTTAGAATAGGATCTGGTTCTGTAAGAATTTTTCTTAACATATATAACTTATATTGTAATTAACTTCTTTGTGGAAGTGCCGAAATTAAAATTTCATTTCTAAATTTTTTTAAATTATTCTGATTTAAAAGATGTGTTATAAAATAAATTGTCTCTGGGTCCAGATTGTAAGCTTCATCTTCTCCAATTATTTCTACTAATTTCAAGGTTAAAAAGGCTGACTCATTTCTTGTTCCAAGTTTCAATAAATTTGATGGAATAGTATATTTTTTAGAAATTTCTTGATAATTAAATTCTTTAGGTATTTCAAGTCCGTCTTTAGCTAAAGACTCAACCAAAGCTAAATCTTTAGCTGAAAAAAAATATTTTTTATTTTTTTTAATCTTTTTATATATTTTAATAAAATCTTTTTGAGCTTTTTTCTGATCTATTTCTTCGTTAAAATATTTTAATAATCTTGATCTATGCAAAATTTTATCATTAAATTTAATTTTTCCTAACTTAAATTCTTCTTTAGTAATTATATTCTTTTGCACAACTTCTTTGTAGGACTTTTCAACATCATCCAGATTAATTTCTTTGAGTCTATCACTTAAAAATTCCACAAAAATATTTGATAAATTATCTTTTTTGAACAAATCTTTAAGCAAAAACAATAATTTAATCTTATTTTCTTCATTGTCTGATAGTAAATATTTTTGATAAATTAAAGCTCTGGCATCAATAGTATCAAATGTTTGATAAGTATCTTCGGCTTTTATCAAACTATTTAAATCAAAAGTAATATTAGAATAAATATTAAATATCTTTTCTTTATCAAATTGGTTTTGATTGGCTGCAATCTCTAAATTTTTTATTTTTTCTTTATCTCTATCATCTTCTAATTTAATTAAATTGGCAGCATTTAAATATTCCCATATTATTTTTTTTGTATTTTCTTTTGGTTCATATTTAAAGTTTTTAATAGTCACACTTGAAAGATAAAAGTTAAGTAAATTATCATCTTTAATTTTTTTTGTAGTATTGTTTGTTACACCTAAAAGAAAATTTATTTTATCATCGAAAAACTTATCCGATTGTTTTTGTTCTTTTAAAATATCAAATTGGAGCTGTGCTTCATTTTTCTTTTTATTAAAAACTAAACAATAAATTTTAAACTTTTCTAAATATGAGTCTTTTATATTTTTGTCTAAAAAGTTTATTTTGTTACAGGCTTCTTTAATATCTGCTTGGGCAATACTATTATCGACTAAATATTGGATAAGTTTTTTTTTATTAGAAAAGGTATTATTTTGTTTTAGAAATTTTTCTATAAGATCTATTCTTTTATTCTCTATCATCCAATCAATTTTTAAATTAACAAACTCTTTCTCATCCATGCCTTTGGGAGGATATGCAAAAGATAAAATTGTATTTTCAAATAATTTTGTTGCTGTATTCGAAAGCTGAATTTTATTAATTCTATTAAAGCTTGATCTAATATTTTCAGCTTCGGTCTGGGTCCACATGTTTAAATCAAAATTATTTTCTGCCGGATCATAGATTCCAAAGATTTTTATATCTTGAGAATTGTCTAATATTTCATTTTCAATTTTGATACTCGTATTTGTTTGTGAATTTTTAAATATTTCTGAATTAATTGTATTGTTCAGGATGTTATTGTCTGATTTAGTTTTTTGAGATTCTTCTTTTATTTCTTTGTTCCAAATATCTATTTCTTCTTCCGCATAAAGAGATTGGAATGAAATGATTAAAATTAAAAAGCTTATATATTTATTTAAGCTTTTGAATTTCATTAGTGATATCAATTTTATAATTTTGTTCAGGACTAGGAAAATTTATTTTTTCAATAAGAAAAATAGCTATAATTATTACAATCAAGAACAAAACTAGTTTGATTAGTATCTTTCCTAATGAGCTGCCGATGCTTCGTTGTCGATTGTATTTAAGTTGCATAGTAAAAAAATATATTTAAACTCGAAAAATAAGACATATTTGTGATAAATCAAATTGAAAATTGGTAAGATAATTGAAAAAAAACCTTGTATTAACTGGAATGATGGGTGTTGGCAAATCCACTATCGGCAAAAAGCTTGCAAAGAATCTCCAGCGTAAATTTGTTGATATTGATGAAATTATCGAAACAAAAGAAAAAAAAACTATTAAAGAAATTTTTGAAAATGAAGGTGAGCATTATTTTAGAAAAATTGAAAAAAAAATTACTCATGAAGAACTAAAAAAAGATAACCTAATTATAGCTTTAGGCGGCGGAGCTTTTATAAATACATCTATTCGAAGAGAAATTAAAAGTTCTTGTTTAAGCTTTTGGTTGGATCTAAAAGTAGAATCTCTCTTAATTAGATTAAAAAATATTAAAAAAAGACCTTTGTTAGATGAAGACAAATTAAAAAAATCTATTAATAAAATTTACTCGGAAAGAAAGAAAATCTATAATGAGTCTAATTTTAGAATTAAATGTAATGCAATGAATAAAGATGAAATTGTGTATAAAATAATAGAATTATATGAAAATGCAAAAAATAAACTTTAAAAGTTTAAATAAAAGTTATTCTATTCTAATTGGTAATAATATTTTAAAAATATTACCAAATAAAATTAAATTGCTTTGCCCTAAAGCAAAAAAAATAGCATTAATTTTTGATAAAGGAATTCCAAGCAAATACAAAAAAAGTATATCTAGTAATTTAAAAAAATATGAATTATTAAACTATGATTTTAAAGCAAATGAAAAAACAAAATCTCTTAAATCTGCTACTTTTTTATTAAATAAATTGCTCTCAAAAAATTTTAATAGATCAGACTTGATTATAAGCGTTGGAGGAGGAATCACAGGAGATTTAACTGGGTTTGTAGCAAGTATATTTAAGAGAGGTATAAACTTCATAAGTATTCCTACAACTTTATTAGCACAAGTTGATGCAGCCGTTGGGGGAAAGACTGGAGTTAATTCTAGTTATGGTAAAAATTTGATAGGATCTTTTTCTCAACCACAATTAGTAATCAGCGATATATCTTTCTTAAAAAGTTTAAAAAAAAAAGAGATGGTATGTGGTTATGCGGAAATATTAAAACACGCTTTAATAAATGATAAAAATTTTTTTAATTGGTTAAAATCACATACAAGATATATTTTTTTACATGATTCAAAAAAATTAATTTATGCTATTAAGAAAAGTTGTAGAATTAAATTATCATTTGTTAATAAAGATGTGAATGAAAAAAATTTAAGAATGATCTTAAATTTTGGTCATACCTTTGGTCATGCGATAGAAGTAAAAAATAATTATTCAAAAAATATAACACATGGTGAAGCTGTTCTAGCAGGTATGATTCTAGCTACAAAACTCTCATTAATAAAAAAAGCTTGTAATAAAAAAGTTTTGGATGATCTTATGGAAATTTACACAGAAAATAATTTAAATTATACTTTTAATAAATATAAAAATCCAAAAAAAATCAATAGCTTAATTCCTTATTTAAAAAATGATAAAAAAAATAATGATGAGAAAATAAATTTTATATTATTAAATAGAATTGGGAAAACAACTATGCCTAATAAACATAAAATTTCTATTAATGAATTAAAAAAAAACATAAAACTTTTTACTCAATACTAATTTCTAAAGCATGAATTTTAGTTTTTAAATCATCTTTTAAAATATTCATAATTAATTTTTGAGCACTTAACCTTGATATTGATTTAAGATACAAAGATTTTATTTTTAGATGTAAATGATATTTTTCTTCAGAAAAAAATTTATGGCCTTTATGTTTGTGTGAATTATCAATAATTTCTAATTTTTCAAAATTAATTTTTTCTTTTAATTTTTTTTCAATATCTTTAAAATAATTTTCCATTTTTATAAATTTACTATATAGAAGTAGAATCAATATGAAAGTTATCTGTGATTGGAAAAATTGTAAAGAAATAGGAGCATATAAAGCCCCTATTGAAAGAGATAATAGCAAAAAATTCAGATTGCTTTGTCTAAACCATATAAAAATTTTTAATAAAAATTGGAATTATTTTGAAAATATGAATGATCAAGAAATAGAGTTCTTTGTAAAGTCAGATTTAACTTGGCATAAGTCTACTAAAAATTTCGGTTCTTCTGAAAATTTCTTCAATATTCTATGGAACAACGCTTTAGATGATAGACTGAATATATTCAAAAGCTCAAATTTTAAAGAATTCAAAAAAACCAAAATTTCACAAACTGATAGAGATGCCCTTGAAGTTATGGAGCTAAATGATAGGACAAAATGGGAAGAAATTCACTCAAAATTTAAAAGCCTTGTGAAAAAATACCATCCTGATAAAAACCAAGGAAATAAAAAATTTGAAGATAAGCTTAAAAAAATTACATTAGCTTATAGTCAGCTAAAAAAAACATTAGGAAAAAAATGAGCACAGAACAATTTATTACAAAACCAGATATGAAAATTTCTGTAAAACAAACTTTTGGTTTTGATAGCGAAATGCAGATTGATGCTTTTTCAAAAAAAAATGAATACGTGCCTAAAATAGATTCAGATTATAAATTTGATAAAGATACCACCCTAGCAATTCTAGCTGGTTTTTCTTTTAATAAAAGAGTCCTTATTCAAGGTTATCATGGAACGGGAAAGTCAACTCACATAGAACAAGTAGCTGCCAGATTGAACTGGCCATGTATTAGAGTAAATTTAGACAGTCACATAAGCAGAATAGATTTAATTGGCAAAGATGCAATTGTTTTAAGAGAAAGCAAACAAGTCACAGAATTTAAAGAAGGCATTTTACCCTGGTCTATCCAAAATCCAGTGGCATTAGTTTTTGATGAATATGATGCTGGAAGACCTGATGTGATGTTTGTTATTCAAAGAGTACTAGAAAGTGATGGAAAATTTACTTTGTTAGATAAAAATAAAGTTTTAGAACAACATGATTTTTTTAGAATATTTGCAACCACAAATACTGTTGGGCTTGGAGACACCTCTGGGTTGTATCACGGAACACAACAAATAAACCAAGGTCAGATGGATAGATGGAACATTGTTTCTACTCTTAATTATCTTCCTTTTGAAAAAGAATTAGAAATCATTTTAGCTAAAAATAAAAAATTTAATAATAAAGAAGGTAAAGAAATATTAACTAATATGATTAAAGTTGCTGATCTCACAAGAAAAGGCTTTGTGAATGGAGACATCTCAACAGTAATGAGTCCAAGAACTGTATTGCATTGGGCAGAGAATATGTCGATTTTTAAAGATCAAGGTTATGCTTTCAGAGTTACTTTTTTGAACAAGTGTGATGAATTAGAAAAGAAAATCATATCTGAGTATTACCAAAGATGTTTTGGAGAAGACCTTCCAGAATCTTCAATAAATGTTACTTTATAAAAAGTGGAAAAAAAGTCTGAAATACTAGAAAATTTTAAAACCGCTATTGGTTCTACAATAAAATCTTTGTCAAATTCTGAAAATGTGGAAGTTTCATTTGGTGATCAAAATTCTAAATCAAAAAATAATTCTATTAAATTGCCTGAAATTGAACAGGTAAACAACAAGATCAATTATAGTAAGATTAGAGCAATAGCAGACTCTAAGTCTCTGAAATTAAGATTTAGTGATGAGAAAACTTTTAAATCGCATGAGCCTGATGGAAACATCTCAAAAAAATTATATAAAATTGCTGAAAAAATTAGATGTGAAAAACTAGGTTCAGACCAATTTAAGGGGGTAAAAAATAATATAGAAAAATATTATCAAGAAAGAACTAGTTCTTTAGATCTTAAAAATAGTGAAGAAAAAATAATTGAGTCCTTTGAAAATTATTTAAGAGTTAAATTTTTTGAATCAAAGAATAGCAAAGAATTAGAAAAAAAACTTAAGACATATCAAAGAGATTTAAATGAAAAATTTAAAGGAAAAATTAAACAACTGGGGAACTTAACCCATGATCAAGATCAATATAATTCAATTATTTCAAATTTAATTTCAAATATGCATCTAGATGAAAATCTTGAAAAGGAAGAAAAAAATGAAGAAAATAAAGATGAAAAACAAAAAGATCAAAAAAATCATGAACAAAAAACAAAAGAAAAAGAACAGGAACAAGAAGAAATGTCTATAGATTCTGGTGTTCCAGATTTAGAGGATAAAGCGAAGGAATCAGATCAAGATGGAAAAGAAATTGAAATAGAAGATAAATCTAAATCAGATCTTAGAAAAAATATTAAAAATAGTTTAGGAGACCTCAATTATAAAGTTTATACAGAAGAATTTGATGAAATAATCAAAGCAAAAGACTTAGAAAGTGAAGAGGAGCTCAGTAGATTAAGAAAAAATTTAGACCAACAATTATTACAACTTAAAAATTTTGTTTCTAAGCTTGCAAATAAACTTCAAAGGAAACTTTTAGCAAAACAAAATAGATCTTGGAATTTTGATCTAGAAGAAGGTTTGTTAGATAATTCAAAATTACCAAGAATAATCATGGATCCCTTTAACTCACTTTCATTTAAAAAAGAAAAAGATATTGAATTTAAGGATACTTTAGTTACAATTTTGATCGATAACTCAGGTTCTATGAGAGGTAAACCAATTTCTGTTGCTGCCATTTGTGCAGACATACTTGCAAGAACTTTAGAACGTTGTTCTGTTAAAGTAGAGATTTTAGGTTTTACTACCAAACACTGGAAAGGTGGCTCATCTAGAGAAAAATGGATGAAAAATGACAAGCCAAATTTGCCTGGAAGATTAAATGATCTAAGGCATATCATTTATAAATCAGCCGATATGCCGTGGAGACAAGAAAAAAATAATATAGGCTTAATGCTGAAAGAAGGTTTGCTAAAAGAAAATATTGATGGTGAAGCTTTAAAATGGGCTTACAATAAAATGTCTAAAAGAAAAGAAGAAAGAAAAATTTTGATGGTAATTTCAGATGGAGCGCCGGTTGATGACTCAACATTATCAATTAATTCGAGTGATTATTTAGAATCTAATTTAAAAAATACTGTTAAATGGATTGAAAATAAAACAAACATTGAATTATTAGCTATTGGTATAGGTCATGATGTAACTCGATACTATAACCAAGCTATTAAAATTACAGACGTACAGGATTTAGGTGACGTCATGATAAATCAACTTACTGATCTTTTTGTTGAAAAGGATACAAAAACTCTGCACTAAGTTTATTTTGACTTGGAAATCTCTTGTTCTGAAATATCTCTAATACTTGATAATAAAAGTCTAAAAGGTATTAACATTGATAAAGCCATAAAAAACTTAACAACTAAATCTCCTAAAGCTAAAGAAATCCAAGGTATACCAGTTGCATAAAAAGCAATTGAAAAGAATAAAAAAGTATCGACTATTGATCCAAAAATTGATGAAGTAAGTGGAGCAATGTACCAAGACTTTTTTCTTAACGTATCAAAAATTTTTATATCTAAATTTTGCGCAATAAAAAATGCAACACCAGATCCCAAGGCTATTCTGATAGAAATTATATCTGAAAAATTAGTAGAAATAAGAAAAGTTAAAAGAATACCAATAAAAAATCCCACATATACAATTTTCCTTGCTACGATCTTCCCATATGCTCGATTGGCTAAATCTGTAATTAAAAATGTAATTGGATAACTAAAAGCTGCATAAGTTAAAATTTCACTTAAACCAAAATATTGAATAGGAAATTGAACTAAATAATTTGAAGCAACTACTATCAAGCCCATTAAAGTTGATAGTTTATAAAAAAGACTCATTGCTTAAATAACTAAGCTTTTGAATAAATAGAAGATTTTAGTTTCTTAACTTTTTTTGACAACTTTCCGTTCTTAGCTGACAAGAGATATTTGTCTAATCCACCTTTAAAATCTACAGTTCTTAAAGCGGCATTGGTTACATTTAATTTAATGTTCTTTTTAAGAATATCACTCTTAAAAGTCACTTTTTTTAAATTAGGCAAAAATCTTCGCTTAGTCTTGTTTTTTGCATGACTTACGTTATGACCTTTTAAAGGTGAAATTCCAGTTAGTTCGCATCTTTTGCTCATAATAATATTTTCCTTAAGCTATATAATTCCTGCAAGATCAGTGGTCAAGTGTTAATTCCAACAGCGTCACTTATATTTTTGATTTTATCATTCTTTAAAATTGAAATTAATTCCTTTTTAATTTCTTTTACTACCCCTGGGCCTTTATAAACCATTCCCGTATATAGTTGAACGACATCTGCTCCTGCTGTTATTTTTTCAAATGCAGTTTTTCCCGAGTCTATACCCCCGACACCAATAATCGTAATTTTTCTATTCAACTCTTTATAAAATTTTTTAATTAAATTTGTAGAAATATTTTTTATAGGCTGTCCAGATAAACCTCCTATTTCATTTTTCTTACTGTCTAATAATTTTTCTCTATTTTGATTGGTAGTGTTTGAAATAATAATTCCATCAATCTTATATTTATTTACAATCTCTACAATGTTACTTATTTGTTTATCATCAATATCTGGTGAAAGCTTGATTGTCAGAGGTTTTTCAATATTTTTATTTTTTCTTAATTTATTCAGACCTTCTAATAATCTTATCATCGAATTTTCTTCATGAAAATCTCGTAAACCCTCTGTGTTCGGTGAAGAAATATTAATTGTTATATAGTCTGCATAAGAATAAAGTTTTGATAAACAAATGTAGAAATCTTCTGATTTATCTTTAGTTTCTCGATTTGGTCCAATATTTATTCCTAAAATGCCCTTGGGTTTATTTTCTGCAATTCTCTGAGCAACTCTTTCTGAACCATGATTGTTGAATCCCAGTCTATTAATTAAGGCTTCATCTTTTTCTAATCTGAAAATTCTTGGTTTAGGGTTGCCTAATTGTCTTTTAGGTGTAATTGTTCCAACTTCTACAAAACCAAAACCTAATTTAAAAAGTGAATTATAAACTTCAGCACTTTTGTCAAATCCAGCTGCTAGACCTATTGGATTTGTAATTTTTTTTTTAAATAAATTTGTTTCTAATAATTCTTCTTCTTTAACACTAAAAAAACTTTCAGGTAAAAAATTTGCTTTTAATGATTTGATTGCTAAATCATGGGCTGTCTCTGGATCTAATGAAAAGATATAAGGCTTTAAAATTGAAAACATAATTACTTTATTTTATCATTGATTAGATCAATAGTTTCTTTGAGACCGAAAAAACTTACAAAAAAACCCAATCTAGGACCATCTTCTTCACCAAATAATACTTGGTAGATTAATTTAAACCAATCTCTAAGGTTTTTTTCGTAACCATTTTCTTTTCCAGCAGAATATACAATGGTTTGTATATCTTCTGGATTGGACTTTTGATCAACTTTTTCTAACTTTAAAATCAAATTTTTTAAGGCTTCTTTTTCTTTATCGTTTGGAGTTTTAAATTTTTTATTTGGTTCTACTTTATCTTTGAAATAATTAATTGCATATTCAGTAAGCCCATCTAGAATTGGATGTTCCTTAGGTTTTATTTCTTTATGAAATTTGTTAATAAACTTCCATAGTATTTCTTTATTATCTGCATTGCTAGATCCAACTAAGTTTAAAAGCATAGAAAAAGGCATAACTATTTTTTCTTTTGGTGGATTTCCATTATGAACATGCCACACTGGATTAACTATTTGGTCTTTTTCTTTCTGTTTTGGATATTTTTCAATTAAGGACAAATATTCATCAACTGTTTTGGGTACTACTTCAGAGTAAAGCTTTTTAGCTCTTTTAGGATTAGGATACATATATAGAGACAAACTTTCTGGCGATGCATATCTAAGCCATTGTTCAATTGATATGCCGTTTCCTTTAGATTTAGATATTTTTTCACCTTTTTCGTCTAAAAATAATTCGTAAGCAAATCCATTTGGTGGAATTTTTCCTAGAGCTCTACAAACTTTATTAGAAAGAATTGCGCTTTCGGTTAAATCTTTACCATACATTTCAAAATCAACATCAAATGTAAACCATCTCATTGCCCAATCAACTTTCCATTGTAATTTGCAATTTCCATCTAAAATATTGGTCTCAAGATTTTTATCGTTATTTTTAAAAACAACTGTTCCTTTTTTTGCATCCATGCTTATTAAAGGAATCTGAAGAACCTTGCCCGTATCTGGACAAATTGGTAAAAAAGGACAATAAGTTTTTTTTCTTTCGTCTCGAAGAGTGGGTAAGATAATATTCATGATTTCTTCGTATTTTTCTAAAACTCTAATCAAAGAATTATTAAAGACTCCTTTTTTATAGTTTTCAGTTGAGCTTTTAAAAGTAAAATTGAAATTAAATCTTTTTAAAAATTCTTTTAACATTTCATTATTATGTTCACCAAAACTTTTATACTTACCAAAAGGATCCGGTATATTTGTTAAAGGTTTTCCTAAATTTTCTTTTAAAACCTTATTGTTAGTTATATTTTCTGGAACTTTTCTAAGTCCATCCATATCGTCAGAAAATGTGATTAATTCATAATCAATCTTTTGAAAGTGTTTTAATGCATTAATCATCATGCTTGTCCTTGCAACTTCTCCAAAAGTCCCAATATGAGGCAATCCGCTAGGACCATAGCCTGTTTGAAAAGTAATTTTATTTTTAGTCTTAATTATATCTTTTCTATCTTTTAAAAGTTTTCTAATTTCTACAAAAGGCCAAGAAGAGGTTGATTGAATTAAGTTGTTATCAAGCATAACTATGGTTTATTAAATTTTATGTATAAAATACAGATATAATTACACGATATTAAGTTGAATTTTATATCTATTTAAATAATCTGAAACACTATGGCTACAAACAAAACTGTTTTTTTCATGATTGGAGTGCTGCTTGTTGTTCTTGGAATTTCTATGCTAGCTCCTTATGTTATGCAGTTATTATATAATGAAAATAGTCATAGTTTTATTTCATCTGCATTTATTACAATTTTTATTGGAATATTGTTCATTCTGGCCAACTTAGAAAAAGAATTTAGACTTAACCTGAGGCAAACTTTTTTATTTTCAACTCTTGCATGGTTAATGGTTGCAATTTTTGGAAGTTTGCCCTTCCTTCTGTCCCCTGAAGAATTTACTTTTAGTGAAGCCTTTTTTGAAAGTATGTCAGGGATCACTACTACTGGAGCAACAATAATTACAAATTTAGATAATAGTCCAAAAAGTATTCTTTTATGGAGAGCGCTAATGCAATGGCTTGGTGGAATTGGAATAGTTGTTATGGCAATTACAATTTTACCATTATTGAAAGTAGGAGGAATGCAATTATTTAAAATGGAAGGGCCAGATACAACTGAAAAAATTTTACCGAGAACAATCGAAGTTGCGACTATTATTGTCTCAACATATTTAGCTTTAACTTTATTGTGTGTGTTTTTTTATTGGCTGTTTGGAATGTCTATATTTGACAGTATTGCTCACGCTATGACAACTATTGCTACTGGAGGATTTTCAACTCATAATGATTCAATAGGTTTTTTTAAAAATCCAAATATTGAAATTATAGCAAGTATTTTTATAATCTTAGGAAGCATACCTTTCATTTCATATTTAAAATTCGTTAAAGGTAACAAAAAAATTTTTTTTCAAGATGTCCAAATTAAAGGTCTTATTTACCTCCTTCTCATTTCCATATTAATTATGTTTCTCTACTTAATGTTTATTAATTATGAAAGCAATATTTTAGATAAAATAAGAATATCATCTTTTAATGTTATATCTATTTTTTCAGGAACAGGATATGTCACAGATGATTTTGGATTATGGGGAAATTTTTCTCTTATTTTTTTCTTATTCTTAATGTTTGTTGGTGGATGTGCTGGATCCACAGCATGTGGTATTAAAATTTTTAGACTACAAATGCTTGTTATTTTTTTAAAAAATCAAATTAAAAAATTATTTTATCCAAATAGCATAATAATAAATAAATATAACAATCAAAAAATATCAGATGAATTTATTAACTCAGTTATAGTTTTTATTTTTTCTTTTCTATTTATTTTCTTTATTATTGCTATGCTACTATCTATCTCCGGATTAGATTTTTTAACAGCTATTTCTGGTGCGGCTAGCGCAATATCAAATGTGGGGCCTGGCTTGGGAGGTGTGATTGGTCCAGACGGAAACTATAAGGCTATACCCGATCTATCAAAATGGATATTATCAATAGGAATGTTGCTTGGAAGATTAGAATTATTTGCAGTGTTAGTATTATTTTTCCCATCCTTTTGGAGAAATTAAAAAGATAATTAATTATGGAAATATATAAAAAACAAACATTGTCTGAAACTTTCTCTGTTTATTTTGATAGACGAATGACTAAAATTTTATTGCTTGGTGCTATTAGCGGATTCCCATGGGTATTAATAGGGAGTAGTTTAAGTCTATGGCTTAAAGAGGATGGTTTAAGTCGTAGCACAATTGGTTGGGCAGGATTAATATTTGCGGTTTACGCATTAAATTATTTGTGGGCACCAATAATCGATAGAATTAGAATTCCTTGGTTAACAAATAAAATTGGTCACAGACGTGGATGGATAGTTACAATGCAAACTATAATTTTATTAAGTCTAGTTTGTTGGAGTGTAATAAATCCCACAGCTAATTTAGCTTTAGTAATAAGCGTAGGTTTAATAATTGCAATTGCTTCAGCCACACAAGACATTACTGTTGATGCCCTTAGAATTGAACAAATTGGAGAGCATGAGGGAAAGTCGATGCAGGCTGGAGCAGCTATGGCTGTTGTTGGATGGTGGACTGGATATAAATTAGGTGGGGTTATAGCTTTAAATTTTGCAGAGTTTTTTGAATCAGCAGGATTTGAAAATTATTGGCAAATTACTTTCTTAGTTTTGGGGGTAGTAATTATAGCTTGTAATATTGGATTAATGTTTGTGAATGAGCCACAACCAACTGACAGAAAAAAATCCCAAGCTCATACAGATAAATTAATTGAAGATAAATTAGGCTCCTCTAATTTTGCAACAAAATCTTTGGCATGGGTTACAGGAACTATTGTCGGTCCTGTGATGACCTTTTTTAAAAAAAACGGATTTAATGTTGCTTTAGCTATCTTAGGATTTGTTTTTCTTTTCAAAATTGGAGAAGCTTTTCTGGGTAGAATGTCAGTAATATTTTATAAAGAAATAGGATTCACTAAATCAGACATAGCCCTATATTCAAAAGGATTAGGCTGGATAACTACTGTAATATTTACCTTGTTAGGTGGATTATTTGCAATTCGTTCTGGCGTAATTAAAGCCATGTTTGTTTCTGGTATTTTAATGGCGTCTACCAACTTATTGTTTTCTTTGCTAGCTTGGTCAGGAAAATCAGAATTACTTTTTGCAATAGCAGTAATTTTCGATGACATGGCAGCAGCATTTGCAACGGTAGCATTTGTTGCTTTTATTTCAATGCTTGTTGACAGAACTTATACTGCTACTCAATATGCGCTTCTTTCATCTATAGGAACAGCTGGACGAACTACCTTAGCAGCTTCATCTGGAGCTTTGGTTGATTGGTTAAATGGAGATTGGGGAATTTTCTTCATAATTACTGCGGTAATGGTAATACCTTCGCTGGTATTTCTTTATATGATTAAAGATAAACTGAAGCTAAATGACTAAGTATTTAACAAATAATTTTTCAGTTATAAATCTCCATAAAAAACCTTCCTCTAAATCTGAGGTCGTAACACAAATGATTTATGGAGATAGCTTTTCTATTTCAAAAAAAACTAAAAAATGGCTTAAAATAAAGATTAAAGAAGATGGGTATAAAGGTTATGTCCTTAATAAAAATTTCTCTAATTTTTTAAAACCGACACACAAAATAAATGTTTTAAAAGCAAAAATTTATAATTTTCCAATCAATCAAAAGAAAAAAACTGAACTATCATTTGGTTCAAAAATTAAAGTTATAGATAGTAAATATAAATTTTTTAAGTTTTCAAAAGGGTGGATAAGTAAAAGTAATGTTAAACCTATTTCATATAAAGAAAAAAACCTTTTTAGAAAAATATCCATTTTTAAAAATATAAGATACAAATGGGGTGGAAAATCTTTTAAAGGAATAGATTGCTCAGCCTTAATACAAATATTTATGAATTTTAATAATAAATTTTGTCCAAGAGATGCTAAAGATCAGGTTATATACTTCAAAAAAAATGTAAAATTAAAGAATATTAAAAAAAACAATATTATTTATTGGAAGGGTCATGTTGCTGTTGCGCTTTCAAATAAAAAACTTATCCATTCTTATGGCCCGATGAAAAAAACAGTGGTTATGGGAATTCATCAAACAATTAAAAGAATTGAAAAAACTGCAAAATTAAAAGTAATAGGAATTAAAAGACTGTAAATAGCAAAGGCAGCTTCAGTCTCCCTCCACTGCCCCTGAATATAATTTAAATGATTTGAGTGTTAAACTTAAGACTCTTATTAGTTGAGTGTGGATATAAAATGGCGGAGAGAGAGGGATTCGAACCCTCGAAACGGTTTCCCGTTTACACGCTTTCCAAGCGTGCGCCTTCAACCACTCGGCCACCTCTCCAGCATATCAATTTAATACTAAAAAGAGTAATATAAAACAAATTTCAAACATTATTCAAAATTACAAATATATATAATGAAAAAAGGTAAATATTTGATAACTGGGAGTGCTGGGTTTATTGGATCTAACTTAGTTAAAAAAATTTCCAATGAATATGATCTTATTTTAGTAGATGATCTTTCGAAAGGATCTTTAAAGTTTGTTCCAAAAAAATATAGAAAAAAATTAATTAAGAAAAAAATTCAAGATCTTCATAAAGTGAACATCAAAAAGCTTAAAGGTATATTTCATTTAGCTGCTCAATCATCAGTGCCTTTTTCTTTAAAAAATTTAAACAAAAGTAGCACAAATAATCTTGCAAGTTCTATTAAAGTTTTTGATTTAGCAAAAAAATATTCGGTACCCATAGTCTATGCTTCTTCATCTGCAATTTATGGTCATTTGCCTAAGGGAAAAGATTATGTAAAAAAATATTCAATTACTTCCCCATATGCTCAAGATAAATTGACTTTAGAAAATTATGCCAGGATGAGTTTTGAAGTTTTCAAAGTTTCTTCCGTTGGCTTAAGATTATTCAATGTATATGGACCAGGACAAAATCCAAATAACCCTTATTCTGCAGTAATACCAATATTTTTAAACAAAATGAAAAAAAACATTTCGATTACAATAAATGGTGGATACCAAACTCGAGATTTTATTTTTGTAGATGACGTAATCAAAATAATGCTTCTTTCTATGAAAAAAATTCAGAATATTAAAAAATATGAAATTTTTAACGTTGGTACTAATAGATCTGTAACAATTAATTATCTATATAGTTTGATAAAAAATAAATTAGGATCAAAAAGTAAATTTAAAAAAAGAAAACTTAATAAATTTGACCCTAAAAAATCTTCTGGAACTTTTAAAAAAATGAATAAGTTTTTAAATTTAAAAAGGTCTTTTTTTACAAAATTAGAGGATGGAATTCAAAAAATTATAGATTATTAAAATTTTAAGTTTCTTTATTTATTTTAAGCACGCCTATAAATGCCTCTTGAGGAATTTCAACTTTACCAAATTGTTTAGATCTTGCTTTTCCTCTTTTTTGTTTTTTCAATAATTTTTTCTTTCTGTCTGCTGCACCACCACCGTGAATTTTAGTCAAAACATCTTTTGAGAATCCCTTGATTGATTCTCTTGCCACAATTTTTCCTCCAATGGCTGCCTGAATTGGAATCATAAAATTATGTCTTGGAATTAAATCTTTTAATTTTTCACAAACTTGTCTGCCAGTAGATTGAGCAAAATCTTTATGAATGATCATTGCTAAAGCATCAACTGGCTCTCCATTAACTAATATACCAAGCTTCACTAAATTGCCTTCCTTATGCCCAGTAATTTCGTAATCAAAACTAGCATATCCACTTGAAATAGATTTTAATCTATCGTTAAAATCAAAGACAACTTCATTAAGTGGTAAGTCATAAGACAAAACTGCTCTATTACCGGAATAAGTTAAATTGGTTTGAATTCCTCTCTTATCTTGACAAATTTTTATAATTGAACCCAAATACTCATCTGGAGTTATAACTGTAGCTTTAATCCAGGGTTCTTCAATTTTTACAATTTGTGTTGGGTCTGGCATGCTAGAAGGGTTTTGTAAATCTATAACTTCACCTTTAACTTTATGAACTTTATAAATAACCCCGGGCGTTGTAGTAATTAGATTTACGTCAAATTCTCTCTCTAATCTTTCTGTTATAATTTCTAGATGTAACAATCCAAGAAAACCACATCTAAAACCTAATCCTAAAGCGCTTGAAGATTCTGCTTCGTAAGAGAAACTAGCATCATTAAGTTTTAGCTTTCCCAAACCATCTTTCAATTTTTGATATTCTGAGCTATCTACTGGAAATAAACCACAGAAAACAACTGGCTTACTTGGTTTAAATCCAGGCAATGCTGTTTCAATTGGATCTGATGCATCACAAATTGTGTCTCCAACTTTTGTTTCTGATAAAGATTTAATCCCGGTTATTATAAAACCAATTTCTCCAGAATTTAATTCCTCTATATCATTAGGTTTTGGAGTAAATATACCTACTTTTTCAACAATATGTTCCTGTCCATTAGACATTAGTTTAACTTTCATATTTCTTTTAATTTTCCCATTTATTACTCTGACCAAAATAACAACACCTAGATAGCTGTCATACCAACTATCAACTAATAAAGATTTGAGTTTTTTTTCTTGTGCGCCTTTTGGAGCAGGTAAATTCTTTATAATTGACTCCAAAATATCGTCAACTCCTTCACCTGTCTTGCCTGAACATTTAATTGCATTTGAAGTATCAATACCCACCACATCTTCGATTTCTTTTTTTGTTTTATCGATATCCGATGCTGGTAAATCTATTTTATTTAAAACTGGTATAACCTCGTGATTAATTTCTAAAGCTTGATAAACATTTGCCAGTGTCTGTGCTTCAACGCCCTGAGTGCTATCTACTATTAATAATGAACCTTCGCAGGCAGATAAAGATCGACTTACTTCATAACCAAAATCAACATGACCTGGTGTGTCTATAATATTTAAAATATATTCTTTTCCATCTTTTGCCTTATAGTTAAGTTTTACTGTTTGTGCTTTAATAGTAATTCCTCTTTCTCTTTCAATATCCATAGAATCTAAAACTTGAGTTTTCATCTCTCGATCAGTTAATCCTCCACATTTATGAATAATCCGATCTGCAATAGTAGATTTGCCGTGATCTATATGCGCAATTATTGAAAAATTACGAATTCTATTTATGTCTGACATTAGGACCTAATTGTAGCACCAGTCTTTTTTTTAACTGTTTCTATTATTTTTTGGCTAACTTGATCTAAGTCTTTTTCATTTAAAGTTTTATCTAGAGCTTGAAGAGTTACGTTGATAGCTACTGATTTTTTATCTTTAGGAATATTTTCTCCTTCAAAAACATCAAATGCAACAACTTTTTGGATAATATTTTCATCTACTTTTTTAATTAATGCCTCAAGCAAACCAACTTTAAAAGATTTTTCAATAACAAATGCAAAATCTCTTTCTGATTTTTGAAAATCTGAAGCTACATAATTAACTTTTGTCTGTCTTGCTTTTTTATTGGGTTGAGGTATATTTTTTAAGAAAATCTCCAATCCAAAAATATTTTTATCTTTAAAATCTAATTTTTTTACAATAGCAGGGTGTAATTCTCCGAAGTACGCAAGATGAGGACCTTTATCTGATTTTAAATTAATAGATCCTGATCGACCTGGATGATAACTGCTTTTTGTTAAATCGCTTATAAAAAGATTTTTTTCATCTACACCTAATTCAACTAACGTTCTTAATGCATCACTTTTAACATCAAAAACATCAATATTTCTTGCTTTGTCAGACCAGCTTCTTCTATTAACTTGGCCTGATTTTATTCCTCCAACAACTATCTGCTGTTCGCCAGGATTTTTTCCAAAAAATGTTGGTCCTATTTCAAAAAAGGATAAATCACCATATCCTCTATCTTGATTTTTTTTCAAATGAATAGAAAGATTAGAAAATATTGATCTTCTCAAAACATCTAAGTCCGATGATATGGGATTATAAATTTTTATTTCTTTTTCACCTTTTGAAAATTGTTTATCAATCTTTGAATCTGTAAATGACCAAGTAACCGTTTCCATATAGCCCTTGGATGCCAAAGCTCTTTGGGAAAGATGAAAGAGTCTCTGTTTAAAATTTAAAGTTTCTTTTTTTCTTATTTTTGCAGGTTCAATCGCTTTAATGTTATTAAATCCTTTAATCCTTATTAACTCTTCAATTAAATCGACGTCTTGTAAAATGTCGGGTCTCCAAGAAGGAATTTCAACTTTTAAACTTTTTTTTGTTTTTTTAACCTTGAAACCCAAAGACGATAGAATTCTATCAGCTTCAGAAATTGAAATTGTAATACCAATTAAATCTTTAAATTTTTCAATATTAAAATTTATAATTTTGCTTTTCTGAGAATCTTGTCCAGTAATAACAAACTTACTTGCTGATCCTCCGCAAATCTTAGTTGTTAAAGCTGCAGCTATTTCTAAACCTTCTTTTACAGAGGTAGGGTCTATTCCTCTTTCAAATCTATATTTTGCATCAGTATCAATGTTTAATTCACGAGCTGTTTTTCTAATTGATGAAGGTAAAAAATAAGCAGACTCTAATAATATGTTTTTTGTATCAAACTCGGTTGATGTTTTTGTGCCTCCAATAACCCCTCCTAGTCCAAGAATGCTACTTTTATCTGCAATAACACACATGCCTTTCTTTAATTTATATTGCTCATTGTCTAATCCTTTAAATTCTTCGCCTTCTTTTGAATTTCTAACAATAATTTCTTGGTCTATTTTGTTGGCATCATATGCATGTAAAGGTCGATTTAAATCAAACATTACATAATTTGTAATATCAACAACCGCAGAAATAGGTTTCAACCCTAAAGCTAGAATTTTATTTTTTAACCATTCTGGACTTTCTTTGTTTGTAATATTTTTTATGTAACAGCTGCCAAAAGATAGGCAGCCTTGGTTTTTCTCTTTAGAGATCGAAACCTTAATAGGTTGTTTTAAAGTTTGTTTTAAAGATTTTTTCTTTAACTTTAGTAGATTTCCAAGTCCAGATGACGCAAGATCTCTTGCTATCCCTCTTACTCCTAAGCAGTCAGCTCTATTTGGTGTAATAGAAATATCTAAAGCCTTTTCTGATTTAGTTTTAAAATAACTTTTTCCAATTTCTTTTTCTTTATTCTTTAGTTCTACGATACCAGTGCTGTCATTTGATAAGTTCAATTCATTTCCTGAACAAAGCATCCCCCTAGATTCTACTCCTCTAATTTTAGCAATTTTTAATTGCAGCTTTGTTTTAGGAATAACTGCTCCTGGAGGTGCATAAATAGTTACCAGTCCATCTCTAGCATTCGATGCTCCACAAACTACTTTTATAATTTTATTGTCACCTAAACTCACATCACAAACTTTTAGCTTATCAGCATTAGGATGCTTTTCTGCTTTCAAAATCTTTGCAACTTTAAAATCACTTAACTCTCCTGAATTCTCTTTTATGTTCTCAACTTCAAGTCCAATATTTGTTAGCTGATCTATTATCTTGGCTTCATTTGCCTTTGTTTGTAAGTGCTCTTTTAGCCAAGAGATTGTAATAATCATTTACTTAAACCTCTATAATTTGTTGGAACGTCCAAAGGATCAAAACCAAAATGACTTAACCATCTATAATCTGTCTCAAAAAATGCCCTTAAATCGTTAATTCCATATTTTAACATTGCAAGCCTGTCAATTCCCATACCAAACGCAAAACCTTGATATTTTTTTGTATCTACTTTAACATTTTTTAAAACATTAGGATGTACCATTCCACAACCCAAAATTTCTAACCATTTGTCCCCTTCCCCAATAACTATTTTACCATTATCTAGTCTATAGCCAATATCTACCTCAGCCGAAGGTTCGGTAAATGGGAAATGACTTGGTCTAAATCTCATCTTAACATTTTTGACTTCAAAAAATTCCTTAATGAAATAATCTAAACATCCTTTCAAATGACCCATAGTAATATTCTTATCTATGTGAAGACCTTCTAGTTGATGAAACATAGGAGCATGAGTTTGATCGCTATCAGATCGATAAGTTCTGCCAGGAACTATAATCTTAAAAGGTGGTTTTTCATTTAACATAGTTCTAATTTGAACTGGTGAAGTATGTGTCCTTAATAGAAGTTTTCTATCTTTATCCAAATAAAAAGTGTCATGCATATCTCTCGCTGGATGATCTTTGGGTGTATTGAGTGCGGTAAAATTATTATACTCTGTTTCAACATCAGGGCCTTCTGCAACCGAAAATCCAATCTCTGAAAATATAGAAGAGATTTCATCAATCACTTGTGATACTGGATGAATTTTTCCTTGTCTGTAAGATCTTATAGGTAAAGTTACATCAATTTTTTCACTTTTTAATTTTTCATTAATTTCTTGCGTTTCAATTTCTAAATTCTTTTCTTCAATCTGTTTGGATAAATTATCTTTTAACTTATTTAAACTAGAGGCAAATTCCCTCTTATCTTCAGCAGATAAAGATGCTAAATTTTTAAACTGATTTGTAATTTGACCATTTTTACCAAAAAATTCTGTTTTTAAGTTCTGTAATTCATCTTTTGATTTTACAGAGTCTATCTTTGCGTTAAAAATAGAATTTATTTTTTCTAAATCACTCATTGGGTATTATGATTTTTTATATTAAGTTGAGATTAAATCAAAGACTCTTATTAGTTAAGAGATGATTGAACCTTTTTTACTATAGATTTAAAGACTTCTGGATTATTATAAGCCAATTCTGCTAGCACTTTTCTATCCAACTTGATCTTAGATTTAGCCAAACCATTAATAAATTTTGCATATGTAAGACCTTCCATTCTTACGCCAGCATTAATTCTTTGTATCCATAAAGATCTAAATTCTCTCTTTTTTGCTTTTCTATCTCGATAAGCATATTGCATAGCTTTCTCCATCGCTTGACGAGCTATTCGAATAGTGTTCTTTCTTCTTCCGTATTGACCTTTAACAGATTTTAAAATTTTTTTATGTTTTGCTCTACTAACAACACCACGTTTTGTTCTAGCCATATTATCCTCTTAAATTATATGGCATATACGATTTAACGATCTTTGAGTCTTGCTTTGTCATTATCGTAGTGCCTCTTTGTTTTCTAATTTGTGAATTCGTTCTTTTAATCATACCATGTCTTTTCCCAGCTTGAGGCATTTTAATTTTACCAGAAGCAGTAAATCTAAATCTTTTTTTTGCAGAGCTTTTAGTTTTTAATTTTGGCATAAATATTCAGGTTTTATATAGTCAATAATTAATCTTTACAAGGTGATATTATCTTTAATTTAGATAGGCTGAATTATCATCACCATTTGCCTTCCTTCAAATTTAGGCTGGCTTTCAACTTTTGCAATATCTTTTGTTGCTTCAATAATTCTATTCATTAAATCTTTTCCAAGCTGAGTATGTTGCATTTCTCTTCCTTTAAATTTGACAGTAAATTTAACTTTATCGCCTTTGGTTATAAATTTTTTAGCATTTTTAATTTTAAAATTATAATCATGAGCTTCTGTTCCTGGTCGTAATTTAATCTCTTTGAGAGAAACTATTTTTTGTTTTTTTTTGGCTTGATTAGCTTTCTTTTGTAAATCATATTTATATTTCCCCATGTCCATAATTTTGCAAACTGGAGGGTTTGCGTTAGGAGATATCTCTATTAAATCTAATCCTTCTTTTTTAGCTATTTCGATTGCTTTGTTTAATGGCATCGCACCAAGATTACCTCCGTCACTACCAATTACCTGGACATCCAAAGCTCTAATTCTCTCATTAGCTTTTGGGCCTTGAGGCTTGCTTCTTCTTTGAAAGTAGTTTGGTTTAAAATGTGACACTTAGTTTAAGGGAAGCTTATTTTCTTGAATCATAATTTTAATCAAATCTTCTCGTTTCATCTTTTCTTGTTTTTCAGATCCTAGTCTTCTTATAGTCACTGTTTTTGCTGCAACCTCTTCTTTTCCACAAACAATTATCACTGGAACTTTTGCTAGAGAGTGCTCTCTAACTTTATAATTTATTTTCTCGTTTCTTAAATCCACTTCGCATTTTATACCTTCTTTAAACAAATCTTCAAATAATTTTTTTACATATTCATTGTTCTCTTCTGCTATAGTACACACTACAGCTTGTGATGGTGACAACCAAAAGGGCAATTTTCCAGCATAGTTTTCTATTAAGATTCCTATAAATCTCTCCAAAGAGCCGAACAAAGCTCTATGCAACATAACTGGAACCTTTTTTGTTCCATCCTTGTCAATAAATGTTGCGCCTAATCTATTTGGTAAATTTAAATCAACTTGTAAAGTTCCGCACTGCCAATCACGACCAATTGCGTCTCTTAACACAAATTCTATTTTAGGTCCGTAAAAAGCTCCTTCTCCTTTATTAATTGTATAATCAAGTTTTGATTTTTTTATTGCAGATAATAGAGCCGCTTCAGATTTATCCCAAACACTATCTTCACCCACTCTCTTTTCAGGTCTATCTGAATATTTGAGTATTACATTTTCAAATCCAAGATCTTTATAAATTTCTAAAATCAAATTCGTAACTGCTAATGACTCTTGGGTTATTTGATCTTCAGTACAAAAAATATGAGCATCATCCTGTGTAAAAGCTCTTACTCTTAATAATCCATGCAGTGCTCCTGAAGGTTCATACCTATGTACTTTTCCAAACTCGGATAATTTTAAAGGTAAATCTCTATAGCTTTTTAAACCTTGGTTAAAAACTTGAACGCACCCAGGACAATTCATAGGTTTTATTGCAAAAGTTTTTTCATCAGGTGTTTCTGAAATAAACATATGTTCACCAAATTTTTCCCAGTGACCAGATTTTTCCCATAATGTTTTGTCTAAAAGTTCAGGTGTATTTATCTCTTTATAGCCTGCCAAACGCTGCTTCATTCTCATGTATTCAACTAATCTTTGAAATAATAACCATCCTTTCTCATGCCAAAAAACTGATCCAGGACTTTCTTCTCTAAAATGAAATAAATCCATTTCTTTACCAAGTTTTCTGTGATCTCTTTTTTCTGCCTCTTCTAATCTATGTAAGTAATCATCTAATTCTTTTTTGGAACTCCAACATGTCCCATAAATTCTTTGTAACATTTCATTATTGGAGTCTCCTCGCCAATAAGCTCCAGATACTTTTGTCAATTTAAAAGCTTTTCCTATTTTGCTTGAAGATGTTAGGTGAGGACCTCTGCACAAGTCATGCCAAGTATCTCCATGATGATACACAGAAAGTTCTTCGTTTTGAGGAATGCTATCAATAATTTCAGCTTTATATTTTTCCCCTATTTTTTTAAAGTGAGCAATAGCTTTATCTCTTTTCCATACTTCTCTTCTTGTTTTAACATCTTGATCAATTATTTCTGACATTTTTTTTTCTATCTTTTTTAAATCATCACTTGTAAATGGCTTTTTTCTAGCAAAGTCATAATAAAAACCATTTTCAATAACGGGCCCAATTGTTACCTGAGTTCCTGGAAATAATTCTTGAACTGCCATTGCCATTATGTGTGCTGCATCATGTCTAATAACTTCTAAACCTTCTTTGTCTTTTGAAGTAATGATTCTTACATTTGAGTCTTTTGTAATTTCATGACTTAAGTCTTTTAATTGTCCATCAACCTCCATAATTAGAGCTGTCTTTTCCAAAGATTTACTAATTTTTTTTGAAAGCTCTATCCCGCTTATTGATTTTGTAAATGGAATTTTTTTTCCATCTAATAATTGAATTTGAGGCATGTATTATATATTTAACAATTTTTTATACTCTCTTAAAGTCGAATCACACATGGCTTCTACATCGAATTTTTTTGTTATGTTTTTTCTACCCTCGTTTCCTATAGAATTCAATGCATCTTGATCTAATTCAATAACAGTATTTAAAGCTTTAGCAAGCTGACGAGGATCATCATGTTTATATAAAAAACCTGATTTCCCCACTAAAATTGTTTCTTTTGAGCCACCAAGGTCGCTTGCTATAATAGGTTTTCCCATAGCTTGTGATTCAACGGATACTCGCCCAAATGCTTCTGGTTCTATTGAGGCAGAAACAACTACATCGGCCAACGAATAAGCTAAAGGCATTTCTTTACAATGATTAATAAAGTTTATCTTTTGGTTCAATCTATACCTTTGAACTAAATCAATCAGTTTTTTCTTGTATACTTTTCTCCCTTGATCAGAACCAAGTACTACTGCTTGAAAATTAGAATTGTTGTAATCTTCAATTAAAATATTTAATGCTTCGATTAATTTTTCCTGACCTTTCCAATATGTCAATCTTCCAGGCATAAGAATAGTAAATTTATTTTGAGAAAGCCCCCACTCTTTTTTAATTTTTTCCTGCTTTAAAATTGAAATATTTTTTTGATTATAGTAATCAACATTTATTCCCCTATAGATAACTCTTAATTTTTTTTTTCGACTTAAATACTCGCTATAATTTTCACTAATATGATTAAAAATAAAATTTGATCCAGCTATTGTTAATTTTGATCTTAACATAATGCTATTATAAAATTTTTTTAAATTATTTTCAAAATTATAAGTTCCATGAAAAGTAGTAACAAAATTTCTTCTTGTTATAAAACACGCTAAGTAACATGCCCACGCTGGAGCTCGGCTTCTAGCATGGACAATATTTATATTATTAATCAATATTAATATAGATAGAGCTATTGTGTTAAGAATAATTAAAATAGGATTTTTTGAATGAACTGGTAAACGAAATACCTTTACTTTATCTTTTTTAATAAATTTCAATAACTCGCCGCCTGAAGTTGCAATAAAAGAACCACAGTCTTTCTCAGCTAAATAATGAGCAATATCGTAACAACCTGTCTCTGCGCCTCCATATCCCAGTTTAGGAATAACCTGAAGAACTTTTATTTTTGAAGCCATATTTATTGTTATATATTAACAAATTAAAATTATAACCTTATATGAAAAAATTTAAGTACCAAAAAATCTCAAAGACTAAAAAACTTAGATATATACTCAATTATTACAAGAAAAAACTTTATATCGTTTTTCTTCCAGGATTCATGTCTGATGTAGAGGGAAAAAAACCTCAATCATTTAAACGATATGCTGTTAAAAAAAAATTAGGTTTTTTAGCATTAGAATATTTTGGTCATGGCAAATCTTCAGGGGAGTTTACAAAAGGCAATATAAGTATTTGGTCAAAGAATGTAGAATTATTAATTAAAAAAATAATTAGAAAAAATAATTTTATAATTATTGGATCAAGTATGGGCGCTTGGATTGCTCTCAATCAATTCAAATATTTTAAAAAACAGATAAAAGGATTTCTTGGGATAGGATCGGCCCCTGAGTTTTTAACAAGACTAATGTGGAATAAATTTCCAAAAAAAATTAAGAAAGAAATTGTTACAAAAGGTATTAGCACTATTGAAAGTGGGCAGTATAAATATCCTATTACTCATCAATTAATAAAAGATGGTAGAAAAAATAAAGTTCTATCAAAAAAAATAAAATCTAAAATAAATGTAACTATGATACATGGACAAAAAGATGAAGTTGTTCCAGTTTCATTTTCTAGAAAAGTTTTGGCTACTTTTAGTAAGGCAAAGAAGAAGCTCATGGTTATTAAGAATGGAGACCACAGTTTGTCTGATAAAAAATCAATGAACAAAATTATTAAAGAATTAAATAGAGTTGTTATTGATATAGTCTAATCCTTCAATATAGGTAGGATATTTTAATTCAAAATTAAAAAAATTTTTCATTTTTTTGTTACTAACTTTTTTTGAATCTTTATAAAAATTTTTTAACATTTCGCTTTCTATCTCATTAATTTCTAAAGTTTGTGGCTCATCAACATCTAATAGTTTTATACCGTACATTATAACTTCTTCATTAGAGGCAGGCTTATCATCTGAAATATTATAAATTTCTCCTTTTTTAAAATTGACCAAAGATTTAAATAAAGCAGTAGCAATATCCTCAACATGTACTCGAGAGAAAAAATGATTCTTCTTATTTATTATTTTGACTTCTCCTCTCCTTAGTCTTTTTAAAACATTATATTCATTTGAATAAATTCCTGATAGTCTAAAAATTTGTAGCGGTGAATTATATTGTTGTAAAAATTTTATCCAATTTTTTTCTACTTTTAGTCTCTGAATTCCATTAATAGATGTTGGGTTTGTTTTGCTTGTTTCATCAACCCATTCTCCTTTGTGATCTCCATAAACACTTGTGGCGGACAGATAAGTAATCCATTTAAATTTTTTATTTTTAAATCTTTCTTTAAAATTTTTTATTACAATATCTTCACCATTAACTGGAGCTATTGATATTAAAATATGATCTGCCTCATCTAGATTTTTAATCAAATTATTATCAAATTTTTTTTCATTAAATTGAAAGCTTTTATAATTAATTTCTTCAAAATTTTTATTCTTGGTTTCTTCTCGAGATGTTGTGCTTAATTTAAATGGAATTTTTTCAATTTTAAGTTTTTTAACAAAACTTTTTGCTACTTGGCCAAAACCAAAGCAAAAAATATTTATTTTATTCATTTAACTAGCTTTCTTAATCTTTGATTTTAAAGTAATAGGATTATCTAATTTATCAAGCATTTCTATCGGGCACACTTGTTTGAATTTATTAATTTCCATTTCAAAATTTTCTAGTATTTTTTTTGCTATGAGAGAATTGGTTTCTTTAAAAAAATCTTTAAGATTTTCTTTTAAAAACTTTTGCCAATATTCAGTCTCCACTGGTTGCCATATAATAGAAGATGGGTTGACATAGCTCTCAAAATTGTTTTTTTCATCATAAACAAATCCCATTCCACCTGTCATTCCAGCTCCAAAATTATCTCCAATTTGTCCAAGTATGATGGCTGTACCACCAGTCATGTACTCACATCCATGAGCTCCACATCCTTCCACTATCCCTAGGCTTCCAGAGTTTCTTACTGCAAATCTTTCCCCGGCCTGTCCAGATGCAAATAATTTTCCAGACGTAGCTCCATATAAAACAGTATTGCCAATAATAGAATTTTCGTGTGAGATAAGTTTGCTTTTAGAAGAAGGATAAACAACTATAGATCCTCCTGAAAGTCCTTTACCCACATAATCATTGCAATCCCCTTCAACTATTAGCTTTATTCCTTTCATTAAGAAACCCCCTAATGACTGTCCTGCAGAACCTCGAAGTTTAATTTTTATAGTATCTGGATTTAACTTTTCGTTACCGAATTTTTTATAAATGTAATGAGATAATCTTGTTCCTACTGATCTAAAGGTATTTTTAATATCGTATTCAAAACTATTTTGTTTTGTAATTTGAATTTTATTTTCTATATCAGGCCAAATTTTTTCATCTAATGTTTCAGGAACTTTATTAATTAACTTATCTTTACAATACCTTGGGTTATCTCCTGGATCGGCTTGAACTAATAAAGGATTTAAATCCAAATCGTCAAGATTAGAAGCTCCTTTGTTAACTTGAGATAGTAAATCTGTTCTGCCAATAATATCATTGATTGATTTATAGCCAAGCGAGGCTAAAATCTCTCTAACTTCTCTTGCAACAAAGGTAAAAAGATTAACTACTTTTTCAGCAGTGCCAGTAAATTTTTCTCTTAATTTTTTATCCTGACTACAAACACCAACAGGACAAGTATTTGAGTGACATTGTCTTACCATAATGCATCCCATAGCAACTAGAGACGAGGTTCCCATTCCATATTCCTCTGCACCCATCATGGCGGCCATTACAATGTCTCTTCCAGTTTTTATTCCACCATCTGTTCTCAATGTCACCTTGTGTCTTAAATTATTTAAGGTTAAAATTTGATTAACTTCAGTTAATCCCATCTCCCATGGTATGCCCGCATACTTAATGCTTGTTTGAGGACTGGCGCCAGTTCCTCCAGAATGACCAGAAATTAAAATTATATCAGCTTTTGCTTTCGCTACGCCTGCAGCGATAGTTCCTATACCTGTTGATGCAACTAATTTGACACCAATTCTTGCTCTAGGATTAATTTGTTTTAAGTCATAGATTAGTTGAGCCAAGTCCTCAATAGAGTAAATATCATGATGAGGTGGAGGTGAAATTAAAGTAACTCCAGGAGTTGAATGTCGTAGTCTTGCGATTTCATCAGTCACTTTAAATCCAGGCAATTGACCTCCTTCACCTGGTTTTGCACCTTGCGCAATTTTTATTTCTATTTCATTTGCATTATTTAAGTAATCTACGGTCACACCAAATCTTGCAGAAGCAATTTGTTTTACTCTAGAATTAGCTGAGTCACCATTTGGTAAAACTCTGAACCTTTTGCCGTCTTCTCCACCTTCCCCGCTGCAAGAAGCTCCTTTAATTCTATTCATTCCAGTAGCCAAAACTTCATGAGCCTCTGCAGACAAAGCTCCATGTGACATGCTTCCGCTACCGAATCTTTTTAGAATACCTTCGATCGGTTCAACATCATCAATACTGATTGGTTCTTTCCTGTTCTTAAATTGTAGAAGATCACGTAAATTAATAGGTGGTAAATTTTTAATTCCATTCGAATATTTCTTATATTGTTCATAGGATCCGTTTCCAACTGCACTTTGTAATAAGTGAATAAGACTTCCATCGTACTGATGATTTTCACCATTTTTTCTATAACGATATAACCCACCAATTGGTAAAGTATAAATATTTCTCTTAGAAAATTTATGATGTAATTCTTTTATTTTTTTTTCTATCCCTATTATTCCTATTCCAGAGATTCTTGAGGACATTCCCGGAAAGTAATCAGATACAATAGCTCTACTAAGTCCTACTGCTTCAAAATTACAACCACCTCTGTATGAGCTTATAACTGAAATTCCCATTTTAGACATAATTTTCAAAAGACCGGCGTCAATAGACTTTTTAAATTTAATTACACAGCTTTCAAAATCAGATTTTCCAAAAAGCTTCTTCTCAAATCTTTGATGAATACTATCTATAGCTAAATACGGATTTATAGTTGTAGCTCCTACTCCAATTAATATAGCAAACGAATGTGTGTCGAGAGCATCTGAACATTCAACATTTAAAGAACAATATCCTCTTAATTTATTTTTAACCAAATGAGAATGAACTGCTCCAACTGCAAGTGCGCTTGGTATGCTTGCTTTCTTATTTGAAATATCTTTATCTGATAGTATTAAGGCCGAACTTCCTTGTCTTACGGATATCTCACATTCCTCTTTAATTCTCTCTATTCTCTCTTTTAAAGATGAATTGATATCAAAAGTACAATCTATAACTTTAATTTTTTCTGAAAAAATTTTATTAAATTTTTTAAATTGAGAATTAGTTAAAATTGGACTGTCTAAAACAAATATATCTTCTTTAGTTAAATTATCAAAGTCAAGAATGTTGCCAAGATTTCCAAATCTTGTTTTTAAACTCATGACTTTATTTTCTCGTAAAGAATCAATTGGTGGGTTAGTCACTTGACTAAAATTCTGTCTAAAATAATGTGAGACAGGTCTATAATGACTAGATAAAACTGCTACTGGGGTATCATCACCCATGGAGCCAGAAGCTTCCTTGCCCTCTTCTGCCATCGGATGTAAAATTAATTCTAAGTCTTCAATGCTTAATCCTGACAAGTATTGTCTTTTTTTTAATTCTTCTCCAGTAAATTTTGGTTGCTCACTGTCCGTTGAGATTTTCTTTTCAAGATCAATTATTTGTTTACTATATTTTTTATAATCCTTTGCTAAATAGTCTTTAATTTCTTTATCTCTAAAAAGTTTTCCTTTTTTTAAATCAATTGCAATTATTTGACCTGGGCCCAATTTTCCTTTTTCAATAATGTTTTCTTCAGGAATTTTGATCATCCCTGACTCTGAGCCAGCAAAAAATAAATTATCAGATGTCATCGCATATCTTAATGGCCTTAATCCATTTCTATCCATTGAAGCTAGAACCCATTTAGCGTCTGTTGCACAAATTGCAGCTGGTCCGTCCCAAGGTTCAATAGTGCTATTAAGAAAATTAAATAAATCTTGATGATTTTTAGGAACTGTCTTACTTCTCTTTGACCAAGCATCAGGTATCATCATTAATTTTATTAATGGAGCTAATTTTCCTGAATGGGTCAATAATTCAAAAACGTTATCAAGTGCCCCTGAATCTGATGAACTTCTAATAACTGGTTTTAAATCCTTAACATTTTTAAACAACGAACTTGACATATCTTGTTCATGAATTTTCATCCAATTAACATTTCCTTTTAAAGTATTAATTTCACCATTGTGAGCTAAAGTTCTAAACGGTTGAGCTAAATCCCAACTTGGAAAAGTATTTGTGGAATATCTTTGATGAAAAATTGCAAATCGTGAAGTTAATTTTTTATCATTTAAGTCTAGATAGAATTCAGCTAACATTTCTGCCAAAAACATTCCCTTATAAACTATTGATCTAGAACTGAAGGAGCAGATATAGAAATTTTTTAATTGATTTTTTCTAGCTAGTTTTTCTATCTTTTTCCTTGCTTCAAATAAATTTCTCTCTAAATCATTTGTTTCCAAGTTTTCATTTTTTTTAAACATAACTTGAGCAATTTCTGGTCTACTTTGTTCAGCTGTCTTCCCTAATACATTTGAATTAAAAGGAACTTGTCTCCAACCATAAATGGAGTAGTTTTCCTCAAGCAAAACAGACTCTATAATTTCTCTGCATTTTTCTTGTTCCACATAGTCTGTTCTTGGAAGAAATACCATTCCTACACAAATTCTTTTTGAATCGTCGGGTTCGTGTCCTGTAGCTATAATTTTTTCTTTAAAAAATTCTGTGGCTATTTCTATTTGAATACCAGCTCCATCCCCAGATTTACCATCTGCATCTACTGCTCCCCTATGCCAAATAGCTTTTAACGCCTCTATGCCGTAATCAACTATTTTTCTAGATTTTTTGCCGTCAGTTGCTGCGATCATTCCAACCCCACAAGCATCATGTTCCATGCTTTCATTATAATTATGATTTTTGCGAAGAAGTTTTTTATTTTTTTGATATCTATTCATTTTAAAACTACGCAGCTTTAATATTTTTTTTCTCTTTTTCCTGCAAATATTTTTCAATTTGAACAGCTGCATCTCTTCCATCTTTGATAGCCCAAACTACTAAAGATGCACCTCTCACGATATCTCCTGCAGCGAAAACTCCATTTAAGTTTGTTTTCATTGTATTTAAATTAATTTGAATTGTTCCCCATTTTGAAATTTCTAATTCCTCTGCGTTAAACAATTTCGATAAATCTTCTGGGTCAAAACCTAAAGATTTTATAACAAAGTCAGTTGAAAGTTTAAATTCAGAATCTGGTTGAATAACGGGTATTTTTCTACCAGATGAGTCTTTTTCTCCTAAGGTAATTTTATTAGCTTCAACTTCTTTTACTTTATTGTCTCCTAAAAATCTTTTTGGACTACTTAACCAAATAAACTCTACTCCTTCTTCCATAGCATTTTTTACCTCTCTGGCAGAACCAGGCATATTTTTTTGGTCTCTTCTATATAAACATTTTATAGATTTGGCTTTTTGTCTAACTGCTGTCCTTACGCAATCCATTGCAGTATCTCCTCCTCCTATTACTACAACATTTTTCCCTTCAGCATTTAAAGTTCCATTATCAAAAAGTTCAACCTTATCCCCCAGTCCTTTTCTGTTTGAAGCAGTTAAAAATTCCATTGCAGGAAAAATATTTTTTAAGTCCTGTCCAGGCACTTTCATTTCTTTAGCTTTATACACACCAGTCGAAATTAACACTGCATCATGCTTATCTCTTATCTCGTTAAAAGTTTTGTCTTTACCAACTTCAAAATTTTGTACAAATTTTATTCCGCTATCTTTCAAAAGTTTAGTTCTTCTTTCGACAACAAATTTTTCTAGTTTAAAATTTGGAATACCATAAATAAGTAATCCGCCAGGTCTATCATATCTATCGTATATAGTGACTTGATAGCCTAATTTTCTTAATTCTTCAGCACAAGCTAAACCGGCCGGTCCAGCACCAATAATTCCAATTGATTGCTTTAACTCTTTTTTAATATTTAATGGCTTAACCCAACCTTTTTCCCAGGCAGTATCAGTAATATATTTTTCTACCGAACCAATGGTAACAGTTCCATGACCTGATTGTTCAATTACACAATTGCCTTCACATAATCTATCTTGAGGACAAATTCGCCCACAAACCTCTGGCATATTATTTGTGCTTTGCGAAATCTCGTAAGCTTCTTGCAATCTGCCTTCAGCTGTTAATTTAAGCCAATCAGGAATATTATTACTTAAAGGACAGTGAATTTGGCAAAACGGAACACCACATTGAGAACACCTGCTAGACTGTTCTTTTGCTTTAGCATTAATATATTCATCGTATATTTCATTAAAATCCTGACGTCTCTTTTTTGTATCCCTCTTAAGAGGCGTTTCTTGTTTTAAACCAACAAATTTCAACATTTTATTATTCATATATTTTCCAAAATAATCGAAAATTGAGAGATTTCATACTTTATTTAAGTAAATAATTATTACCTATTATATAAAAAATCCTTATAATTAGTGATTAATTTTGACATACCTGCTATGCATTATCATGTCATTAAATAAACAAGCATAAATTTTAAAACAATCTAATTATGATTGAAATAATTATTCTATCATTAATACAAGGAATAACCGAATTTTTACCAATAAGCTCCTCTTCTCACTTAATAATTGTTTCTGAATATTTTGAATTTAACAATAAAAATTTAGAAATTGATGTCAGTTTACATATTGGTTCATTTTTAGCAGTAATAGTTTTTTTTAGAAAAGATATTTTTAACTTTGTTCAAAACAAAGATTTATTTTTAAAAATTTTAATTGGTTCATTGCCGGTAATGATCGTGGGATATTTGTTGGTAAAACTAAACTTTATCGATCAAATTAGAAATATCAAAGTGATTGGCTGGACAACATTAATTTTTGGAATATTGCTTTATCTAAGTGACAAATCTAGCTTAAAAAACAAAATCAATTCAAATTTTTCATTAAAATCAGCAGTTTTAATTGGATTACTGCAAATTTTATCTTTAGTGCCGGGTGTAAGTAGATCCGGTATAGCTATAACAGGTGCGAGAGTATTAAAATTTAATAGATATGACTCAGCTAAAATATCATTTCTATTATCCATTCCAACTTTGGCAGCTGTCTCTGTCTTTGGATTAAACAATTTAGTAAAATCTGAAAGTTTTGATTTTTCTTTTTTAATAATAATTTCAATAACATTTTCTTTTTTATTTTCCTTCATCACAATAAAATATTTTTTAAAATATATTAAAACTTTTAATCTTAATATATTTGTAATTTATAGAGTATTTTTAGGAATTGGTCTTTTAGCTTTAGCCTACTTATAAAATAAAAGTTAAAAGCATAAGTATTGTGATGACTATAATAAAAAATATAATGACACTTTTTTTTAATGACACATTGAATATAGATTTCATTTAAAATTAAATATATCTAAATTTAAACAATTGCAATATTATAACGATGGTGCGCCTGCTAGGATTTGAACCCAGAACCTCCTGGTCCGTAGCCAAGCGCTCTATCCAGTTGAGCTACAGGCGCTGATTAATTTTAATAAAATAACTTACTCATAAATCAAAACCATATTTTTGTTGAACTAATATTAATTATATTTAATATTACAAATAATGCTACTATCTTTACCTAAAATTAACTACAAAACATTTTTAATAAATCTTCTATTTTCTTTTATACCAATAAGCTTTATTGCAGGCAATCTGATATTGAATGCAAATATTTTCCTATTTATTATTTTTTCAATTATTTTTTATGGAAAAGACATATTTACACTAAATTTTAATAATTTAGATAAAATAATTCTGATCTTTTTTGCTTACACGATTTTTACTGGAATTTTTAATAATCTTTACTTGCAGTCTGAAAACTTAAATGAAGATTATACTATTATAATTAAAACAATCTTATATTTGAGATTTTTAATTTTTTATTTCATGATAAGAATTTTAATTAATAGAACTGTTATAAATTTTAAATCATTTTTTTTTGTTTGTCTTATTTGTACCTACTTTGTGGGTTTAGATTTAATTTATCAATTAAATTTTGGAAAAGATATCTTTGGCTATGTAGCTACACCTAGAAGATTATCTGGTCCATTTGGAGATGAATTAATTGCTGGTTCATACTTACAAAGGTTCTCTCTGTTTGCTCTCTTTTTATTCCCTCTTTTTTTTAATAATAAAGATAAAATTTATTTATATTTATTATTATCTCTATCATTCATTTTAATTATCACTGGATTAATTATAGCAGGAAACAGAATGCCTTTAATTTTATTTATAGTTTTGATCACCGCTGTTTTATCTTTTAATAAGTCAATGAAAAAATTGTTATTATTATTTTTTTTATTAAACGCAATATTAATAACCACATTATGGAATTTAAACTCAAACATAAGAACCCATTTTATTTCTTTTGCTGAAAGAACAGTAGAAATCGTAGAAGTTGCGTCTGTCATAATAATCAAAAATAAAAAATATGAGGGAGAGATAGACCAAAAATATAATATGAATATAAATGGTAAAGTTATCCCTTTTAGAAATGTCTACATTAAAGAATTTCACTCTGGTTATCAAACTTGGTTGAAGCATAAATATGTCGGAGGTGGCATCAGATCTTTTAAGAATAATTGTGTTTCATTGTTAGCTATTACAATTAATTGTAATTCTCATCCGCACAACTATTATTTAGAAATCTTAACTGAATTGGGGCTAATAGGTTTCTTTTTGATTTTGATTATCTTTTTTATAGTTTTATTTAAGTCTTTCTTTAATCATTACACTGGAAAAATTAGTTTAAATTATAATAAAATAATTATTCCATTTATGTTTTTATTTCTTATTGAAATATTTCCAATAAAAACTACAGGTAGTTTTTTTACAACTGGGAATGCAACCTATTTGTTTTTAATTATGTCTATAACAGTTGCTTTATCTCAAACATCAAAGAAAAAAAATTAAATTGAAAGTTTTTTTAATAAATATAGATTAAAATTTATGATAAAAAAAGACATAGTTATTACCTCGGCCAGTAGAACAGCGGTTGGGTCTTTGGGTAAATCATTGAAAAATGTTCCGGGGGATGATCTTGGATCTGCAGTAATTTTAAAATCAATTGAAAAATCAAAAATAAGAACTGAGGAAGTTGATGAAGTTATAATGGGTCAAGTTTTGACTGCTTCTGCAGGACAAAATCCTGCTCGACAAGCTGCAATGAAATCTGGAATTCCAAAAGAAAAGACGGCCTATGTTGTTAATCAAGTTTGTGGATCTGGATTAAGATCTATTGCCTCAGGATTTCAAAGCATAAAAGCAGGAGACTCAAAAGTTGTTATTGCTGGTGGTCAAGAATGCATGTCTTTAGCACCTCACGCCATGCACTTAAGAGATGGAAAAAAATTAGGCGATTCAGAAATGACGGACACAATGATTAAAGATGGTTTGTGGGATGCTTTTTATGGATATCATATGGGTGTGACTGCAGAAAATGTATCTACAAAATTTCAAGTTACTAGAGAAGATCAAGATAAATTTGCTTTAAAGTCTCATGAAAAAGCTCTCAAAGCTCAAAAAGAAAATAAATTTAAAGAAGAAATAATTAATTTTAAAATTAAATCAAAAAAAAATGAAATAGAATTTAATAAAGATGAGCATCCTAGAGAAGAAATTAATTTAGAAGCTCTAACAAGACTGAAGCCTGTTTTTAAAAAAGATGGCACTGTTACAGCTGGTAATGCTTCGGGAATTAATGATGGGGCTGCTGCCACAACTTTAATGTCAGCAGAAGAAGCTGAAAAAAGACAACTACAAAAATTAGTTTCAATTAAATCTTGGGCAAGTTGTGGGGTTGATCCAGCTTTAATGGGAACGGGACCAATACCTGCTTCAAAAAAAGCGCTAGATTTAGCTGGATGGTCGATAAAAGACATTGATCTATTCGAAATCAATGAAGCATTTGCAGCACAAAGTATTGCAGTTTTAAGAACTCTTTCTATTCCTGAAGAAAAAGTAAATGTAAATGGCGGTGCAATAGCTTTGGGTCATCCTATTGGTGCGTCTGGCACTAGAATACTTGTAACATTAATTCATGAAATGATAAAAAGAGACGTCCATAAAGGTTTGGCAACCTTATGCATTGGTGGAGGCATGGGTATTGCCATGTGTGTTGAAAGATAATGGAAATATCTAAACCTTACAAAGGTAAAGGCAAGCGTAAAATAAAAAAAATGCCATTTACAGTTAAAGGATATATTTTTTATTATGCTTTTTTCTGGGCATTAATTATTTTAATTTATTTAGCTTATAATTAAATCTTAAGTTGAGAAAGATTTTTAAAAAAATCTAAACTTTCTGGATTAGCGATTGCTTCCTTATTATTCAGCTCCTCTCCATTAATTAATTTTCTTACAGCGAGCTCAACAATTTTTCCACTTTTAGTTCTTGGAATTTCTGGAACTTTTATAATGATTGCCGGCACATGTTTTGGAGAGCAATTTTTTCTTATTCTAGTCTTAACTAATTTAATTTTTTCATCATCTAAATCTTCGTCATTTTTTGTTGTAACAAATAAAACTATTCTCACATCATCATTATAATTTTGTCCAACAACCAACCCCTCAGTAATAAAGTCAATGTTTTCAACTTGTTGGTAAATTTCTGATGTTCCAATTCTAACACCCCCTGGATTTAAAGTGGCATCAGATCTGCCGCTCACAATAAATCCATTGTTTGAAGTTCGTGCCACAAAATCACCGTGATGCCAAATATTTTCAAATCTTGTAAAATAAGCTTCATGGTATTTTTTACCATCATCATCACCCCAAAATTTTACTGGCATAGATGGAAATGGTTGTTTAACCACAAGCTCACCTTTTTCATTATCTTTTGTGCTTTTTCCACTATCGGTAAAGACGTCAACATCAATGCCTAAACTCTGGCCCTGAATTTCTCCCTTATATACATCTGAGAATAAATTTCCCAAAACTAAACAGCCGACTAAGTCAGTTCCACCAGCTATCGATGTTAAATGAACATCTTTTTTTAAGTTATTGTATACATATTCAAAACTTTCTGCGACTAAAGGGGAGCCGGTTGAAGTTATTATTTTAATTGAACTTAAATCTAAATTTTTTGCTTTAAAATTTTCATTTTTTAAATGATCAATATATTTAGCACTTACACCAAACAAATTAATTTTTTTATTTTGACAATATTGAAGAAGAACATCTGTTGTTGGATACGCCGGAGCCCCATCAAATAAATATATAGTTGAGCCTGTCGCTAACCCTCCTACCAGCCAATTCCACATCATCCAGCCAGTAGTTGTATAATAAAATAATCTTTCATTATCTCTTATATCGCAATGAAGCATAAATTCTTTATTATGCTCAATTAAAACATTGCCTGCTCCATGAGTAATACACTTTGGTTTTCCAGTAGTTCCACTTGAATAAAGAATATAAATTGGATGATTAAATTCGAAACGTTCAAATGTTTCATCTAATTCTGATTGGTTTAAAACTTCATCAAAATCTTTAAAGTTATCTAAATTTAATTTTTCTTTTTTGTTATAAGAAAATACTAAAACTTCTTTTATTGAAGTAATTTCCTCTAAAACTTTATTTACCTTTTCTAAAATATTTATTTTTTTTCCATTATAAAAATAATGATCGCTTGTTATCAAAATTTTTGGTTCAATTTGTTTAAATCTATCAACAACACCTTGGACGCCAAAATCAGGTGAGCATGAAGACCAAATTATTCCATTCTTAGCGCATGCTAAAAAGCTTACTACGGACTCTATTTTGTTCGGTACATATGCTGCAACTCTATCTCCTTTTTTTAAATTTAAAGTCTTAAAATAAGCAGATAGCTTACAAACTTTATTATACAAATCACTCCAAGTAATATTTTCCTCATAACCGCTTTCAGATAAAAAACCTATAGCATCAAGATCCGATCTTTTTTTTAGAATGTTTTCTGAATAATTTAATCTTGAATCAGAAAAAAATTTTGTTTTGTTAAAAACTTTATCTTTTAAAATAGTTTCTTTTCCTTTCTCGCCAATGATTTTAGAGTAATCCCAAAACTTTGACCAAAATATTTGTGGATTTTCAATACTCCATTTCCACAAGTCCTTAAAATTATTTGAAGTTTTGAAATTGATAAATTTTGAAAAATCTCTCAATAAAGAATCTTCTTTTTTTTGATTGCTAGGTTTCCAAAGAGATGTATTCATAAAAACTAATTTAGCCTCTATGAATTTATCTTAACAGATATTTTTTTAATAGGATTTTTTGAACAATTGCTGCTCTATCTGATTTAATTTCTTTTTTTTTGAACAATAAACTTATTAGCCATTTCATAACTTATCTGACTAAATTTAATTGACTAAAAATAGCATAAAATATGTCCAAAAATGAACTTATCAAGCGATTTGCCCCACTATTTATAGTTTATTATTAGGGCTCTTTTTAATATGTTCCATCCAGTTTATAATAGATAATTATGGCTCAAAATATTTCTGTTCCTGATATTGGTGATTTTAAAGATGTGGAAGTAATTGAAGTTTTAGTCAAACCAGGAGACAAAATAAATAAAAACGACCCTATCGTCACTATAGAAAGTGATAAGTCTAGTCTAGAAATTCCTTCTCCATCATCCGGTGAAATTAAAGATTTAAAGGTTAAAATAGGGGATAAAGTTTCCGAGGGGAGCATCTTAGCCACGATTGAAAATGGTCAAGTAACTTCATCTCCTAAAAAAGAGGAAATAAAGAATGAACCTCTCAAAAAAGAAATAAAAAAAAATGGAGATCTGAATCCAGTTAAACAGGTTAAAAAAATCTTTGCTGAACCAACTTCTAAGGATGATATTGATCCAATAGAAACCAATGAATGGATAGAGTCATTAAATTCTGTAATTGAAAATGATGGTGCTCCAAGAGCTAGTTACTTATTAAATCAAGTAATTGATCAAGCTTATAAATCTGGTTTAGTTTTACCCGATACAAGGACTACTCCTTATATAAATACAATTCCTCCCGAAATTGAAATTAAGTCAACAGGAGATCAGAATATCGAGAAAAAGTTAAGAGCTTATATAAGATGGAATGCTGCAGCTATGGTAGTCAAAGCTAATAAAAAAAGTTCAGAATTAGGTGGGCACATCGGAACATTTGCATCAGCTGCAACTCTTTATGACGTAGGAATGAATCATTTCTGGAGAGCAAAAAATAATAAGTTTGGAGGAGATTTAATTTACTTTCAAGGACACTCAGCTCCTGGAATGTATGCTCGTGCTTTTTTAGAAGGAAGACTTACAGCAAAACAATTAGACGGTTTTAGGCAGGAAGTTTCTCCTGGAGGATTATCTTCATACCCTCATCCTTGGTTAATGCCTAACTTCTGGCAATTTCCAACCGTTTCTATGGGTCTTGGACCAATCATGGCAATTTATCAGGCTAGATTTCTAAAATATTTAATAAATAGAGGATTAGTAAAAGATGAAGGTAGAAAAATTTGGGTCTTTCTAGGAGATGGTGAAATGGATGAACCAGAGTCCCTTGGTGCAATTGGATTAGCTGCAAGAGAAAAGCTAGATAATTTAATTTTTGTAATAAATTGTAATCTTCAAAGACTAGATGGACCAGTTAGAGGAAACGGAAAAATTATTCAAGAACTTGAAGGGAGTTTTAGAGGTACAGGCTGGAATGTAATTAAGGTAATTTGGGGTTCTTATTGGGATCAGCTTTTAGCTAAAGATAAAACTGGTTTATTAGTAAAAAGAATGAATGAGTGTGTAGATGGAGAATATCAAGCTTTTAAAGCAAAAGGCGGGTCATATGTCAGAGAAAAATTTTTCGGAAAATATTCTGAATTAAAAGAATTGGTTTCAACAATGACTGATAAAGATATTTGGAAATTAAATAGAGGAGGACATGATCCCCACAAAGTTTACGCTGCATATCATTCTGCAATGCATCACAAAGGTTCGCCTACAGTTATACTGGCGAAAACTATTAAGGGTTATGGAATGGGTAAGTCTGGGGAAAGTATAAATACTACTCACCAACAAAAAAAACTCGATGAAAAGGATTTACTCTATTACAGAGATAGATTTGGAGTTCCTCTTACAGACAAACAAGTAAAAAATATTGAATATTTCAAACCAAATGAAAACTCGGAGGAAATAAAATACTTAAAAGATAAAAGATTAAAACTTGGCGGCTTTATCCCAGAAAGATCATCTTTTGCTAAAGCGATAAAAACACCTCCTAGAGATATTTTTGAGCCTTTTATGAAATCAACTGGAGATAAAGAAATGTCAACAACTATGGCACTTGTTCGAATGCTTACTGCTCTTCTTAGAGACAAAAATCTTTCACCAAGATTAGTTCCTATTATTCCTGATGAAGCAAGAACTTTTGGTATGGAAGGTTTTTTTCAAAAAATTGGTATTTACGCTCATGAAGGCCAAAAATATGAACCTGTAGACTCTGAGCAACTAAGTTCTTACAGAGAAGATAAAAGTGGACAGGTATTAGAGGAAGGAATTACTGAGTCAGGTGCAATGTCATCTTGGATTGCAGCTGGAACTTCCTATACAAATCATGATTTAGAAATGATACCAATTTATATTTTCTATTCTATGTTTGGATTTCAAAGAGTTGGGGATTTAGCATGGGCTGCAGGAGACTCTCAAGCCAGAGGGTTTTTAATTGGTGCTACAGCAGGTCGAACTACTTTAGCTGGGGAAGGATTGCAGCATCAAGATGGTCATAGCCATCTATTAGCTTCTAACATTCCCAATTGTGTTAGTTATGATCCAACATTTGCTTATGAGATGGGGGTAATACTAAGAGATGGAATTAAAAGAATGCACGAAAAAAAAGAGAATATTTTTTATTATATTACAGCAATGAATGAGAATTATTCTCATCCTGAAAAACCAAAAGGCTGCGATGAAGGAATCATAAAAGGAATGTATTTGCTCCGTGAAAACAATAATAAAGGCAAAACAAAAGTCCAATTATTAGGTTCTGGAACAATTTTAAGAGAAATAACTGCAGCTGCAAAAATTTTATCAAAAGATTATGGTATCGACTCTGATGTTTGGAGCGTGACAAGCTTCAATGAACTAAGAAGAGACGGTATGGAAACTGAAAGATGGAATTTATTAAATCCTGATGCAAAAAGAAAAAAGTCTTACGTCCAAAAATGTTTAGACAAAACAGACGGTCCAATCATTGCTGCATCAGATTACACAAGATCTTTTTCTGATCAAATAAGACCTTACACTGAAAAACCATTTTACTCCTTGGGAACTGATGGATACGGCAGAAGTGATACAAGAAAAAATTTAAGAAAATTTTTTGAAGTAGATAAAGAGCATATAGTTGCTTACACTTTGAGTGCTTTGGCAAAAGAACAATTAGTTGCTTCTAAGGAAGCAGAAAAAGCTATTAAGAAATATAAAATTGATAAAAATAAGGATTTTCCATCTAATTTATAACTATGGCTAGCATAAAAATTTTAGTTCCTGATATGGGTGACTTCAAGGATGTAGAGGTTATTGAAGTTCTTGTAAAAGAAGGACAGCAAATTAAAAAGAATGACTCTTTAATAACATTAGAAAGTGATAAATCAAGTGTAGAAGTGCCTTCTACTCATGAGGGGGTAGTGGATAAAATAAATATAAAAGTTGGTAATAAAGTAAATCAAGGGGATCTAATTCTTTATCTAAAATCTGAAAGTGCAGCTAAAGAAACAAAAGCAACAGTAAATAAAGATAAAAAAATTAAAAAAAAAGCAGAAGTTAAAAAACAAGAGATAATCAAGCAAAAAAAAATTATACAATCTGCTCCTACTTTGAAAAGTGGAACTAAAGCTGCTAGTCCAAAGATAAGAAAATTTGCTAGAGAGCTTGGAGCTAATGTAATTGAAATTCCTGGTACTCAAAGAGGAGGAAGAGTTTCTGAGGAAGATGTTAAAAATTTTGTCAGATCACAAGTCACTGTAAATGATGGCAAGGTGCAAAAAAAAGTACATAAAGAAGAATATTCTCACGAAGATTTTGGAGAAATTGAATTAAAAGATATCCCAAGAGTTAAAAAATTATCAGGACCTCAATTAGTCAGATCTTGGACAGAAATTCCTCATGTAACACAACATGATGAGATTGATGTTACAGAGATGGAACAATTTAGATCATCTTTATATGATTACTACTCAGGAGAATTAATTAAAGTAACTCCCTTAGCATTTATTGCTAAAGCTTTGGTGAGCGCACTTAAAGAATTTCCAAATTTTAATGCTTCAATTGATCCTAATCAAAATAAAATTATTTATAAAAAATATTTCCATTTAGGTTTTGCAGTAGATACGCCTCACGGCTTAATGGTACCTAAAATTAGAGATGTAGATCAAATGAATATTAAACAAATAGGAGAAGAATTAAAAAAAACAAGCAAACTTTGCAGAGAGCTTAAAATTGATAAAAAAGATTTTTTTGGTGGCTCAATGACAATATCAAGTTTAGGTGGAATCGGTGGAACTTTTTTCACGCCAATAATTAACCCTCCTGAAGTGGCTATTCTAGGTGTAGGTAAAAGTTTTGATAGACTCGTAAAAATAAATAACAAAATTATTTCAAGAAAAATTTTACCAATTTCACTATCTTACGACCATAGAATTATTGATGGGGCTGAAGGTGCCAGATTCTGTGTTTACCTTGGCAAATGTTTAGGCAAAGATTTTGCTTTCAAGCTTGCTGTTTAATTTAATTTACAATAATAAACATCATGAATAAAAAATTGGTCTCTTTGATCTGCGCTATCTCATGCTCATTTTTATGGGGAACTGCATTTATTGCTCAGGATATGGGTATGGACTATATTGGGCCATTTTCTTTTACTGCTGGAAGAATGTTTCTAGGTTTTATTGTATTAATTCCTTTTTTTTTCATCTTTGAATTTAAAAAAATTAAAGAAAAAAAATTTTCTTATAATATTATTTTAATATATCTGGTTCTTCTTGGATTGTTTCTTAGTGGAGGATTTGCATTACAACAGTACTCGTTGCTTTATACGGATGTTGCAAATTCAGCAATATTTACAATATTTTATGTCCTAATTGTTCCTGCCATATCTTATTTTCTATTTTCTAAAAAAATCCATTGGTCTGTTTGGCCCTCGGTCTTTGTTTGTATAATTGGAGGGTTTTTACTTACTGAAATAAATAATGTGACAGTAAGATTAGGAGATTCATTAGTTTTATTAGGAGCTTTTTTTTGGGCTTTTCATATTGTTTATTTATCAAAATTTTTAAAATTATTTAATTATCCCATTGCTATAACTATGGGAACTTGTCTGATTGGATCTATAATTGCTTTTATCCCTTCTTTGGCTTTTGAAAATATAACATTAAAAAATTTATTGATGGAAAAAAATGAACTTCTTTACGCTGGTGTTTTATCAAGTGGAATAGGATTTTTATTGCAAGCTTATAGTCAGCAAAATTTGTCTCCTGCACCTGTAGCAATAATTTTTTCATTGGAAGGTGTTTTTGCAGCAATATTTGGTTGGATGCTTTTGAGCCAATTTTTAAGTGAAATCAAAATTTTTGGAATAATTTTAATTTTATCAGCCGTAATTTTCTCACAACTTGTGCCAACGTATGATAAAAGAAAACATGGAAGAAGCTAGTTCAACTTTTGCAAAACACATTGGCGGTCTTAGCGTAAAAAAGATCAACCATTCTAATTATGAGTTCTATGCAGAGGTTAAAGATGTAAATCTTAACACAAGTAAAATTGCCCATGGAGGTTTTATTTGCTCTATTGCTGACACAGGAATGGGTAATTCGGCTCATAAAGCAGCTCAAGACAAAAGATGTGTTACCATATCATTAGATGTAAAATTTATTTCTGCTGCTTTTTTAGGTCAAAAATTATTGGGAAAAGTTAAAATTCAAAAAAAAACAAGAACACTTGTATTTGCAACTTGTGAAATTAGTAACTCTGAAAATATAGTAGCTACTGCATCAGGTGTTTGGAAAATTCTTTAAATTTTTCTTTTATAGTTTGAATAACCAAAAATTAGTAAGAGAATTAATGCAAAAGGATAAACTACAGATTTGTTAGGTCTATCTGGATTTTCAATCTTAAGGTTACTAATTATATCACCCGTTTGCATACCAGATTTTTTTGCCTTTCCTTTCCAATTTAGTTTGTCGACGATGACTTGATTATTATCATCAACTGCATTAATGCCAAACTCTTCTAGATTATAATCATTTTCAAAACTACCTTTGTCAATTACAAATAATTTATATCTTTCACCATATTCTGTGACTCTAGTTACTTTGATGTGCACTTCTTTAGTTGGGTCAAAAGATAAGCCGTGAATAATTTTTGAAGATAGTTTTTGTTCGTTAAACTTTGGATAAAATTTGTTTAATACAAAATCAGGTGCTAAAAAAGATATTGAAATAATTAAGAATGCAATTATTTCATACCATCTCAATTTATTTATAAACCATCTTTGTGTTGCAGCTGTAAAGACCAAGATACCAATTAAAGAAGTTATTATCACCAATAATGCTTGCCAGATACCTTCAACTCCTATCAAAAGTAGTTCATGATTAAACAAAAATACTATAGGCAATATACCTGTTCTCAAACTATACCAGATGGCTTGCAACCCTGTTTTCAAAGGATCTCCACCTGAAATTGCTGCAGCCGCATAAGAAGCTAAACCTACTGGAGGCGTAACATCCGCCATTAATCCAAAATAAAACACAAATAAATGAACTGCAATTAGTGGAAAAATAAATCCAGAAGCGTTACCAACATCAACTAAAACAGTCGCCATTAGTGATGCAACAACTACATAGTTTGCTGTAGTGGGTAAACCCATTCCTAATAGTAAACATAAAATAATTGTAAGAAAAATTAAGATAATCACATTATCTCTTGCGATCGTCTCTATCACAACTATCAGATTAGTGCTTAAGCCCGTTGATCCAACTGCGCCTACAATTATTCCTGCTGTTGCAATAGCAATTCCGACTCCCACCATATTAATTGCTCCCTTTTGAAGGCCAACAATTGTTTGATTGTACCAATCAATCAAACCAGTTTTCAAATCTGAATTTTTAATAGTTCGGTTTACTAAATTTACAAAGATTAAAGATAGAGTTGCATAAAAAATAGAAAAACCGGCGGTATATCTCATATAAACAAGTAAAAAAATTAAAACAAAGATCGGAATTAAGAAATGCAAACCAGATAAAAATGTTTTCTTTAAATGTGGAACATCAGCGTCATCCATTCCTTTTAAACCTAATTTAAGAGCCTCTAGATGTGATATATAAAACAAGGCAATGTAGGAAATAATTGCTGGTAAAAAAGCATGTTTAACAACTTCAAAATAAGTAACACCTATAAAGCTTGCCATTACGAAAGCTGCAGCTCCCATTACTGGCGGCATAATTTGACCATTCACTGAAGATGAAACTTCAATTGCTCCTGCTTTCTCTTTAGAAAAACCAGTTTTTTTCATGATAGGGATTGTGAAAGTTCCGGTAGTAACTGTGTTAGCAATTGATGAGCCTGAAATCATACCTGTCATTCCAGATCCTAGAATTGCAGCTTTAGCTGGTCCTCCTCGCATTTTGCCTACCATCGCAAACGCTAAATCTAAAAAATATTTTCCGCCTCCTGCAGTTTCTAATAAAGCTCCAAACAGTACGAATAAAAATATAAAATCTACTGATACACCTATAGGTATTCCAAAAATAGCTTCTTGATCGAACCATTGAAATCCAACTAATCTTTTTATAGACAAACCGCCATGAGAAATGATGTCAGGTGCATATTTTCCAAAATAAGAAAATAAAAGGAAGCAGATAGCAATTATTACTAAAGGTAATCCGATTGCTCTTCTTGTCGCCTCCAAAAGTATTAAAATACCAATCGCACCTATAATAAGCTCGACAGGAACTTTGTATCCGAATATCTCTTTAACTAAAAGGATACCACCCCTATTAACCAAATCATCATAGAAAAAGTAAATATAAAGACAACAAAATGCAGCGACTATACTTATAAAAATATCAAAAGCTGATATTTTATTTCCTCTAACCGTAGGAAAAATTAAAAAAGTTAAAGTTAAAGCAAAACCTAAGTGAATAGCTCTAGCTGGCAAACCTTTGAACATTCCAAAGTTAAACCAAAAAGGAAAAGGAGACGCATACCATAGTTGAAATAGAGTCCAAAGAATTGCTATTCCAAAGACTACTTTTAGATGAATGCCCGATAAATTTCGAGTTGGAGAAATATCTTCTTGAATTTTATCTTTTATTTTACTTTGAATGTTTTGATTCATTTTAATTAAGATACATTATTCTAAAAAAAAGGCCCAAAAATATTGGGCCTTTTTTAATTTAACATTAAAGTTAAATTACATTAATCCAGCTTCTTTGTAATACTTAATGGCACCTGGGTGTAATGGAGCTGATAAACCATCAGCTATCATGTTTTTCTTTTCCAGAGGTCCAAAAGCAGGGTGTTGATCTCTAAAAGAATCAAAATTTTCCATAACCGCTTTAGTTACCAAGTATACAAGTTCTTCAGAAACATCAGCACTTGTTACAACAGTAGCTTTTACACCAAATGTTGTAGCGTCTTTTTTCTGATTAGAATAAGTTCCTTTTGGAATTACAGCTTTGGCATAGTAGTCAGCTCCATCAATCAATCCTTGAACCGGCGCACCAGTTAAATTGATTGGGCTAGCTTTTGCCTTACAAGTAGCTGCTTGCTCCATAGCTCCATTTGGAAATCCTACTGAATAACCAAATGCATCTATTTTACCGTCGCAAAGAGCTTTTACTTGCTCAGAAGAAGTAAGCTCAGTAGTTGCTTTGAACATACTCATGTCTGCTCCCATAGCTTTCATTAGTTCTTCCATAGTTCCTCTTTGACCAGAACCAGGGTTACCAATGTTTACTGTTTTTCCTTTTAGTCCTTTGAAATTTTTAATTCCAGATTTTTTACTTGCCCAAATTTGAAAAGGTTCATTGTGAACAGAAAATACAGCTCTTAAATTACTAAACTGTTTTCCTTCCCATTTGCTTGAACCATTGTAAGCATGATACTGCCAGTCTGACTGGGCAACACCAAATTGAAACTCACCATCTTTAATTTGGCCAATATTGTAGTTTGAACCACCTGTAGAAGGGGCAGTACATCTGTAAGCTTTAGCTGTACCTTTTTTTCTACCGTGATCAGCACTTATTGCTGATTTATGAAGCATTTTACAAATAGCATTACCTGTTTGAAAATATACTCCAGTAGGTCCACCAGTTCCTATTGTGAAGAACTCAGCTGATTTTGCGATTGAAGTAATTGGGCTTGATAAAGCAAAAGTTACTAAAATTGCAGAAATCATTGATATTATTTTTTTCATGTGATCCCTCCATTTGTTAATGTAATAATTTAACTATGGATAAAGACTAAGGTCAAAGAGAATCTTTATAAATTTTTAGCCCAATTTGATAATTTTTCTACGCCCTCAACTACATTTGGTGCATATTTTTCTATAATCTTATCATCTAAAATCGTTGCATTTATTGGGGCTTTAAGAAATTCGCTGCCATCAAAGTCAATATAACATAATCTAGTGAGCATCTTTTTCGAACTAAAACCAAAATCAGAAGCGGGTAGCATTGCTACGCCGGTTTCATCTAATATTTTTTCACATAATTCAGTAGAATTTTTATATTTCTTATTAGGAAACTCTGGCATTAAGTAAAATGCTCCTTGGGGAGGATTAATTAAAACTTTATTTGACTTTAGATTACTATAAACATAGTTACCTACAGATCTCAAAATATTTAAAGTTTTAGTTTTGTATTCGCCAAAGTCACCTTCATAAGCTTCGACTGCAGCAAATTGTGCTGGGCTATTAACTGTAGAATATGACTCGCTAGCTAGCGTTTTTATATTTTCTAAAAGTTCTGATAATTGATTTGGCGCAGCAAAAAATCCTACTCTCCATCCGCCTGCTCCGCACCATTTACTTAGACCTCCGCTAATAAATGTTCGCTCTGGATAATATTGTGAGATTGATTCATATTTATTACAAAAAGTTAAGTCTGTATAAATTTCATCTGATAAAACTATAAGATTATATTTTCTTGCAACTGCAGCCAATTCCTTAAGATTTTTACACATTGTTCCTGAAGGATTATTTGGAGAATTAAGTATAAATATAATATTTTTTTTCTTTATTGACTTAATTTTTTTTTCTAGTTGATTGGCAGTTGGAAACCAATTGTTTTCTCTTGTTGTTTGTATCCAGTGAACTTTATTTTTTCCTATAATTGCTTGAGGCTCATAAGAAACCCAACTAGGAGCAGAAAGAATAATTTCTCCATTAAATGCAACATGCAACAGGAGCATGGCTTCCTTTGAGCCTGGAGTAATGACAATATTTTCTTCGGGATAGTTAATTCCTGTTTTCTTTTTTAAGTTCTTAGAAATTGACTTTCTTAACTTAACAAGACCTTGTATCGGTAAATATTCTTTTTTATGGGCATTGTTTCTTAATGCTGCTACAATACTTTCTGGAACTGGAAAAGGTGATTGCCCGAAACCGAATTGATAGACTTTTTTTCCTTCAGCAATAAGTTTTTTACACTTTTCATTTATAACTAAAGTTGAAGATTGTTTAAGTTTTAAAATATTCTTTTTAGTTAGCCCGTTCATAATAACTTTTTGACAAAAGCTATTTCTGACCTTACGGGGACTAAGGGTTTTAAGTCAATTCAAATCTTGGAAATTAGAACATTTGACAAATTGATTCGGTCATGTTTTAATCTTATTTTGTTCTCAACAACGATCTATATATAGTATAAAAAAATTTACCTAACACAAGAATGGAAAATCACTCTCAAAAAATTGTTGCTCTATTAGGACCAACCAATACCGGTAAAACTTACGTGGCAATAGAAAAAATGCTTCAGTTCAACTCTGGTATATTCGGTTTGCCTTTAAGACTTTTAGCTCGTGAAGTTTATGATACTTGCGTGCAAAAAGTTGGTTTAGAAAAAGTTGCTTTAATCACAGGGGAAGAAAAAATCATTCCAAGCACTGCTGACTACTTTATTTGCACTGTTGAGTCTATGCCAAAAGATAAAGAGGTGGACTTCATTGCAATTGATGAAATCCAAATGTGTGCTGACCGTGAAAGAGGTCATATTTTTACTGAGAGATTGATACATGCAAGAGGCCAAATGCTAACAATGTTTCTTGGTTCTCAAGTGATGGCAAGTATAATAGATGATTTAATTAAAAATGTTGAATTTGAGAAAAAAGAAAGATTCTCTAAATTAAGTTACGCTGGTTACAAAAAAATTTCTAGATTAGAAAGAAAAGTAGCTATTATTGCATTTTCTATAGAGGAAGTTTATGCAATCGCTGAATTAGTTCGTAGACAAAAAGGTGGGGCTGCTGTTATTATGGGATCTTTAAGTCCTAAAACAAGAAATTCCCAAGTAGGTCTTTATCAATCAGGAGACGTTGATTATTTAATTGCTACAGACGCGATCGGCATGGGTTTAAATATGGATTTAAACGAAATTTATTTTTCAAATCTAAAAAAATTTGATGGAAAGAAAACTAGAAGACTTAACTTAATAGAAATGTCACAAATAGCAGGACGAGCCGGAAGGTACAAAAATGATGGAGGTTTTGGAACAACTGGAGATTGTGAAAACATGAATTCAGATGAAATTGAAAATATTGAAAAACATCATTTACCAGAAACTAAAATGATTTATTGGAGAAATTCTAAATTAGAATTTGAAAACCCAAACAAACTAATAGAGTCACTTGAACAAAAACCTAATAAGAAAAATCTTTTGAGAACAAACGACTCTCTTGATGAAAGCGTACTAAGGCATTTTTTAAAAAAAGGAGCAAATAATATTATATATCATAAAAATCTTGAACTGCTTTGGGAGTGCTGTCAGATTCCTGATTTTGAAAAAAAAGCTTACGGACAACATATAAATATTATCGATAAAGTATTTCAGTTTTTATCAACCCGTAAGAAAAAAATTCCAAGCAATTTTATGAAGGAACAATTAAAAGGTCTTGAAAAGGATCATGGTAATGTTGATCTTTTATCTCATAGACTTTCAAATGTTAGAACGTGGTCGTACGTAGCTAATAAAAAAAATTGGGTTGAAAATTCTGATTATTGGGTTCAATTAACTAAAAATATTGAAGATAAATTATCTGATAAATTGCACGAAGAACTTACTAAGAGTTTTATTGACAAAAAAATTAGCATCTTATCTCGAAGCTTAAAACAGGATTTAATTTTGAAAACTGAAATCAATGAAGAAAATAAAATATATATTGATGGTCAGTTAATTGGAGAATTAAAGGGTCTAAAATTTATGATCGAACTTACATCCAAAACTTTAGACACAGATATAAAATCTATTAAAAAAGCTGCTCGAAAAGGAGTGAAAGAAGAATTAAATAAAAGAGTCGATAAAATTATTGAAAATCAAGAAATATCTATTGATCCAAACAGCAAAATTATTTGGAAAGGCAATCCTGTTGGAAGACTTAAAAAAGGTAATAATTACCTAAGCCCTGAAATTGAAATTATTGCTGACGAATCAATAGAATTAGAGACAAAACTTAAATTAGAAGAATTTCTAAAAAAATGGTTTAGTAACTATATTAATGAAATCTTGGGAGATCTAATTAACTTAACAAAACAAAGAAAAGATAATCAGTATTTAAGAGCTTTAGTATTTCAATTGTATGAAAAAAATGGTGTAATAAAAAGAAGCGAAATAGATAATATAGTAAAATTAATTCCAACTGAAGAAAGAAAGAAATTATGGGGAATGGGTATTAAAATTGGGAGATATCATGTTTATTTACCTAAAATGTTAAAACCTAAAGCTGTAGAGTTTAGGATATCACTATGGAAAATATTTTATAATCTTACGAAAAAACATGAAATACCTAAATCTGGGTTAAATTTTATTAATAATAAAAATTATGAAAAGAATTTTCTTTTACTGTGTGGTTTTGAAAAATTTCAAGATTATTTTGTTAGGATTGATATTCTAGAAAAATTATTTATTAAAATATTAGATAACAGTAAGGATCGTAAATTCAAAATTAACTCCGAAATGATGAATTTACTTGGTTGTACAAAAGAAAATTTTTATAAATTAATGACTTATATGAATTATAAAAAAGACAAAGCTGAAGATACTTATATTTTTAAAGGAGAAAGAAAGAAAAAAACAGAGAGATTTATTAAATTTGACAAAAAAGATAACCCATTTAAAAAGCTTTTATCTTTAAACATTAAATAAATGAAAACATTAGATGAAAAAAGCATAATAGGAATTACAGCATTGCTAATTAATGCCGCAAAAATTGATGAACAATACTCTGAGCATGAAAAAGAACTTATAAAACAATTTATTAAATCTTACATAAAAGACAAAAATGATGACGAAATCTTAAAAAAAGCAGAAGAAATTGAAAAAAATTCAAATCAATTATTAAATTTTACTAATATAATTAAGAAAAATACTATGGAAATAAAGTCGGACATTATTGAGCACTTATGGAAAGTAATTATATCTGATAATACAATTGATCAATATGAGTCAAATTTAATGAGAAGAATTTGTGGTTTGATTTATTTTCCAGATAAAATGTCTGCAGAAATAAAACTAAGATTGTTAGATGCTAAATGACATATATTGTAAAAGATGAATGTATAAAATGTAAACTCACTGACTGTGTCGAAGTTTGCCCTGTAGATTGTTTTTATGAAGGAGAGAACTTTCTGGTAATCCACCCAGATGAATGTATAGACTGCGGGGTCTGTGAGCCTGAATGTCCAATAGATGCTATAAAAGCAGATACTGATGAAAGTGTAGAAGATATGGATAAATGGTTATTGATTAATAAAAACTTTTCTGCAATATGGCCTAATATTTCCAAAAAAAAAGAGCCGATGAAAGAACACGAAAAATTTAAACATATCAAAAATAAGTATGAAAAATACTTTTCAGAAAAACCTGGAAAAAAATAAATATGCCAAAAAAGAAAGAAACTAAAAAAACCAAAATTAGGAAAAAAACAAAAATTAAAAAAACTAAAATCAAAGCTGAATTAAAACTCAAAGTTGCTGATAAAAAAGCAACAAATCTCAGTTCCGACGAAAAGCCAGAAATAAAAAAAATCAAAAAACAACCAACCGAAAAACGTGCTTATAATCTCAAAGATTCTGTTGTTTATCCAAAACATGGAGTAGGAAAAATTATAGCGATCGAGAAAGCTAAAATTGCTGAGACAGAAGTTCAGTTCTATAAAATTTTTATTGAAAAAGAAAAACTCACTTTAACTGTGCCTATTAATCAACAATCTAAATTAAGACATATATCTTCTATTAATCAAATTAATAAATGTGTCTCTATTTTAAAAACTAAACCTAAAATTAAAAGAACTATGTGGAGTAGACGTGCACAAGAATATGATCAAAAAATTAATTCTGGTAAAATCTATGAATTGGCTGAAGTTGTGAAAGACTTAAATAAGAATACAGACATTATTGCTGACCAATCTTATTCTGAAAGACAACTGTTTGAAAAAGCATACGAAAGATTAAAATCAGAGTTTGAAGCGGTGTTAAAAGTTAGTCCTGAAGATGTTCAAAAAAAAATGGATAAAGCTCTCGGCAGAACAACAGCTTTAGAGAGCACAGAATAAAAAAACGCCCTTTTTAAATAAATAATTAAAAAGGGCGTTTATAAAAAAGCGAAATTATCTTCTTCTTCTTCTTCTTCTTTTTTTAGCTTTTTTAGCTTTTTTAGCTTTTTTTCTTCTACGTTTAGCCATCTTATTCTCCCTTGTTTTAAACAAATCTTAATGATTCGTTTGTTAATTTAAACATTAATTAATTTAAGATTCATGTCAATTGTTAAATAATTTCTAATTTTTTATTCAAAATTAAAAATTTTATCTAATTTTTAATTTTTTTATAAATTTTTAAAAAAGTTAGTAATATCAATGTTTTTTTAAGCAATTAGACAAAGAATTTATTTAATTTTTAATAAAGATTTTCTAATTGTTGTTTATAATTTTTGATTATTTCTTTTCTTTTTAACTTTAATGTTGGCGTTAACATTCCATTATTAATTGTAAATTCTTCATGAATTAAGAGAAATTTTTTAACTTTCTCGACTAAAGTTAAGTTTTTATTGGTGTCATCTAATATCTTTTTAATTTTTTCTTTATTAATTAATTTTTCTGTAACAATTATTGCAACTAAATAGTTTTTTTTATCGCCATAAACAAAAGATTGTTTGATTAATTCATTCAAGCATAAAATGTTTTCAATTTTACTTGGAGAAATATTATCTCCACCTAAATTTACTATAATATCTTTTTTTCTATCAGTGATTTTCAAGTTACCATTGTTATCTATAACTCCAATATCACCAGTATGTAACCAGCCATTTTTTAAAACTTCTTGAGTGGCCTCTTTTTGATTCCAATATCCTAACATTACATTTTCACCTCTAATAAGAATTTCACCATCAGAAGCGATCCGAACTTCATTGGTTCTAAATGGAGGTCCTACTGTATCTACTTTTACAAGATTTGGTAAGTTGCAACTAACTACCGGCGAGGTTTCTGTCAGGCCATAACCTTGTAAAGTTGGAAGACCTATAGCGTTTAAAAATTCACCAACATTTTGATCTAACGCACCTCCACCTGATATGAAAGCTTGTAAATTTCCACCAAATTGATTTTGGATTTTTTTTCTGACAAAAAGCTGACAGATAAAATTTTGTATTTTTTCAAAAAATGTCATTTCATCTTTATTTAACATTTTTTTTCCTAACGTAAGTGTTTTATTAATTAACCATTTTTTTAAACCTTTTTGTTTTTCAAAATTCATATTTATTTTTGTAAAAAGATTTTGATAGAATCTTGGAACAGCTGTCATGATTGTTGGTTGGGCAATTCCCATATTTAAAATTAATTTTTCCAAATTTTCAGCGTAGAAAACTTTAGCGCCTAATAAAATTTGTATCATCTGAACTGTATGTTCATAAGAATGTGAAAGAGGTAGCCAAGTTAAAAAAGTGGGTTCTTTTTTTTTTAGTAAAGGCTGAAGCAGGTCTAGTGCACCTTCGCAATTTGATAAAATTCCTCCATGACTCAAAATAACACCTTTGGGATTTCCGGAAGTTCCAGAAGTATAAATTATACAAGCAGGTAATTTTCGATTTAACTTATTATTTATTTCTTTTTTATATTCTTCATTAAAAATGTTCTCAATTGTAATTGAAGAAGTTTTTATTTTTTCAAAAGAAATAATTTTTTTGTTATCAATAAATTTATTTATCTTTTCAAACTGGGCATTATCTGAAACAATAATTAGTGATGGAGAACAATCTTTTAGAATATGTTCATAATCTCTTTCTGCATAAGTTGTAAATATTGGAACGGTTATTCCTCCTGCATTCATGATAGCTAAGTCTGTAATTAACCATTCTGGTCTATTTTCTGATAAAAGAAGAACTCTATCCCCTTCTTTAATTAAACTTTTAATTTTATAAGACAATTTATAGATTTTCTCCGTAACTTGTTCCCAATTATATTGATGATTATTTTTTGGATTAAGCCATTTTAAAAATGGTTTTTTTAAATCAACTTCTTCCACTTTTCGAAAGTATAAATCTACAAGACTATTTAATTTATTTATTTCCATGAATTTATACTCTTATATATATAATCTGCAGTTTTTTTATATCCAATTTCATTATAATGACCCCACATTTCAAATGGAAATAGTTGCAAAGGCTCGCTCTCTTTTAAAAAAACTCCATTATGTATATCAATAAAATTTATATTTAGTTCATTAACCATTGTTTTTATTAAGTTATATTGATTATTTGATGCTTTGCTTTTATATCTCTCAAATTGAGGTAAATAAACAAAATGAAACGTGGAATTTTTTGATTCAGTAAATTTTTTAGCTAAAAATAAAATTTGTTTGAATTCTTCAAAAGGCAAATTCACTTTTGGATCTTTGCTATACGTTGAGGTAAACATTTTTTTTATTTCATTAAGTCTAATAAACTTTAAAATCTTATTTTTAACCCTAGAGTTTCTATTTGCTTGATCAATAATACTGTCATCTAAATCTATAGATTTGAAGATAATTTCTTTATTTTTTTTATCAATAAGCTCCTGTTTAAATCTTAAATTTTGAAGATAATTAGCATTTAAATAATAATTTTTTAAAATTACATTATTTAATTCTAATTTTAAATCTGTTAAGTCATTTCCTTCAAAATACAACCAGACAACATTTTTTACATTTTCGGGAATATACTCTTTTAAAGTTGCAAGCATCGAGAGAGGTCCATTAGCTTTGTAGCCTAAGTTTAATGCTTTACTTTTAGAAAGTTCTCTTAATTGGGATGTAATGTCATAAGGTCTATTAACACAAGCTCCATGGGCGAAAGAGTCTCCTAATAAAATGTAGTCTATATTTTTGCTGTCCCATTGATCTTTGGGATTATTAAAACCGAAACGGTCACTCCTGTAAATTGAAAAATATCCATTTTCGTTACAATCAATTGTTTCTGAATCTGATATACCAGATAAAAAATGAATATTTTTTTTTGAATCGTTAAACTTATTTGGTGCAACTGTAACAGTTATATTTTTGTTAATTAAACTTAAATTTTCAAATATTTCACGTTTTGATCGTGAATCATATTTTCTATTATTTTCTTTTTCAAATATTTTTTTAATCTTTACTTTATTAACTTCAGGCTGAGTAAAATTATAGGTTAAATAACATTCAAATAGATATAATGTAAGCAAAATGCTTAGAAATGTTATCGTTAAATAAGTTTTAAAATTTTTCACAACTTTATTGGTGGGCGAAGAGAGACTCGAACTCTCAAGGTATTGCTACCACCGGATTTTGAGTCCGGCGCGTCTACCAGTTCCACCATTCGCCCTTTTTTTTAAGATAATCTAATTGATTTTTCTTACTATGAGAACAAAAATAATTGAGGTACAAAACATTATTAATGCGTAGGCTGCTGTAGGGACCATAAATAATATATCATCAAACAATTGAGTGGCCACAACTACAGCTAAAGTTCCATTTTGTAAACCACATTCAAGTGAAATACATTTTCTTTGAGAAATGCCTGAGGCGAAATATTTTGCAACATAATAACCAACCAAAATCATAGTTATATTCAAAATAAATGTTATTAGACCTGCCCTAACTATAAAACTTACTATTTTATCCCACTCCTCCACCCAGATAGATATAAATACAATCAAGAATAAAATTATAGATAATCTTTGAATTATCAAAGTTTTAGAAATTATAAATTCTGTCATTAATCTTCTAACGATCATTCCAAATAAAACTGGAATAGTAACTACAAAAAACATTTTAATAGCTATTGAAATCATCGATATTTCTTTTTGTATTTCTATTCCAATTAATTCTGCAGAATTAAAAACAATTAACGGAACGGTAATAATACATAACAAACTAACAATTGCTGTTAAACCCACTGATAAGGCAACATCACCATCCGCAAACTTGGTTAATACATTTGAGGTCACTCCACCTGGGGCTGAAGCAATTATCATAACACCAAGCGCAATTTCAGGGGGAAGTGTAATTATATGAATTAGTATTAAAGCAATTATTGGAAGTAAAATAACTTGACATAAAAAGCCAACAAAAAAATCTCTTGGATATTTTATAACTCTTTTAAAGTCCTCAATTGCCAATCCTAGACCCAAACCAAACATGATTATTGCTAAAGCAATTGGAGCTATAGATTTTGCTATTTCCATAATCTTAAAAAATATTTATAATTTAAATTCTGAATTTTTCATTAAATCAAAAATATCAGTTAAAAATTCAGCAACACTGTGTTGATTTAACATAAAATTCTCTGAAATTTTACTATTTAGCTTACCACCTTTTTTCATTTGATATTCTAAATTTTTATTTTTTTTAATAGCTTTTTGCGAAACCAGCCATTTTAATTTTCTAATTACTGTTGCTCTGGGTATTGATGAAATATCAGCTATAGATGAAGCATTTACCCCCCTATCAATTTTCACATCTGCAACATTAGAATAATAACTTTTAAGTGTAATTTCTGAAGTTACTAAATTTTTTTCAGCCGCTTTTGCTAAATGATATTGATGACTAAGACCTATATTCCCCCAGACTATCCAGGTTTCTAGATCCCTAAAAACATTTCTATGTCTTGTTAAAAAAGGTATTTGCATCTTAAAAAATCTTAACCAAACTATTGTAAAATATTTCTTTATAAATCTTTTAATATAATCTTTTGATAATTGCTCACCAAACCAATCTTGACCTTTTAATGCTTTTGATTTTTTTTCTATAAAAATTGAAAGTAATTCAATCATGTCATTTGGTTTTTGGGTTTGTATTCCTTTTCTATTAAAGATAATAGATTTACCTTCCCTTTTTAGAATATCAGAATGCTGTAATTCATTAACTTTTCTTCTAATTGTTTCTTTTGGGATTTTTAAATCATTTGATATTTGAATTAAGTTAATCTTATCTATTATAATACTTTCTGAGTCATAGAATTCATCCATTGATAAATATTGAAATTTTCCTGCTAAAGTCTGCCAATTATCATTAATTAAATATATTAAAAGTAAATACTTATCTAAATCTTTGAAGGATCTATAGGCCCGACTAGTCCAAGCTTGTTGAAATTTACCCCACGTATCCCAGTGAAAGAGTATATTTTGCTCAAGACTTTCCAAGACTAAAGATTTTTCAAACTTGTTGGTTAAACCTGAGGGTATAATCTTTTTTGTTTTTATATCTATTGTTTCACTCATTAGAATCTACTTTTTCCAAGTTACACTCTGATTTATTAAGATCGCCATTAATATCCAGATAATAAAGATTTCTCCAGGAGAAAATCCATAATCAGCACCAAATAATCCAGCAATGATCACTATCACATATATAACAACCGTGGATAATATTAAACTTGCCAGGTACCTGAGTATTGTGCATTTTAAATTCATGATTTTAAAAAAATTATACGATAGATGTGTAGAGCTTGCCAGACATAAATTTTCAAAGCCTCTCTTAGGTTTTGTATCATTTATTGAAAGTTTCTTTTTTCCTGTGCCGCCAGACTTGATGATCGTTCCAATGGTAGTAGCTAAAAGAGATGATTATATTAAAATATTTCTAATTGCTACCTTTGGCTCAGTTTTAGGAGGATTATTTGGTTACATGTTAGGAGTTTTGTTTTTAGATGTCTCAATGGTTATTATTGAGTTTTATGGTTACGAAGAAAAAGTGTTTGAAATGCAAGATACTATGTCAACTAAGAAAGGTTTTTTAGCCTGGCTTGGCATAATGTTTTTAGCAGGATTTACTCCTTTGCCTTTTAAAGTTTTTACCATAACAAGTGGGGTCATGAGTTATAATCTTCCAGTTTTCTTTTTAATTTGTCTTTTTACTAGAGGATTACGTTTTTTTTTAGTCGCATATTTTACAAATCTCTTTGGTCAAAAATTTGGTAACTTTATCGAAAAAAAAGGTGCGCTATGGTTTACGTTAGCAGGAATATTTATTATAATTTTAGCGATTGTCTTGTATATTGTCTATAATTAATGTTTGAAAATAATAAGCTTATATTAAACAGAGTTCTAATTTTTTGTATTCTATCATTATCAATAGCTTATTTCATACAATATATTTTGGGGTATAAACCTTGTAACTTATGTTTAATTGAGAGGATTCCTTATCTAGCTTCAGTAATACTTATTTCCTTAATATTTATTTTGAATAGATTTAAGAAGATTATTGCTGGAATTGTCTTATTATTTTTTATATTTGGAGCTATTATTTCATTTTATCACGTAGGTATAGAACAAGAATTTTTTAAAGAATCGTTTGTTTGTAATTTAGGTGGTTCAAAGGACGCTTTGTCTACGGAACAACTATTAAAACAATTGGAAAATGCTCCAATCAGTTGTAAAGATGTTACTTTTAGATTTTTAGGTCTTTCACTTGCTACAATAAATACAATTATATCTATTTTGCTAAGTGGTATTATGCTCAAGGTGATTAAAAATTATGGACAAAACAAATAAGAAAACTTTAGAAGAAATCATTAGGGTAGATCATGCTGGTGAACGCGGTGCTATAAAAATTTATGAAGGCCAATTGCTCGCTTTGAAAACATTTAAGCAAAACCCTTCGCTTAAAAGAAAAATTGAAGATATGAAAGAACATGAAAAAGAACACTACGAATATTTTGATAATGAAATTAAGAAAAGAAATATACAACCAACCAAACTTCTTCCCTTATGGGATGTAATGGGTGTTACTTTAGGATTCGGAACTGCAATGCTTGGTGAAAAAGCTGCTATGCTTTGTACTGCCTCAGTAGAAGAAGTAATTGATGGTCACTATAAAGATCAAACTTTTAAACTTGGAAAAGATGAAAAAAAATTAAAAGATAAGATAATGAAATTCAGAGAAGATGAATTGCATCATAAAGATATCGCTTACGATAACGGTGCTACGAAAAAAGGTTTATTTGGTTTATTAGATAAAGTAATTAAAACTTCATCGCGCATTGCTATAACAATATCAGAAAAAATTTAATTAAGGTTCTAGCTCTATATCCCAGTATAAATAGTCCATCCAACTTTCATGAAGAAAGTTTGGAGGAAAATTTCTTCCATTCTTATGCAAATCTTCAACGGTTGGGGCATAAGGTCGAGTAGCCAGTTTTAAATCACAATGCTCATAAAGCTTTCCGCCTTTCTTTACATTACAATTTGAACAAGCTGTAACAACGTTATTCCAGTCTGTAAGGCCACCTTTAGATTTTGGTAATAAATGATCAAATGTTAAATCTTTTTTGTCTCCGCAATACTGACATGTAAATTTATCTCTTAAGAAAACATTAAACCTAGTAAAATTTGGGTTGTCAGAAGGTTGAACAAAATTTTTCAAAGCAATAACACTTGGTAAATTCATTTCAAATGAAGGACTTCTAATTTTACGTTTATAGTTTGAAACAATGCTAACTCGATCTAAAAAAACTGACTTTACAGTATCTTGCCAACACCATAATGAAAGAGGATAATAGCTCAAAGGTCTAAAGTCAGCATTAAGAACTAATGCTGGGCATTTTTCTAGCGGGACTTTATCCAATGAAGAAATAATCATTGGTGAAAGCTAACTGAAACAGAAAATTATATCAAGTTATAATTATGCTGCGGTAACCTAAATAAACTAATACAAATGTTTCTTTATAAATTGCAAGCCTAAACTTGATCCTTCGATAGGTATTCGATGTTCGCAATTTTTAAAAATTTTTGTTTCTATCTCATAATTATTTTTACTAAAAAAGCTCTTAGCTTCTAGCAATCCATCAATTGGAACAATTTGATCTTTGTCTCCATGCATCAAGATGATATTTGGTCTTGAAACAATGTTTTTACCTAAATGTTCTATATCTATAATTTTACCAGAATATCCTATGATTGAATTAATTTTATCTTTTCGCTTAATCCCTGTTTGTAAACTAATCATACATCCTTGACTAAATCCACCAATCACAATTTGATTAGCTGATAAATGATTTTTTTCTTTAACTTCATCAATAAGTTTGTTTAATTTAATTTCAGCAACTAAAGATTTAGATAAAATTTGTTCAGGAGTTTCATCTATTAAACCAAACCATTGAAACCCTGATGGGCTTGCATCGCATTTTTCAGGAGCATCAGGACAAATGAATATTGTGTCTGGCAAATAAGCTTTCCAGTAACCTGCAAGAATAGAAATATCTTTTCCGTCGCCACCATAACCGTGACAAAGTATTACAGCATTTTTAGGTTTTGCTTTTGATAGCGGTTCTAAAATAATTGTATTTAATGAGTATTTCATATGTAAAAATTAAATATATCGTTTTAATAATTCTATAAAATCTTTATTCATAAAGTTAATTTCTCCAACAACTCTTCCGAATTCTTTTCCATTTTTATCTATTAATATACTTATTGGTAAACCTCTCATTTTAAATTGTTTTACCAATTTAAAATCTGGATCAAAATAAATATCTAAGCTTGCTACTCCTATGCTTTGAAAAAAATCTTTAGCTATAAGTTTATTGGGTTTTTCCATATTTATAGCGTAAACTTTAATTTCTGGGTATTTGTGACTAAGCTTCTCTAAAGAAGGCATTTCTCTTCTACATGGCATACACCAAGAAGCCCAAAAATTAATTATCATGATGTTGCCTTTTTTATTCGTTAGATCAACGTCTTGAAGATTAAAATCTTTAAATTTAAGTTCTTTAATTACCTTTGGTTTTTCGTGAATAACTATATTTTTAGAAAAATCATCACTAGCAAAAAGGTTTTTGGTGATTAAAAATACAAATATTATGTGAATATAGATTTTAAAAGATTTACTAATTTTCATATTAATTTAAATTAAAATTAACACAGTAAAATGAAAAATAAAAATAAAACTATATGGTCAAATAGATTTAAAGGTAAGACCTCTAAGTCCTTTCAAAGAATTGGATCATCAATAAATGTAGATAAAAGACTCTATAAACAGGATATAGTTGCTTCTATCGTACATGTTCAAATGCTAGTAAAACAAAAAATAATTCATAGCACTGATGGAAAAAAAATTGTTAATGGGCTTAATAAGATTAAGTCTCAAATTGATAAAGGGCAATTTAACTTTCAAGAAAAATTTGAAGATATTCATTTAAATATAGAAAAAAAATTATTTGAAATTATAGGGCCAACTGCTGGCTATATGCATACAGCCAGATCAAGAAATGACCAAGTAGTAACTGATTTTAAATTGTGGGTTAAAGATTCCACAAAAGATATTTTAAGACATATCTCTCTAGTTATGAAATTTATTTTAAGAAAAGCTGAAAAAAATACTGAAACTGTAATGCCAGGACTTACCCACTTAAAAAATGCTCAACCAATTTCATTTGCACATCATCTTTTGGCTTATTATGAAATGTTAAAAAGAGATAAAAAAAGATTTGAAAATAATATTGATCTTCTAGATGAATGCCCGCTAGGCTCAGCAGCCTTGTCGGGCACCTCTTACAAAATAGATAGAAAATATACAGCAAAAAAACTTGGTTTTAAAAAACCAACTGATAATTCAATAGACTCCGTGTCTGATAGAGATTTTGCTATTGATTTTTTATATTCCTCAGCTATATGCGCAATGCACTTATCTAGATTAGCAGAAGATTTTATAATTTTTAATTCAGATGCTTTTAATTTAATAGATTTTAATGACAGCATGTTAACAGGCTCATCGATTATGCCTCAAAAAAAGAATCCTGATCCTGCTGAGTTAATAAGAGGAAGAGTTGGAATTAATTATGGAAAATTAAATTCTATGCTTACAATAATGAAAGGTCTTCCTATGTCATACTTTAAAGATTTGCAGGATGACAAAATATTAGTCTTTGAAGGTTATGATACTTTAAAAGATACTTTAATTCTGAGTGGAGAATTAATTAACGCTGTTAAACCCATAAAAGAAAAAATGTTTAAAATGGCAAACAAAGGTTTTACTACAGCTACTGATTTTGCTGACTATCTCGTTAAAGAAAAAGATATAAGTTTCAGAGAATCATATAGTCTAGCTGCAAAGTTAGTAGATTTTGCTGAAAAAAATAAAAAAACTTTGGATCAATTGTCGTTGGTAGATATAAAAAAGATATATAAAGATTTAGACAAAAATATTCTTAAAATACTTAATGTAAAAAATTCTATGAATGCAAAAAAATCTTACGGCGGGACAGCTTCAAATAATGTAGCGATAATGGTTAGAAAATATAAAAAGGAAATAAAATGAAAATTATAGTCTCTTTATTCATAAGCATTTTAATTTTAGCTGGTTGTGGAAAAAAATCTCAACCAGAATACCAAGGAAAAATTCAGCAAAGCAAAATAATTTTATAATTATATGCCAAATATAAGATATGTCAGTAAAAATTTATTTATTGAGAAACTATCTGTTTCAAATATTGGAAAAAAAGGAGGGACTCCTTTATACATCTACTCTGAAAATCAAATTAAAGAAAATTATATAAAATTTGTTAACACTTTTAAGAAAATAAAACCGTTAGTTTGCTTCGCTGCAAAATCTAATAGCAATTTATCTATTCTAAGATCATTAGGAAAATTAGGTGCTGGTGCAGATGTTGTCTCTGTCGGAGAGCTGTTAAAAGCTTTAAAAGCAGGAATTAAAGCAAATAAAATAGTTTTTTCAGGCGTAGGTAAAACTGAAGAAGAATTAAAAATCGCAATTAATAAAAAAATATTATTAATAAATTGCGAATCTGAAAGTGAAGCCAAAATTATTAATAAAATTGCCAAAAAATCAAATAAAAAAGTTTCTATTGGATTTAGATTAAATCCTGATATTGATGCTAAAACTCACAAAAAAATTTCTACCGGAAAGGCAAATAATAAGTTTGGTATTTCAATCAAAAATTTCTATTTTTTTTTTAAAGAAATAAAAAAACTGAAAAATATAAAGCTTGATGCCTTAAGTGTTCATATCGGAAGCCAAATTTTAACAGACGTTCCGTATAAAAAAGTTTTAACTGTATTATCTAAATTAATAAAAAATCTAGATTTAAATCTTAAGCACATTGATCTTGGTGGAGGATTTGGAATTAATTATAGCAAGAAAGATAAACCCATAAATCTTAAAAGATATTCTAATCTCGTTCATTCTTTTTCAAAAAAATTAAATTGTAAAATTATATTTGAGCCAGGACGATCAATCGTTGGTAATGCAGGTATTCTTGTGAGCAAAATTCAGTATATTAAAAATGGTGCTAATAAAAAATTCGTAATTTTAGACGCCGGTATGAATGATTTTATGAGACCAGCATTATACGATGCACAGCACGATATTATTCCAGTTATAAAAACTACCAAAAAAATTAAAGGAATAATAGAATTTGTTGGTCCTATTTGTGAGTCGACTTGTAAATTTGGTAAATATAAAAATTATCAAAAAATTTCTGAAAATGATTTTGTGGCTATTGCCAACGTTGGTGCCTACGGGGCATCTTTATCTTCTAACTATAATACCAGACCATTAATTCCTGAAATTTTAGTCAATAAAAATAAATTCAAATTTATTAGAAAGAAACAAAATTTACTAAAATTAATAAGCGCTTAATGCAATTTATAAAATCTTTAGTTTTTAATATTTTTTTATATGCAGGACTTGTTTTAATATTCATTTTAGCAGTCCCAACTTTATTGCTTCCTAGTAAATTTACTTTATTTTTTGGAAGACTTTCAGCAAATTATATTGTGATAATTTTGCATAGCATCTTAAATACAAAAGTTATATTCCATGGTCTCGAAAATTTAAAGAAAGCAGATAAATATTTCGTAGCTTCAGCTCATCAATCGATGTTTGAAACTTTTGCTCTCCAAATCCCTTTGAATGCACCGATTTTTATTCTTAAAAAAGAATTATTAAGTATTCCTTTATTTGGTTGGTATTTAAGAAAAATCGGCTCTATTGCGATTGTTAGAGAAACTACAACTAAAGAAAATTTAAACTTTTTTGATAAAATTAAAAATATAATTGATAAAGAAAATAGACCTCTTTTAATATTTCCTCAAGGAACTAGAATAAAGTTTGGAGAAGAAACTTCTTTTAAAAAAGGTGTCGGAAGAATTTATAACTCTTTAAATCTACCTTGTATTCCAGTTGCTTTAAATTCTGGAAAAATTTGGCCAAAAAATAGTTTTATGAAGTATCATGGAGATATTCATATTTCCTTTTTAGAACCAATAATGCCTGGTAAAAACAATGATGAATTTATCAAAGAAATAGAAAATAAAATTTATTCTGAAATCAAAAAATTTAAATAGTTTATTTTCTACCAAAATTTGGTTTGTCAGTTTCTTGGCCTGCTTTTATAATTTCTTTTCTCAATTTCCTTGTAGAAGAAAAAATTTTATTTAATTTTTCACCATTCTTGCTCTGAATAGCTTTTTTAATTTCTTCAAGATTTTCTGAAAAACTATTTAAAACTTTTAAAATATTTTCACTATTATCAATAAATATATCTCTCCACATAATAGGGTCTGAAGCAGCAATACGGGTAAAATCCCTTAATCCGCTGGCGCTATATTGAATAATGTCATTTTTAAACTTATCGTCATTGTTAACAACTGTTCTCACAATACTATAAGCAATTGCATGAGGTAAATGACTTGTCATTGAGAGAACATGGTCATGATCTTCAAATGTCATAAGTTTTACTTTGCTACCGATTGCCTCCCAAAAGCTTTTAAGTCTATCTATTTCTTTTGTAGCTTTCTGAT
>JACWDZ010000019.1 GCA_014653815.1 Pelagibacterales bacterium SAG-MED29 | reverse complement strand
CGCTTGGATCAATCTATTTTCAAAATTTTGCATTAGTAAAATTGTCTATATTTTATAAAGTTCATCAAACCAAACCTTTTTATGATGATTTGTGCGCATATTTATCATCAGGACCAATAGTTGTAATGATTTTGGAGGGTGAAAACGCTGTATTATTTAATAGAGAACTTATGGGTGCTACAGATCCAAAACAAGCAAAAGAAAACACTATTAGAAAAATTTACGGAATATCAATAGATAAAAATTCAGTGCATGGATCTGACTCAGTAGATAATGCAAAAAAAGAAATCAAATTTTTTTTCAAAAATTAATTATATCTAAAAATCTTTATAATAGCTTCCGAAAAAGCTCTATGCTCAAGTTTTTGAGTCTTTTTTTTTATAATTTCTTCATTATCTTTTTTATTAATAAAAAAACTTTTTTGTATAATTTTTATACCACCATCTAATTTTTCATTTACAAAATGGACGGTACATCCTGTTTTTTTTTCTTTACTTTTCAAAACTCTTTTGAAGGTGTTTAGACCTCTGAATTTTGGAAGTAAAGATGGGTGTATATTAATTATCATTTTTCCGTAGGAATTTAGAAACTTTTTTGAAATAATTTTCATATATCCGGCTAAACAAATAAGAGATATTTTATATTTTCTAAGCTCTCTAAGAACGATATTTTCAAAATTCCTTTTTTTAGTATCAATAATCAAATATGGAATTGAATTTTTTTTTGCATGTAAAATTCCTTTTGCTTTCTTATTGTTTGAAACTACAAGACTTATTTTAATGGGAAAATTTTCATTTCTGGAATTATTAATTAAATATTTTAAATTTGAGCCATATCCAGATATGAAGATACAAGTATTTTTTTTTACCATTTAATAGAATTATAAAAATTTATTCTTTTTATACTTTGGGATACATAGCCTATTTCATAAGGCATAAATTCCTTGGTAAAATATTTTTTAATTTTTTTTACATTTTTTTTATTTATTATTAAACAAAAACCAACACCGCAATTAAAAGTTCTTAGCATTTCAAGATCAGATATATTTTTTGATTTTAACCATTTAAATATTTTTTTAGTTTTAATTTTGGATAAATCAATATTAATAGATAAATTATTTGGTATAGATCTAATTATATTTTCTATTAAACCGCCACCAGTAATATGAGCTGCAGCATTAATTAAATTTTTATTTACTAATTGCAATATTTCCTTTGTATAAATTTTAGTTGGTCTTAATAATTCTTTTTTTAAATTTTTTGTTATTTTATTATTTTTTAAAATTGATCTTACTAGCGAATAACCATTCGAGTGAATACCATTGGAAGGAATAGCAAAAATTAAATCATTTTTCTTCACATTTTTTTTATTTAAAATTTTTTTCTTTGAAACAACTCCCACGCTAAATCCAGCTAAATCAAATTTATTTTTTAAATATATACCAGGCATTTCTGCAGTCTCTCCTCCAATAAGTTTACAATTTGAAATTTTACAACCTTGCAAAATACCTTTTAAAATATTTTTTGTTTTCTTGAGCTCTAACTTTCCTAAAGCTATATAATCTAAAAAAAATAATGGTTTTGCACCTTGAACAATCAGATCATTCACACACATTGCTACTAAATCAATTCCAATAGTATCAAATTTTTTATATTTGCTAGCTAAATCTAATTTTGTTCCCACACCGTCCGTACAAGACACTATAACTGGGTCTTTAATTTTAATATTACTTATGTCAAAAATTGAACCAAAAGCACCGATATTACTCGAGTTAAATAATCTATTCGTTTTTTGGTCATTTTTTTTTGATATTTTTGCAATGTGATCTACAAATTTATTAGCAATAGAAATATTTACCCCACTTTTTTTATAACTATTTTGTATTTTTTTCATTAATAAAAATGATAATTAGCTAATTATGAAAAATTTAATATTTATATGCTGCATATTAATTATTTTATTTAAAACTGGAAATGTTTTATCTGATAACAACATATTTAATGTTAATAATGTTGAGATAAGTAAAGAAATTTCTACAAATAAAGAAAAATTAGCAAATCAAGCTTTTAAGAAAGGATTTAAAGAGTTGATAAATAGACTCTTGTTAGAGGAAGATCATAAAAAAATTTCAACTTCTAATTTAGATCAAATAAAAAGTTTAATTTCTTACTATCAAATTCAAAATAAAGAAAAAGAAGAAAATAACAATATAAGATTTAATATTTTTTTTGATAAAGACAGAATTCACAACTTTTTTTATAAAAAAAATATTCTTTATTCAGACATCATTAATACAGATATGATAATATTTCCTCTGTTGATAAGTAATAAGCAATATTTTATATATACGAAAAATTATTTTTATGAAAATTGGAATAAAGAAAATTCTAAGGATCTAATTCAATATACTTTACCGGCAGAGAATATAGAAAGTATTCAACAGATAAAACTAAATAGAGAAAATATATATGAGATAAATATAGAAGACTTTTTTAAAGAGTATAATTCAGAAAACATGGCATTTGTTGCTATTAATCTTAATCAAAATATTGCGAAAGTTTTCTTAAATATTAAAATTGCAGATAAAAAATTGAAGAAAAATTTATTGATAACCAATTCAGGATTAAATGAAAAGAAGTTCAATGATAAAATTATTTCAGAAATAAAAAATGTAACAAGAGATTTAATCAAATCACAAAATCTAATAGATGTAAGAACCCCTTCTTTTTTGAACGCAAAATTAAAACTTAATAATAAAAGTAATTTAGTCGAATTTAACAATAGATTAGAAAAGATAGATTTAGTTGATAGTTATTATGTTCAAGAACTAAACAAAGATTATGTTTTAGTAAAAATTAAATATCTTGGTAAAATAAATAAAATTATTAAGAGACTCAAAGATCAAAATATCGATTTGAATATGATAGAAAGCCAGTGGCAACTTAATTTAATCTAATGAGTCAACTTGTATTTAAATTTCCTTTTAAAACCAAATATTATGAGCAAGATTATTATGTTTCTAGCAATAATTTTTCAGCGTATAGATTAATAGAGAGCTGGCCAAATTGGCCAGACAAATGGTTAAATATATACGGCCCAAAAGGTTGTGGAAAAACACATCTATCTAATATTCTAAAGAAAAAAATTAGTGTCGTTGAGATATTTGATGCTAAAAAAATAGATCAAGAAAAGATATCAAAATTTGAAAAATTAGATTGTCTAATAATAGATAATTATGAGAACAATATCGATGAAAATTTTTTTTATTCAGTATTAAATTATTTTAAACAACTTGATAGGTACGTTGTTGTGAATTCTTTTTTACCAATAAAAAATATGAAACTTCAATTAAAAGATTTAAAATCTAGAGCTGAAAGTTTTGTAAGTTTAGGGATTGAATTGCCAACAGATGATTTATTACGAGTAATAATATCAAAATCTTTTTCAGATAAGCAAATAGACCTAAGTCCTAAAATTTCTGAATATATTATTAAGAATATAGAACGTTCTTATGAAAAAGTGTTCAAATTTATAAAAGAAATTGATGATTTGTCTTTATCTTCTGGAAAATCGATAAATATTAATTTAATAAAAAAAGTATTAACTAATAATGAATAAATACAGATCTCATAATTGTTCAGAATTAACTGAAAAAGATGTTGGAAAAAAAATTTCTTTATCCGGATGGTTACACAGAAAGAGGGATCATGGGAATTTATTATTTATAGATTTAAGAGACCATTTTGGCTTAACTCAATGTGTCATAGAAAATAATAATAAATTTTTTTCTGTTTTGGAAAAAACTAGACCAGAGTCAGTTTTAAATATTTGTGGAAAAGTTATTAAAAGAGAAAAAGGAACTGAGAATTTGGAATTAAGCACAGGTAAAATCGAAGTAGACATTCAATCAGTTAATATTTTATCTGAATCAAAAGAATTACCTATGCCAGTTTTTGGAGAGCAAGATTACCCAGAAGATATAAGGTTAAAATATAGATTTTTGGATTTAAGAAGAGAAGAAATGCATAAAAATATTATATTAAGATCTAAAGTTATATCATTTATAAGGTCTGAAATGTTAAAATTAGGTTTTCTTGAGTATCAGACTCCAATTTTAACCTCATCAAGCCCAGAAGGCGCTAGAGATTTTTTAGTACCTAGCAGATTAAATCCTGGAAAATTTTATGCTTTACCTCAAGCTCCTCAACAATTTAAACAATTAATCATGATCTCAGGATTTGATAAGTATTTTCAAATAGCACCATGTTTCAGAGATGAAGATGCTAGGGCCGATAGAAGCCCAGGTGAATTTTATCAACTAGATATTGAAATGTCTTTTGTTGAGCAAGAAGATGTTTTTTTAGTTGTAGAAAAATTAATGGTAAATTTATTTAAAAAATTTTCATCAAAGAAAATAATACATGATAAATTTCCAAAAATTCCTTATCAGCAAGCAATGCTTAAATATGGCACTGATAAACCTGATTTAAGAAATCCTTTATTAATTTATGATATTACAAATATTTTTATTAGGGACGACGTTAAATTTGATATTTTTAAAAAGTTAGTAAAATCAGGTTCTAAATCAAGATGCATTATTACAAAAAAAACAAAAGATAAACCAAGAAGCTTTTTTGATAACATTGATAAATGGGCAAAAGAACAAGGCGCTTCTGGTTTGGCTTATTTCACAATTGAAAAAGATAAAAAAATTACAGGAAAAGGTCCAGTGGGTAAATTTTTTAGCGAAGAGTCTTTAAAAGAAATAATGAAAATTTGTAATGCC
>JACWDZ010000018.1 GCA_014653815.1 Pelagibacterales bacterium SAG-MED29 | reverse complement strand
AAACGCTCAGAAATTGAAGAAAAAGAACATACTAAATCACAAGAAGATTTACATAACGAAGAAAGCATTTATGCTAAGTTTACTTCAACTGAAGACAATAAGATAATGCCCGAATTTCATAATGCAGGCTGGGACAAAAAATTATCAGTGTTGGCTAAATTTAAAGATGAGAGGCTTCAATACTTTGGAAAGAAACTCCTTTATATGGAAAAACCTGAAATGTTGAGTAAGTCAGACTATAATTTAATTCACAAAGATATGGCAAAAAAACTTTTAAGTACGAATAATGAAAAATGGAACACAATTCCAAGAACTTATTCAGAAATAGATACTCTCAGAGCTAAATTTGAAAAAGAAGGACAACCCGAAAAATTAGTTATCCTTGATGAAATTAACGCGTACGTTGAAGAATTAGAAAAAATTTACTCTTCTGCGTAGTTGACTTTAAATCAAAAACACTTAATTAGAATGTATGGCAACTAAAGCAATTACGGACGAAAGTTTCGATAGCGATGTTATTAAATCAAACAAACCTACCGTTGTAGATTTTTGGGCAGAATGGTGTGGACCTTGTAAACAAATTGGTCCAGTCCTTGAAGAAATATCAGACGAAATGAAAGATGAAGTTGTCATTGCAAAACATAATATTGATCAAGAACCAAACACACCCACCAAGTATGGAATTAAAGGTATACCCACTATGTTATTATTTAAAGGTGGTGAGCTAAAGGCTACTAAAGTAGGAGCAACCACAAAATCAAATATTGTTTCCTGGATTAAAGAAAATATTTAATTTTTATTTAAGATATTTCCACATAAATATAAAGATCCAAAAACACAAATAATTTTTCTCTTTCTAGAGGTGATTTTTTTTAAAGCTTCTTCAAAACTTTTAGAAGTCTCAGAATTATAATTATTTTTTTTTGCTATTTTGAACAACCGTTGATTTGATAAGGCAGCAGGCTCATTTTCTATTGGAATAGTTATAATTGTTTTAAATATTCCTTTAAATTGTTTTATAAATTTATCGGGATCTTTATTTTTTGTCATTGCCCATATGCCATAAATTGGAGTTTTTAGAGTTTTAAGATAATTAGCTAAATTTCTACCACTTGTTTCAGAATGACAACCGTCTATTAAAAGTTTTTCATTTTTATATATTTTTTTAGCTAATTTACCTCCCATTATGTAATCTATTCTAGCTTTAAACTTAATTTTAGGAATAGTTTTTGTTATTATTTTTTTATCAATTTTAAGATCCAAAGCAATTTTAATTGCTAGACAAAGATTTTCTAGAAGACCTTTTGAATGAATATATTTTGTATTTAATTTAATTTTTATCTTTTTATCTTTATAAAAAAAACTATCATTTAATTTAATCAGCTTCCATGAGTTAGAATATTGAATTAAACTGCTATTTCTTTTTAATACTTGTTTAATTTTTTTTAAAACCATGGGTTTTTGTTTTCCAATATAAATATTAGTAAAATTACTTAAAAATCCTACTTTTTGATAAATAACTTCATTTAACGTTTTATTTTTTAAAAAATTTAAATGTTGTTTATTTATATTCACCACTGCTTGTATTTTTGGAAAATCAAAAAGATTTGTTGAGTCTTTAGCAAATAATGCACCAGCCTCGATAAGATTATAGTCATTATTTCCTTTAGCTACATTTAAGATAAATATAACTGTTAGAACTTCAAAAATTGTTAAGTTGATCTTTTGTTTTTCAATAATTTTTATTGTTTTTTTAATTTCTTTATAACTTAGAAAGTCATTACCCATCCAGAAACGTTCTCTAATATCTTTTAAACTAGGCGAGATATAAGCAGATGTTTTTTGATTATTTGCTTCAATAAAATATTTTAAAGAAGTCAAAAGCGAGTATTTGCCATCACTTCCAATAATATTGATAACATTGTTCAGTTTTTTTTCAGGATGATTTAATTTTTGAAGAATTAATTTAATTCTTTTAAGGTCAAAATTTACTGATTTACTAAATAGTTTATTTTTAGCTAGCTGATTGTAAAGATTGATCGATTGTGACATTAGATGACTCATTTTTAGCCTGAGCCTCTGCTTTTTTCAACAATACATTTAGGAAAGTTCCTATAGTTGAGTTTAAATATTTTCTTTCAACCACAAGGTCAATACCACCATGATCCTTTACATACTCTGCTGTTTGAAATTCTTCGGGTAAAGTTTCTCTTACCGTGTCTTGTATTACACGTCTTCCTGCAAAACCAATAGTTGCTTTAGGTTCTGCAATTAAAATATCCCCTAACATAGCCCAAGAAGCTGTGACACCTCCGGTTGTAGGATTTGTTAAAACAACAATATAAGGAATATTTTTTTTCTTTAATTCGTTCACTGCTAAAGCTGTTCTAGACATTTGCATTAATGCAATAGATGACTCCATCATACGTTGGCCCCCGGAACAACTAAAAAAAATAAATGGTAAATTATTTTCTATAGAATGTTGAACACCCGCAATGAATGCTTCTCCAGAGGCAGCGCCAAAAGATCCACCAATAAATCTAAAATCTTGAGCACCAACCACAACATCAATATCTTTAACTTTACCTTTTGCTATTGAAACCGCATCATCTTGTTGTGTAATTTTTCGGGCTGATTTTAATCTTTCTGTATATTTTTTATTATCTTCAAATTGTAAAGGATCGTCTTTCGGTAATGGAGTTTTGATTAATTCATATTCTTTGTTATCAAAAAAAGTTTCAAATCTTTCTTTGCAAGATAATTTATGATGTGCCCCACACTTAGGACAACATTTTAGATTAGATTGAAGATCTTCCTTGTAAATTAAATTTTTACATTCACAAGCAATCCAAAGATTTTCTTTTATTTTTGAAGATCTTTTTTCAAAGAGTGATTTGATTTTTGGTTTTATAAATTTTGTTATCCAATTCATAGAATCTTACTTTTTAAACTGTATACTAATTTATCTAATTTTGTGACAGGATTTTGTCTTTTTTTAATAGAATCGCTTATAGTTTTACATAATTGACTTCCTACAACTAATCCATCAGCTGTTTTGAGAGAAGATATGGTTTTATTTGTTATTCCAAAGCCTATTACTAAATTTTTATTATTAATAAGTTTTTTTATTTTTTTATAGTTTTCAATAATTTTTCTTGGGGAAACTTTTAATTTTCCACCTGTTGTAGATAGCATGCTGATGTAATAAATCATATCATGTGAGTCTCTTATAATCTTTTTCATCCTATCTTTCGTTGTTGTAGGAGCTAAGAGTTGAATAAAATTTATTGATTTACTTTTGCATTTATTTGCAAAGCTTTTATTTTCTGGATAAGGAAGATCAACTATGATTAAGCCATCTACTCCTGATGACTTACAGCTTTTTAAAAAATTATTTTCACCATTTTGATAAATTAAATTATAATATCCCATTAGAATAATTGGTTTCTTAGGATTAATTCTTTTAAATTTTTTAACAATTTGAAAAACATCTTTTAATTTAATTCCATTTTTAAGGGCTCGGTGAGAGCTACCTTGTATCTGTCCACCGTCAGCTATAGGAGTGTTATGTGCAAATCCAAGTTCTAAAATGTCAGCATGTTTTGATATTTTATTTAGAATTTTGAGAGAATTATTTTTAGTATTATCCCCAGCAACGGTATATGTGATTAAAGCCGATCTTTTTTCCTTTTTACAATTATCAAAAGCTGCGGCAATTTTTGACTTCATCTTATGTATGATCCCAATTTTTGTTTAATAATATCTTTATCTTTAAGACTATCGCCACAGGAGTTCACAATAATAATTTCGGATGATTTTAATTTAGGAGCTAATTTAATTGCCTCTGCAAAGGCATGTGAAGGTTCAAGTGAAGGAGAAATGTTTTCAAGTTTAGAAACCAATTGATAAGCTTTAAGTGCTTCTTCATCACTTGCAGAGGTGTATCTAGCTCTTTTTGTATCTTTGAGAAAACAATGCAAAGGAGAAATTCCTGGATAATCAAGACCCGCAGATATTGAATCGGTTGATCCTATCTGACCTTCTTTATCTTGTATAACGTATTGTGCAGCTCCATGAAGAATACCAATTTTAGATCCATTAGTTAGTGGCGCTGCATGAAGTTTGCTATTTTTGGGTCCACCTGCTTCTATACCAACAAACTCAGCATCAGTATCCATAAATTCATTCCAAAATCCCATAGCAGAACTACCTCCACCTACACAGTTTAATAGTTTCATTTTTTTTGGAATTCTTCCAAACTCTTCTTTGACTTGTACTATTAGTTCTCTAGAAATTTGAGCAGTGCTCCACGCACAAATTTTTATAAAAATATTAGGGCCTACCGTGCTGCCCACGCACATTGCTGAGACATTACAGTTTGAAACCCAATATCTCATACACTCACTTACAGCATCGACTAAAGTTTGACTTCCTGTGGTTACAGGAACAATCGTTGCACCATTTTTTCTCATTGCTTCTACATTAGGTCTTTGTCTTTTAATATCTTTAGCTCCCATAAAAATTTTGCATTTAAGGCCAAATTTTTTTGCTGCCATTGAGAGCATTTTACCTGCGTAACCGGCGCCTGGTATCCCCCACAATCTCTCGGAGTCCTGCTCTCCGAGCTATTAAACAATGCACTGTTGCATTATAAATTTTATGGGCGCCACCATTTGCTTCTGATACCACCTTTGCATAGATTTGTGCTCCACCCAAATGTTCTGTTAAATTTTCGAGCTTTATAAAAGGAGTGGGAGCTCCGACATAATCTTTAAAATAAAAATCTCTTTCTTTTAAGAATTTTTTATCTTTTCTTAGTTTTGAAAATAACTCAGTTAGATCATCAATAGGTTTTTTAAGGGTTTCGGGGATGAAATTACCGCCAAATTTACCACCATACATATAGTTCTTGTCGTGCTGGTCTATTAGTTGAATACCCTTTTTTATCTTCATCATTATTTCTTTTATAATGATTTAATAAGCTTTTGAATATTTTTTTTAATATTTCCCCTCGTAACAGAACGTCCTATGACTAACCAATCTGAGTTGACTTTTTTGGCCTCCATAGACCGTTTTTGATCATAGTTTTTTTTACCTATTTGTACTCCAGGAGTAATAATTTCTTTCTTAAAAATTTTCCTGACAATATTCACCTCAAAAGGACTGCAGACTAAAGCATCCAATGCTGCTCTTTTAGCAAGCCTTGACTGATGGGCTACTAGATTTTTAACTGATCTACTGTATCCTATTATTTTTAAATCTTTGTTATTTAGGGATGTTAAAGTTGATACCCCAACAATCTTGATTGATCCTGAAACTTTTTTGACTGCTTTTAAAGCAGCTAAGCCTGATGAAATGTGGACTGTAAGGTAATTTATTTTTAAATCTTTTAATGCTTTCACTGCTGATAACATTGTATGAACTGTGTCATTTAATTTGAGATCAACAAAAATAATCTTATTTCTTAATTTGGATACAAACTGTCTTCCATTTTTAGAGTTCATAAATTCTAATCCAAATTTATATCCAATTTTTACCTCTTTACCTACACTCTCTTTAATTTTATTCCAAGGGTTATCTAGTGTTGCTTTATAAGAGAATGTAGAAGAT
>JACWDZ010000017.1 GCA_014653815.1 Pelagibacterales bacterium SAG-MED29 | reverse complement strand
GCAAACTTTACACATCTTTCATAAGTATCTTTCCAGGTATATTTTCTGCTCTCATATAGGACTGATTCATAGTTTGGATAAATATCTTTAGTTCTCTCTAAGAAAGTTAAAGGAGATAAAGGGACGAAGTTTGCTTCATTTTTATCTAAATTTTTATCGTAAGAGTTCATTGTTAATTAAATTTTGCATTCATTATACTATCACTTCCGGTTTTTGCAGAATGATAATGACTTTCAATTCTTGGAAAAATTTTATCGAAAAAATATTTTGCTGTATTAATTTTTTCTTCATAAAAAATTTTATTTTCACTTAATTTTTCTAAACTTACTTTAGTTGTTTTAAACCATGAATATCCAAGAGAAATATATCCAAGTACTTTTAAAAAATCATTACAAGCTGAACTTACATCATCTTTTTTATTTTTATTTTTATCCTCAAGCCAATTTGTAAATTCTAATAAGAGAGAAAGATTGTGTTCAAGGATTTTTGAAAATTTTTTTAATTCTTTTTTGTCTTTGTCATTTTTAATTTCATCTTTTATCAATTTTACAAATTTTGATAAAATTTTATTGTTTAAAACTTTTCGAAAAACTAAATCTATAGCCTGAACTGAATTCGTTCCTTCATAAATTGGCGTTATTCTATTATCTCTATATAGCTGTTCTATACCCTGATCTTTAGTATAGCCATATCCACCGAATACTTGGATTGCTTCATTAGTAATTTCTGTACCCATGTCTGTAAAAAATGATTTAACCACAGGTGTCATCAGAGAAACTAATTCCTCAGCGCTCTCCCTAACTTTTTTCTCTGGATGATTAAGACTTACGTCTATTTGTTGCGATAGCCAAAAAGCTAAAGATCTTTGCCCTTCTATAATAGATTTCATGTTTAGAAGGCTTCTTCTAATATCCGCATGTTTAATAATTAAATCTGTTTCATTATCTTTATTGTTGTTCGATTTGCCTTGTTTTCTTTCTTTCGCATAGGCCAATGAATTTTGATATGCTGTTTCAGCTATACCAAGACCTTGAACTCCAACTATAATTCTCTCAAGATTCATCATTGTAAACATTGAACTTAAGCCTTTATTTTCTTCACCTATAAGAAAACCTTTGGCATTATCAAAATTCAATACACATGTTGGTGAACCCTTAATTCCCATTTTGGATTCAATAGATAAAGTATTCACTCCATTTCTCGAACCTACTGTCGAGTCTTCATTAACATTAAATTTTGGAACTAAAAATAAACTAATTCCCTTTGTACCTGATGGACCTCCAGGAATTTTTGCTAAAACAAGATGAATTATATTTTCAGTTAAATCATGATCACCTGATGTTATAAAGATTTTCTGCCCAATGAGTGAGAAAGAACCATCTTTCTGTTTAATAGCTTTAGTTTTAATCAATCCCAAATCAGTTCCGCATTGAGACTCTGTTAAACACATGGTCCCGCTCCATTTTCCTTCAACTATTTTTGGAAGGAATTTATTTTTAATTTTTTCATCGGCATGATGAAGTATGCAGTTGTAAGCTCCAATACTTAGCTCACTATATAGTTTAAAAGATAAGCTTGCTGATGATAACATTTCTTCAAAAAAAGTGCTGACTGTCTTTGGCATCCCCTGTCCGCCATATTTTTCATCGCAAGATAAAGATGTCCATCCATCATTAATAAACTTTGTGTAGGCTTCTTTATATCCAGGTGGTGATCTTACAATTCCATTCTCATATATACATGGATTTTCATCACCAACCTTAGCTAATGGGTGGACAATTTCTTGGTTTATTTTTGCAGCCTGATCTAGAATATCTTTAACTAAATCTGAATTAATTTCTTTAAATTTTTCTATTTCATTATAGTTTTTATTGTCCTTAAGATTATTAAATAAAAACATCATTTCTTCGACTGGAGCATTATATATTGTCATTTAATTTATTAATGGTTTTCCTGTTTTTAATGTGTGTATAATTCTATTTTGAGTTTTTTCTGTTTCAATTAATTTCATAAAACTATTTAATTCTAGTTTATACATTTGATCTTCGTTTATTTCTTTACTTAAATCTGTATCTCCTCCACTTAAAACATATGCTAATTCTTTACCGACTTCCATACCATGATCTAAGATTTTTTTACTATCATATAAGTCATCAAGAATCTTTTGCATTTTCTTTCTCGCTTGCTCTCCTGATAGTTTAAATTTGCATTGTTCTGGGGTAGATAAATCTTTATTATTTTTGATAAAAGCTCTTGCAGAAGATAAAAGATTGTTTCTATTAATTATCACCTCATGATTTGAATCTAAAAACAACAAGGGTTTTGCTTCATGTGGTGATGAAGCTGTTTTAGCATAACCAATTATATCAAAAACTTTTAATGGAGCAAAATCAGGATCATTTTTAGCTTGACTGCTTTGTGTCCATCTCCACAAAAGTTCTTTACACCCGCCTCCTGCTGGGACCAATCCAACTATTGTTTCTACTAAACCCATCACGATATTAGTGTGAGAAACAACATAATTACTTTGCAACAAAACTTCCTCTCCTCCGCCTAATGCCAGCCCTGAAGGTGCTGATATAACTGGATTTTTGCAATATTTTAAATGCTTACATGTTTCTTGAAAATATTTGATAAATTTTTCAACTGATTTCAAATCTTTCTTTTGAATAAACTCCATAACATAATTCAAATTTACACCAGCAGAAAACTGCATACTTTCATTAATAATGATTAATGGTTTGTCTGTGGCTTTCATTAATGCATCCATTGAATTATAATCTAAAGCATTTGCTTTAGTATTAAACTCAACTATATTAAAATCATTAAATCTAAAAATTTCGGCTGATTCATTTTTGTCTTTTTTAACTACTGATTTTTTTATTTTTGCTAATGTCTCAATGTTTGTATATTTTTGTCTTTCATCGTAAAATTTATTTGAACTCTTTTTTTTTAAATTATCTAAAAAAGAATTCTTGTCTATATTTCCAATTTTAGAGAAAAAATTTTCAAGACCTATAGACTCAAGCATTTCGAAAGGACCCATTGACCAATTAAATCCAAGCCTTAAGGCTTCATCAATATCGTTATACTCTTTAGTTATTTGCGGAACTAAAGATGAAGAATATAAAATTATTTTTGAAATTACAGACCAGGCATACTTGCCGTATTTATCATTTCTATTAATCAGTTCTAAAAGGTTAATTTTTTTAATTTGTAGATCAATTTTTTTTGAAGGAAAATATTCATTCTTATTTAAGTCAAGAGCCTCTAAAATTTTTTTCCCATCTGATTTATTAATTCTATAAAATCCACCTTTGCCCTTTCTTCCTGTATAACCAGTCTCAATTAATTTTTGTATTATTGGAATATCTTCAGTTACTTTTTGAAATTCATCATTTTTAGATAATTCTTTTTTAAAACTTTTTAATACATCAGACATCAAATCTATACCAATCAAATCATATAAAGCAAAAACACCTGTTTTTGGTATACCCATTGGTCTTCCAAAAACTGCGTCGGCTTCTTCCACAGACAAATTCATTTTTATTGCCTCAGTCATAGCAATTTGCATAGCGTAAACTCCTATCCTGTTCCCTAAAAATCCAGGTGTATCTCCACATAAAATTACTCCTTTACCTAGTTTGCTTTCACAAAAATTTTTCAATAAATCAATTTTATTCTTATCATTTAATTGTTCTCTAACAATTTCAAGTAATCCCATGTATCGAACTGGATTAAAAAAATGCGTTATACAGAAATCTTTTTTATCTGAATCTGATAGTTTTTTAGAAAGAACTTTTAAAGGTATCGTCGATGTATTTGAAGAAACTATAGAGTTCTTTTTTCTTTTTTTAAATATTTGATCGTAAATATTATGTTTAATATCAATTCTTTCTACTACTGCTTCAATAATCCAATCTGCATCTGAAACATTCTCAAAATCATCTGAAATGTTTCCAGTTTTTAAATTATCAATTTTAGATTCTTCAAATAATAAAGGAGGTCTTGATTTTAATATTCTTTCTTTTGCTTTTTCAGCAATATCGGTTTTTAAATCTAGAAGCACTACCGGTATATTAGCATTACATAAATGAGCGGCAATCCCACTACCCATTGTTCCAGAACCTATTACAACAACTTTATTAATATTCATAATGAATGGTCGGGGCGGCAGGATTTGAACCTGCGACCCTCTGGTCCCAAACCAGATGCGCTACCAGGCTGCGCTACGCCCCGAACGACTGTTTTTATAGGTTAATTATGCCTTTTTGGCAATTGAAAGATAGTCTCTATAGAAGTAAATAATAGCTATGATCCAACACATTACAAAACCTTTTAAATACTTTTTTAAATTAGAAGCAGCATCAGGATTAATTTTACTTTTTGCTGCTATTCTCGCTTTAATAATAAGTAATGGAAGTTTAAGTGATTTATATTTTTCAACACTAGATAAATACATAACACTTGGTACTAAAGAATTTGGATTAAAACTAAGTGTCCTTCATTGGATTAACGATGTTTTCATGGCTATTTTTTTCTTTTTTGTATCATTAGAAATCAAGAGAGAATTTTTACAAGGTGAACTTTCAAATCCCAAGCAGGCTTTATTACCAATAATAGGTGCTGTTGGTGGAATGGCTGTTCCTGCTTTATTTTATATTATAGTAAATTATTCTGATAGTACTACATTAAATGGCTGGGCTATTCCTTCAGCTACAGATATAGCTTTTTCTTTAGGTGTTTTGTCTTTGTTGGGTAAAAGAGTGCCTATTTCTCTAAAAGTTTTTTTAACGGCACTTGCTATAATTGATGACCTAGGAGCAATAGTTATCATAGCTTTCTTTTATTCTGGAAATATAGAAATTAAATATTTAATTTTAATGTTAGTCTCTGTAATTATTTTGATAGCATTGAACAAATTCAATTTTAAAAATTTTTTACCATATTTAATTGTTGGAATTTTTCTATGGGATTTTACACATCAATCTGGAGTACATGCTACAATAGCTGGAGTTATATTAGCTCTTACAATTCCTCACAATATTAAAAATAATAAGAACTCCTTGCTGTTAAAATTAGAGCATAAGCTCTCTCCATATGTGGCTTTTGGAATAATGCCAATTTTTGCATTTGCTAATGCAGGAGTGTCTTTAGAGGGGTTAAGTTTTGCAACTCTTTTAAATCCAGTTCCACTTGGAATTGTTCTTGGTTTATTTTTTGGAAAACAAATTGGTGTTTTTGTACTTTCTTATATTTCTGTAAAATTAAAATTTGCAGATAAACCTACTAATTCAACTTGGCCGGCTTTTTATGCAGTGTCAATACTTACAGGAATCGGATTTACAATGAGTTTATTTGTAGGCAATTTAGCTTTTGCAAACGATTTACAATATATGGATGGTGTAAAAATTGGTGTTCTAGCAGGATCTTTACTTTCAACTCTGTTTGGATATTTTTTATTATTATTTTTTAGTAAAAAATGATTGATATAAAAATTATTAAGATAGCTTCAAATACAAAATTTGTAGGTCTAAATAACGATTTTACTCATAAGTCTTCATTAAAAAATTCTTTATGTGGAGATTTAATCAAAGTTGAAATTATAGCTAACAAATCGAAAATCAAGTCTATGAGATA
>JACWDZ010000016.1 GCA_014653815.1 Pelagibacterales bacterium SAG-MED29 | reverse complement strand
GTTTCTTATTAAGGATCTTAAAAAAGATTTAATTAACTTAAAAAAAATTAAGAAGTATAATAATCTTAATTTTCCATTAAAATTTAAAGAATTCAAACAATTATTAAATAAAAAAACTCTCAAAAGGATTAATTGTGTCATATTGCCTATGGAGGCTTTATTTAAAGCATTTAAAATAAATTAATGAAGCAATTATTAATTATATTTTTACTTATGTTTGGAATATTAGAAAAAGCATCAGCTAACTACTCAAAACTAGTATACGATTTTGAGTTTAATGGTATAGATGGAAATAAGATAGAATTAAGTGATTTTAAAAATAAAGTATTAATTGTTGTAAATGTAGCAAGTAGATGTGGATATACTCCACAATATGAAGGTCTACAAATGCTTTGGTCAAATTACAAAAATAAAAACTTAGTTGTAATTGGAGTTCCTACAAATAACTTTAAGCAAGAGCCTGGAAATAACAAAGAAATAAAAGATTTTTGTGAAACAAATTTTGGAATAAACTTTCCAATAACAGAAAAAACTAATGTAATTGGTAAAGATGCTCATCCTTTCTATAAATGGGCAAAAAAAAATCATGGAATTGGAGCTATACCAAAGTGGAATTTTCATAAAATTGTTATAGGAAAAAACGGTAAAGTTGTTGATACTTTTGCCTCATTTACCAAACCTACTTCGGATAAATTTTTAAATCTTGTAGAAAAAGAAATCAAAAATTAAAACTTAGACCATCATAAGCAGGCAATATATTTGAAGGAAGTTTTTTCTTTAAATAATCATAATCTAAATCTGTGTGAAGATTTGTTAATATCGACTTCTTAGGTTTAACAAGTTTAATCAATTTTAATGCATCGTAATAATTAAAATGTGATGGATGTTTATCCATTTTTAAACAATCTATAACTAAATATTCAAGATTATATAAATTTTTTAATGACTCTTTCGGTATTTTGTTACAATCACTTATGTAAGCAACTCTCTTAAAAAGAAAACCAGTTGCTTTAATCATTCCATGGATAACATCAAAAGCTGTAAGAGAAAGGACTTTGTTTTTTTTCTTTATTTTAAATTTTTTATTAACAATATTAGCTTTCATTATAGGTTGATATCCATGTCTCGGTGAAAAACAAAAAGTATATTTTGACGTTAAAGCTTTGATTGTTCTTTTGCTACCATATATTGGGATTTTTTTTTTATTTTTCCAAAAGAAAGGTCTCATTTCAAAAATACCTGAAGTTTGATCTGCATGTTCGTGTGTATAAATTATAGCGTCTAATGACTTGATCTTATTTTTTAAAAACTGATTTTTAATATCAGGCGATGTATCAATTGATATAGATAAATTACCGTATTGTACGTGTGCACAACATCTTGTTCTAATATTTTTTGAATTATTTTTTAATTTACCTTTATAGTTAGTAATCCAAGGTGAACCTAATGAGCTTCCGCAACCTAATATAGTAAATTTATTTTTCAATTTAACCTACCAAATAAATTAAAAAAATTCTGAGTTGTAGAATCAGAAAATTTTTCATAAGAAATATTTTTTAAATTTGAAAGAAATTTAACAGTATGAATTATATAGCTTGGTTCATTAGGTTTGCCGCGCAACGGTTCAGGAGCCAAATAAGGAGAGTCTGTTTCTACTAATATTCTGCTTGTGGGTATTTTCTTAAAAGTATCTGCTAATTCCTTTGATTTTTTAAAAGTAACTACACCGCTTGCAGATATATATGCTCCTATATCAAGCAATTTAAATGCAAATTCTTTAGTACCAGTAAAGCAATGAATTAAAATCTTAAGATCTTTTTTCTGTGTCGCTTTTTTTAAAATTTCTAAAGTATCGTCCTCTGCAGATCTTGTGTGAACAATTAATGGTAGGTTTGTTTTTTGTGATGCATCAATATGCTCTAAGAAAGAAGAAATTTGATCCTTTTTTTCTGAATGATTATAATAAAAATCCAAACCACTTTCACCTATTCCAATAATTTTTTTACTTTTCTTTAATTTTTCAACTATATAATTTGATTTAATTTCCTTATGTTTTTTTGCTTCGTGTGGATGAATACCATATGTGCCATAAACAGAGGTGTAATTTTCTACTATTTGTAAAATATTTTTAAAACTTTTATCTTCTGTAGATATTGTTAAAAGATATTTAACCCCATCATTATTAGCTCTTCTTATCGTCTTATCTAAAGAAGAGTACATAGGTTCATATGTTAAGTGACAATGTGAATCAATTATCATCTTCTATTTTGTTAAATAATATATTTAATTCTTTTAATTCTTTATTATGATCAAAACATTCTAGGCTATTAATCTGACTGATAGATATATTATCCTTCTTTACATTCATAGTTTCCAAAACTTTGTTTGTAGATTTGGGAATTATCGAGTTTAATAAAATACTAATATTCTTTATTTGTTCGCAAGTAGTAAATAGAATAGTTTGCATTCTTTCTGGATTTTTTTTTTTAACAGACCACGGCTCCGAGTCATTAAAATATTTATTTGTATCAAAAGAATAACTGACTACCGTCTTAATAAATTCATTTAAATCTTGATTATTCATTAATTTTATTAGATTAGGAACATTATTTTTTAACTGATCTAATAATTTATTATCTATATCTGTCAAATTTTTCACTTTTGGTATTTTATTTGAACAGTTCTTTTTTATAAATGAAAAAACTCTTTGGCATAGATTGCCATAATTATTTGCTAAATCATTATTTATACAATTTTTAAGATTTTCCATAGAAATACTTCCATCATTACCTAAAGAAACTTCTTTAACTAGATAATATCTCAGCTGATCTATTCCATAATTATTAATAATTTCTATTGGATCCAAAATATTACCAAGAGATTTAGACATCTTTTTATCATCTGAAAGAATCCACCCGTGTCCAAATACTCTTTTTGGAAGAGGGATTTTTGCAGCTAGCAAAAAAGCTGGCCAATATATAGCATGAAATCTTAAAATATCTTTTCCAATAATGTGTACATCTGCTGGCCAAAATTTTTTATAATTTATATCATTAGTATTTGGAAAATTGAGCGCACTAATATAATTGGTCAATGCATCAAGCCAAACATAAATAACATGTTTTTTATTTTTTGGAACTGGTATACCCCAAGAAAAAGATGTTCGACTTACTGAAAGATCTTTGAGGCCTTTCTCTACAAAGTTAATTACTTCGTTTCTTCTAGATGATGGTAAAATAAAATCATTATTGTCCTTGTAATATTTTAGCAATTTTTCTGACCAGGCTGATAATCTAAAAAAATATGACTCTTCTTCAACCCAATCAACAGATGAGCCTGAAATTGTTGAAATTTTCTTACCATTAACTTCTTTAATTTCATCTTTATCATAATAAGCTTCATCTGAAACAGAATACCATCCGCTATATTTGTCTAAATATATATCTCCAGATTTAACTAATCTATTCCATATTTCTTCAACCGATTTATAGTGTCTTGTTTCTGTAGTTCTAATAAAATCATCATTTGATAAGTTTAAAATTTTTGTTAAATCTTTAAATTTTGCAGACAGTTCATCACAAAATATTTGAGGATTTTTATTGTTTTTTTCAGCTTCTCTTTGAATTTTTAAACCATGTTCATCAGTTCCAGTTAAAAATAAAACTTTATAACCTTCTAATCTTTTAAATCTTGCAAATATGTCTGCAATTATGCTTGAATAAGCATGTCCCATATGGGGTTTCCCTGAAGGGTAATAAATTGGAGTTGTTATATAAAAATTTTTATTCATTAGATAATTTACTACTTATAGCATTAATTAATGAATTTTGATTTAAATTAAATTCTACAAACTTATTTATATTGCTTATTACAAAAGATTTTTCTTCGCTAATCTTTTCAATATTATCATTTATTTCTTGGAGATTATAAAAATAAGAATCTGTCAAAAATAAAATTACATTTATCAAATTCATATTTTTAGTTTTTTTGTATAAAGTAAGTAATGTTTCTAAATTTTTCAAATAATCCTCACCAACATTAATTTTATTTTCTTTAAATATCTTATTAAATGATAAAAAATTTCCTGGAGTCAAATTGGATGAATTAAAATCAATAAAAACTTCTAAGTTATTTCTTTTAATTAAAGACTCAATTATTTTGAGTCTTGTCTCGTTTGTTAGTAATATTTTTACTTCTAAAGATCTTGAATAGATAGTTTCAATCAAAGGTTTGGTTTTGTTATTTATCAATATAAAATAATTATTTGAAAAAGGCTCTTCAATTATTTTTAAAAGTGCATTTAAACTATTTATATTAAAAAGTTCGATATCGTCTAAAATAATAAATCTTTCTTTTTTCGATATAGTTGTCTTTAATATAGTTGATTTCAAATCACGTATATCTTCTATTTTTATATTTTTAAAATTATCCCCTGGAAGATAGACAATATTAGAAAAAATATTATTTAAATATTGTTTATAGAATTGAGTTTCATGATTGATAGATTTATTTTGCAAATCGTAATTATCTTGGTCATAAATATAGCTTAAAAAATGGTTTATAAGAGTAAATTTTCCAACACCTTTTTTTCCACTAATCATTAAAACTTTAGGTAATTTATTTGAGTTATATAATTCTATAAGAAAATCTAATTTGCTACCTAGCCCAAAGAGAACTAAAGAATTTTTTGGATCGTTATATTCTGCTATATTCATTTAATTTTGAGATACTTACAAACTATTTTAAATATTTTTTTCTCTAAATCAGAATTATTTGATGAAGAATTTAATATAAAATAATTTTTTTTATTTCTTGCAAGTTGTAAAAACGATCTTTGTGCTTTGGTATAAAAAGATTGAGAAAATTTATCATACCTGTTTTTTGTTCTTCTTTTTTTTAACCGTAATTTTGAAGATTTTGAAGAAACTTTTAAAATAAAAGTTATATTAGGTTTGATACCTTGTAAAATAAATTTATGAATATGGTCAATGAAATTTCTATTAACTTTTTTCCCATAAACTTGGTAAGCTAATGTTGAGTCTGTAAATCTATCGCAGATCACCACTTTTTTTTTTTGAAGAGCTGGTTTGATTTTATTTTTTATATGCTCATTTCGTGCTGCTAAATATAATAATGTATCAGTGTATTTATCAAAATTTTCTTTTTTTCCTCTATTAAAATAATCTATAAGTATCAATCTCCTTATCGACTCAGCGATTCTAGTTCCACCTGGCTCTCTTGTGAGAACTAAGTTTACTCCTTTTTTTTCTAAATTTTTCTTGAGTTTTTGACTCTGATAGGATTTACCGCATCCTTCTACGCCCTCAAAGACTACAAAAAAAGGCTTTTTTTTAAACATCTCCCCAAACCAAATAGTTTAGAGATGTGATTAAGCTTTTAAAGAAATTAACTTTTGATATTTTTTCAGAAGCATACAGTGGTAAAGTTTTAACAATCTCATCTTTGTCTAAAACTATCAAATTAGCAATTTTCTGATCTTTTTGAATTGGTGCTTTTACAGGGCCATCATATTTTAAATAAACTTTTAAATGTCGAATATCTTTTTTATTAAGTGTTATATAATAATCATCTTTAGTGATAGCTTTAATTTTGTTTTTTCTACCTAACCATGTATCTAATTCAAAAAAAGTTTCGCCACTTTTAGAAATTTTATATGTATTAGTATTTCTAAAACCCCAGTTTAATAATTTTAATGACTGAGAACTTCTTAAATTTTTTGT
>JACWDZ010000015.1 GCA_014653815.1 Pelagibacterales bacterium SAG-MED29 | reverse complement strand
CATCTGTATATTCTATTTCGGCATGTCTTCCGTCAGTTTTTATATCTTTTCTTAGTGTTGTTAGTTCGAGTTTTAATTCTTTAGAAACAAGCGTCACTGTTCCATGTGCAATACCGCTATCAATAACATTGAATTTTGTGCCTTCAAATCTTTTTTTGATTTGATCAGTAGTTAAAGAAGTTGCTATATCGATATCATCTATCTCTTCATTTAATAAATGTTTTCTAACACACCCTCCAACAAACATTGCTACTTTTGATTGGTTAGGAACATCTTGCTGTAATTTTTTAAAAACAAATTTCAAATCACTATTTTTATAGAAAGGGAAAAAAAAAATTTTGATTTTTCTTATGAAATTAAAATTAAACATATTTTTTTGGCTGGGGCACTAGGATTCGAACCTAGGATGGCGGTATCAAAAACCGCTGCCTTACCGCTTGGCTATGCCCCAATATCAACTTTTTGATATATCATAAATCTGTAAATTTAAATAGTTTTTGCAACGGACAACCAACATTTAAAATGCTTTAGCTTTATTTCATTTAAAGCAGCTTTGGCTGTTTTTTCGCTTTTAAATACACCATAGCAAACAGATCCTGAACCGGTCATTCTAGAAAAATAACATCCTCTTTTCTTTCCAATTTCTATAATTAATTTTTTAATAATTGGATATTTGTTTTCTACAATTGATTGTAGATCGTTATTTTTATTAATAAGCAAATCTATAAATTTACTTTTATCATTAATTTTATTGAAACTATATTTTGATTTTGATGAATATTTTTTTACTTTTGAATAAACATACTTTGTAGAACATCTAATATTTGGATAAACCAATAAAAAATATAGTTTATATTTTCTTGGAAAATCATTAACTATTTTAAGGTTTTTTAAAAAACCTTGTTCATAAAAAAATAGTTTTAAATCAGAGCCTATTTTTTTATCTAAAATACTTAATAAATTTTTATTAATTTTCTTTCTAGCAAAGTATTTTATTAAACAAAAAGCGTTACTAGTTCCGCCACCCATTCCTGAAAATACAGGTATTCTCTTATTTACCAAAACTGAATAGTAGTCAGAAATTAGATTGCTTTTTCTTAATATCTTTAGAGTGTCTATAATTGAATTATCTTTTTTTTTTATATATTTAGAAAATTTTCCTTTAAACTTAACTATATCTCTTCGACCTTTAATCTTTTTTATCTTTATCTGATCAAATAAATTGATTAAACAAAAATAAGATTGTATCTCATGCAGCTTGTTTGTTTTTAATTTTCTATTGATATTTAGTGATAAATTAATTTTTGAGAAAGATTTTAATACCATTTTGCTTTATAGGCCTAATATTAATTTATTTTTAATATTATTTTTTAAATCTTTTTCTGTATCTTCAAGATTTAATACATAGCTCCAATAATATCTTGCTTGAATCTTATTTCCACTCTTCCAAAGAACATCTCCATAGTGATCGTTAACTATTGGATCAGATGGCATTAATTTAACTGCTAATTGAAGATAATGTTTTGCGTCTTCGTATCTTTTTAATTTGAATAAAGCCCAACCTAAAGAATCAATAATGTAGGGATCGTTTGATTTTAAATTATTTGCCTTTTCAAGCATTTTTAATGATTCCTCTACCTTTACACCTTGTTCAATCCATGAATATGCAAGATAGTTAATAACATATGCTTGATCTGGACTTGAGTCCAATGAAGATAGTAAATCTTTTTCTGCTTTATCCCATTCTCCTATTCTCTCATAAGCTACACCTCTGCCATCTTTAACCTTAGGATACAAAGGATGATCTTTTTTTATTTTTTTAATTATTTCAGTATAAAGTTTAATTGAATCTTCAAATTGATCATTATTTTTTAAAAATGTTGCATAATCAAATGTTTCATAGATATTTTTTTCTGATAATTTTTCATAAGTATTTGTTATCAATTTTAATGCTTTTTCTTTTTTACCTTCTTTAATAAAAATTTTTGCATTTTGTTTAGCGCTATACCAAAAAAAAGCTTCTCCTTGTTTGCTCATTTCTTTGTAAATTTTTTTGGCTTTTGTAAAATTATCTGTCTTATAAAAATTTTCAGCTAATAATGTATTTAATGAATAAAAATCATTATTCAAATATTTTGATAAATTTAAATAAAAATTAGAAAATGTATAAACATCCTGAGAGGATAAAGCATTAGCTGTTATATAAAAAATCTCTGCAACTATATCTGGTAGATTTTGACAATTAAAATTTTTTTCATGTTTTCCATTATTTAAATCTAATTTGTATTGATTTAATAATAAATTCCTTGGATATAATTCAAGTGAATAAATTAAAATTTTTTTTGCTTTCTCAATTTTACCTATGTTTATCAAGTGCGCAGCATAAAAATAATTATATCTAGAAAAATCTATTTTTTGATTTAAAACAAGTTCTTCGAAGAAAAATTCTGTCTTCTCGCTTTTGTAGAAACAATGCAAGAATACATTTTGAATATCTTTTAAATTCTCAAATCTAGAGTCTATTGCATTAATTTTATTTTGAGCGATATTTAAATCTAAATTTTTTAAACTTAGCCAGTTTAAAAGAGCATTTGATACAAAGTTATTAAGCACAGAACTAGATTTTCTATTTTTAAGTTTTAAAAAATATTTCTGAGCTAAATCATGATTGTTATTTTTAAGATAATAAACTCCTGTAATTAAATCACTTTCAAAATTATCTAATTTTCTTTCTTCTAGCTTTTTTGAATAATTAAAAGCTTCGTTAAATTTTCCTAAATTAACTAACGAATAAAGGTATTTTGAAGAATAATTTAAATGACTCGCCTCAAGACCGTCTAATTTCTTTAAAAAAATGTAAGAATCATTATACTGATTGTCATTTAGAAGCAATATTCCTGAAAAGTAATCTGAAACATAACTTCCTTCATTAAATTTATTCAGGTTTTTAGCTTGAAGTGTGGAAAAAAAAATGATGACAAACAATATTAGTGCGATAGGTTTAAAACTAGATTTAAATATACTCATAAATACTCATGATAAAAAAAATTAATACTAAAACAATTAAGTTAATCAAATTTTACAATTTAATTAATTATAATTTAATTTACAACGATAAGGCAATCAATAGATATAAAAAAGATACTTTTGAGATATCAGGCGAGAAAGCCGAAAATCTAGAAAAACTAAAAAAATCTATTTCTGATATAAAAAATTGTGAATTAAAGAAAAGTGCAAACAATATTGTTTTTGCAGACGGTAACCCTAAATCAAAAATTATGTTCATAGGAGAAGGTCCTGGTTCTAATGAAGATCAAGAAGGACTTCCCTTTGTTGGTCGAGCTGGAGCATTACTAGATAAAATGCTGGCTTCAATAAATTTAGATAGAAAAAATGTTTACATCACAAATGTTGTAAATTATAGGCCGCCTGAAAACAGAAGGCCTACCGAAGAAGAAATAGCTAAATATTTACCTTATCTTAAAAAACACATTGAAATAATTAAACCAAAAATATTAGTTTTATTAGGAAGCACAGCTTTAAACGCTCTTATCGGTAATGAAGTTGTCATCTCTAAAGCTAGAGGTAAGTGGATAGAAAAACAGTTTGGAAAATGTAAAACATCTATCATAGTTACATTTCATCCAGCCTTTTTAATGAGACAACCAGCCCAAAAAAAAATGGCTTGGATAGATCTTAAAATGATAAGAGAGAAAAAATCTAAATTAAAAATTTAATTGAAACACAATATAGTTACAGCTGGAGTTGATGAAGTAGGAAGAGGTTGTTTGGCGGGCCCTGTAGTTTCCGCAGCAGTAATATTGAATAAAAATATCAATTTAAGATTATTGAAAGACTCTAAGAAAATTAACTTTAAAAATCGAATAGAAATAGCTGAGCATATAAAATTAAATTCTTATTATGCAATAGGCGTAGCTTCTGTTGAGGAAATTTTAAATTTAAATATTCTTCAAGCGGCGTTGCTTTCTATGAAAAGAGCAATTAATAAATTGTCGATCAAGCCAGAACTAGTTCTAATCGATGGAAATTTTGCACCAAAAGGAATAAAAAAATTTAAAACGATTGTTAATGGAGATGAAAAAATTAAGTGTATTAGCGCAGCCTCGATTATAGCCAAAACATATCGAGATTTATTAATGATTAAACTATCTGAAAAATATAAAAATTATGCTTGGGAAAGAAATTTCGGATATGGAACCAAAGCTCATATGGATGGATTAAAAAAATTTGGCATCACTTCTCATCACAGAAAAGGATTCAAGCCAATATACAATATGTTGTCCAAATAAAATTCCAAGACACAAGAGTGCTCTTTTTTTAATATAAAAACCTTTGACCCTTGATTCAATTTAAGGTTGAATCTTAAAATGTCAGAAGTTTTTAACAAAATTATTAATGGCAATTGTTTACAAGAATTAAAAAAAATTCCAGATAAAACTTTTGACTTAGTTTTTGCAGATCCTCCATACAACATGCAAATTGGTGAAACTTTGACTAGACCGGACGCAAGTAAAGTAAAAGGCGTTGATGATAAATGGGATCAATTTAAAAGCTTCAAACACTATGATGATTTTTGTAAATCGTGGCTGATAGAGTGCAAAAGAATTCTAAAAGACAACGGAAGTATTTGGGTTATAGGGTCTTATCATAATATTTTCCGTCTTGGTTATCACTTACAGAATTTAAATTATTGGTTATTAAATGATGTAATTTGGAGAAAAAATAACCCAATGCCAAACTTTAGAGGGACTAGATTTACTAATGCTCATGAAACATTGATTTGGGCATCAAAAAGTAAAAAATCAAAATATACTTTTAATTATCAATCTTTAAAATGTTTAAATGATGATTTGCAAATGAGATCTGATTGGATGCTTCCAATTTGTAATGGAAAAGAAAGATTAAGAAAAAACGGTAAAAAAATTCATTCTACACAAAAACCAGAGGCCCTTCTTCATAGAATTATATTGGCAACTACCAATAAAGGTGATGCTATATTTGATCCTTTCCTGGGTACTGGAACTACAGCTGTTGTAGCGAAGAAATTAGGAAGAAACTATTGTGGTATAGAAAAAGATAAAAAATACTTTAAAGCAGCACAAGATAGAATTAATAAAGCTAAAAAAATTGAAGATAATTATCTAGACACAGTTGAAAACAATAAATCTAAACCGAGAATACCTTTTGGCTCATTAGTCGAACTAGGAATTTTAAAACCGGGCAAAACTCTTTTTGATCATAAAAAGAAAATTAATGCCAAGATAATGGCTGACGGAAGTATTAAATACAAGGAAGCTGAAGGATCTATACATAAAGTAGCAGCCAAAATTATGGGAACTGAAAGCTGCAATGGATGGACTTATTGGCATTGTGACATAAATGGATCTACTGTGCTTATTGATAATTTGAGACAAAAATTTATATCTTCAAAACAAATCTAATTTTTATAAACTGTTCCTAGATAGCTATTAATAAAATCTTTTCTCTTAACCAAGAATTTTAAAAAGAAATTTCTTATTTTTTGCATAATAGAGTTTGAAAAATGAAATGCAAAAAAATTAAAATTTGATCTTCTTCTTACAGCTTTTGTTCTATCAAGTCTCCTTTTAAAATAAATATTAGATGCATCTCGATTTTCATCTTTAATTAAATTGAATAATTCGTAAGCGCTCTCAATTGACTGTCCACCGCCTTGTGCTAGTGTGGGAAGAAAACCATTAAAAGCATCACCAATATAAAATACCTTGTTGTTAGATGAAGGAACTACTTTTGAAGTTGAATATAAAGGCCAAGATTTTATATCGTCTTTAAATAAATTTTTTAAATTTGGATTTTGAGTTAAAAGTTTTCTCTCAATTAAAGATTTAATGTTATCTGGATCGTATTTTTTATCTCGAATTATACAAACTAAATTTAATTCATTTTTTTGATTAATTGGATAAATAACTAAATGTAAATTTGAACCCATAAATAAACTAATATTTTTTTCGTTTATATCTAAATTATTTTTTGTTTTAAGAATTAACCTAATAGCAATTGCTTTTTTAAATGAGGGTGGATTCTTTTTCTTTTCAAAAAAGGATCTAGTATTAGAAAAGATACCGTCAGCTCCTACTACATAGTCAACAAGATC
>JACWDZ010000014.1 GCA_014653815.1 Pelagibacterales bacterium SAG-MED29 | reverse complement strand
TATCATCATGTGTTGGGCCAATGCCTCCTGTGGTAAATACATAATTAAATTTTTTTGATAGTTCTAATATATTTTTGATTATTATCTTTTCTAAATCAGGAACAATTCTTACTTCGTTTACTGATATTCCACATTTTGAATTCAACCAATTTGATATAAATGCAATATTTTTATCTTGGGTTCTCCCAGAAAGTATCTCATTACCTATGATTAAAATTGCAGCATTTACTTTTTTGTTTTTTTTCTTCATAGATTGATAATTATATATGAACTTTGAAAATAGATTAATATCAGGAGTATTTATAAAAAGATATAAGCGTTTTTTTGTAGATGTTCAGATTAAAAATAAAGTAATAACAGCGCATTGTCCAAATACTGGTTCAATGAAAGGTCTTTTAAAAGAAGGCAATAAGGTCTGGCTATGTAGATCAAACAATCCAGATAGAAAATTAAAATATACTCTACAAATTATTGAAGACAATAAGTCAAAAGTTGGAGTTAATACACATTTAACAAACAAAATTGTTTTAGATGCTTTAAAAAATAATCTTATAAAAGAATTTGATAAAGATATTGTAATTAAACCAGAGGTAAAATTTGGTAAAAATACTAGATTTGATTTTCTAATAACCAAAAAAAATTATAAAGCCTTTTTAGAGGTCAAAAATGTAACCTTAATAAGAAAACCTAAAATTGCAGAATTTCCAGATGCAATTACATCAAGAGGAGCTAAACATATCGATGAATTAATTAAAGCAAGTAAGAAAGGATATGAAATCTATATTGCTTTTATTATTCAACGTGAAGATTGTAATCAATTTGTTATCGCTAGAGATATAGATCCACAATATTCAGAATTATTATCTAAAGCTGTTAAAAAAAAACTAAACATACTCTGCTATGATTGTAAATTTTCATCAAAAGGAATAAAACTAAATAAAAAGATAAAATTTAAAATTTAATGAATGAAGATATAAAAGAGTCTTTTGAAAAAACTAGAGTAGCCGGATCAATTGCTGCAGGTGCCCTTGATGAAGTAGCTAAAATAATTAAACCAGGCATTACTACAGATAAAATTGATAATTTATGTTATGAATTTATAAACGATCATGGTGCTTACTCTGCTCCACTGTTTTATAGAGGTTTCCCTAAATCATCTTGCACATCTGTAAATCATGTTGTCTGTCACGGTATTCCATCAGATAAAATTTTAAAAGAAGGTGATATCCTTAATGTTGATGTTACTGCTTATAAAAATCATTGGCATGGTGACACTAGCAGAATGTTTGAGGTTGGAAAAATATCTGTAAAAGCAAAAAAATTAATTAAAACAACTTATGAGTCAATGATGAAAGCAATTAAAATACTTAAGGAAAATGTTCAATTAGGCGATATAGGTTCAGCTATACAAGAACACGTAGAAGCAAATGGATGTTCGGTTGTTCAAGATTTTTGTGGACATGGTATTGGTCAAGCATTTCATAAAGAGCCTAATGTTTTACATTATGGAAAAAAAAGAACTGGGGAAAAAATAAAAGCCGGAATGATTTTTACCATTGAACCTATGATAAATCTTGGTAATTATGAAACTAAAGTATTGAATGATGGTTGGACTGCCGTTACAAAAGACAAATCATTATCAGCACAATTTGAACATACTGTTGGTATAACAAAAGAAGGATACGAAATTTTTACTCATTCAAAAAAATTTAGTTAATCTATTAAAATGATTGAAAGATATTCTAGAAAAGAACTGAAAACTATTTGGGAGGATTATAACAAATATTCTATCTGGCTTGATATCGAATTAGCTGCGGCAGAAGCAATGGAAAAACTAAAAATTATTCCAAGAGGTGTTGTTAAAAAAGTTAAATCAAAAGCAAAAATTAACGTAAAAAGAATTTTAGACATTGAAGATAAGGTAAAGCACGATGTTATTGCATTCTTAACTTCTATTGCTGAAAGATCTGGTAAAGAATCAAGATATCTTCACAAAGGTATGACGTCTTCTGATATATTAGACACTTGTTTCAATCTACAATTAAAACAATCAGGTGAAATTTTATTAAAAGATATTGATGAATTATTAAGATCAATAAAAAAACAGGCAATCAAACATAAATTTACTTTATGTATCGGTAGAAGTCATGGAATACATGCTGAACCAATTACTTTTGGCTTAAAAATGTTAACCTTTTATCAAGAATTTTTAAGAAATAAAAAGAGATTAGAAAGTTCAATAAAAGAAATATCCACTTGTGCAATTTCTGGAGCAGTTGGAACATTTGCAAATATAGACCCAAGAGTAGAAAGTTATGTTGCTAAGAAATTAAAACTTAATGTAGAACCTGTTTCAACACAAATCATTCCAAGAGATAGACACGCTCAATTTTTTTCAACACTAGGTATAATCGCAAGTTCAATTGAAAGATTTGCAGTAGAAATTAGACATCTTCAAAGAACAGAAGTTTTAGAAGTAGAGGAGTTTTTTGGAAAAAAACAAAAAGGCTCTTCAGCAATGCCTCATAAAAAAAATCCAATCTTAAGTGAAAATTTAACTGGGCTATCAAGATTAATAAGATCAAGTGTGGTTCCGGCATTAGAAAATGTTGCTCTATGGCATGAAAGAGATATTTCACATTCAGCTGTTGAAAGAAATATTGGTCCAGATTCAACAATAACTTTGGACTTTGCTCTTTGTAGATTAAGTAATGTTGTAAAAAATTTAAACATTTACCCAAAGAATATGATGAAAAACTTAAATATTACTAATGGAATTTTTTTCTCACAAAGAGTTTTAATAGAATTAACAAATGCTGGGTTTACTAGGGAGGAATCTTATAAAATAGTTCAAAAAAATGCTATGAAATCGTGGAACGATAATTCTCCTTTTTATGACAACATTGCTAGTGACAAAAAAATTACAAATAAAATATCTGTTAATAAGCTTAAAAAATTATTTAATTTTAGTTATCATACTAAAAAAATTAATATAATTTTCAAAAGAAGTTTAAAAAAATAAATTAAATATGAATAAAGGAAATAAATTATACGAAGGTAAGGCTAAAATTATCTATGAAACAAAAGATAAAAATTTACTCATTCAACATTTTAAAGATGACGCGACTGCTTTTAATAATTTAAAAAAGTCAAAAGTTGAAGGCAAAGGTGTTTTGAATAATCGAATTTCGGAATATATCTTAAGCAATTTAGCTCAATGTGGAATAAAAACTCATCTAATTAAAAGACTAAATATGAGAGAGCAGTTAATAAGAAAAGCTGAAATATTTCCTATCGAATTTATAGTAAGAAATATTGCAACAGGTTCATTAACTAAAAGATTGGATATTTCCGAAGGAACTGTTTTAGAAAAACCACTATTAGAATATTGCTATAAAAAAGATGAGCTTCAAGATCCACTTATTTCGAAAGAACATATTTATTCTTTTGGTTGGGCAACTGAAAAAGAAATAAAAGAAATAGATAAAATGACATTAAGAATTAATGACTTATTGCTTGGAATGTTTAGAGGTATAGGAATTAAATTAGTAGATTTTAAAATTGAGTACGGTAAGGCGTGGAATAAAGATACAGAAGAGAAAGAAATTGTCCTTGCTGATGAAATTAGCCCTGATACTTGTAGACTATGGGATGTAAAAACAGAAAAAAAATTAGATAAAGATAGATTTAGAAAAGATTTGGGCAATATTATTCAAGGATATCAAGAAGTTGCTAGAAGATTAAATATTATGCCGGAAGAAACAAATATAAGTGAAGTTAATTTCGGTAAAACAACTTCGATTAAGTTTAAAAAAAAATAAATTGAAATTTTCAGTCACAGTTACATTAAAGAAAGATGTGCTAGACCCACAAGGAAAAGTTGTGCAGAATACTTTGCAAAACCTTGGAATGGATAGTTTAAAAAGTGTAAGACAAGGTAAATATTTTGAATTAGAAGTAAATGACAATAATCAAACTCAAGCAGAAAAAAAGGTTGATGATATGTGTAAAAAACTTTTAGCTAATCTGATTATAGAAGACTATAAGATAAATAAGATTTAATGAATTCATCAGTTATTGTTTTTCCTGGCTCCAATTGTGATAGAGACATAGCAGTTGCTTTAGAAAAAATGCAATTTAAAAACCAAATGGTTTGGCATAAGGAAACAAAACTTCCTAAATCTGATTTAATTGTTGTTCCGGGAGGATTCTCTTACGGGGATTACTTGAGATCAGGAGCTATTGCTGGAAAATCATTAATAATTAATGAGGTTATAAAAGCAGCTAATGAGGGTTGTTTGGTGCTAGGGATTTGTAATGGATTTCAAATATTAACAGAAACGGGCTTGTTAAAAGGAGCTTTATTAAGAAATAAAAATTTAAAATTCATTAATAAAGATATAAATATCAAAGTAATCAATAATGATACTAAATTTTCAAATAAATATAAAAAAGATCAAATTTTAAAAATTAATATTGCACATAATGAAGGTAATTATATTACAAATCCAAATCACTTAAAGGAATTAATCAATGAAAACTTAATAGCGTTTAAATACTGTGACAAAGATGGAAAGATAAATGAAAGCTGTAATCCTAATGGTTCTGTAGAAAATATTGCCGGAATATTTAATTCAAAAAAAAATATTTTAGGTATGATGCCACATCCTGAAAGAATGGTTGATAATTTAATATCCAATACTGATGGTGTTAATTTATTTTCAAGTTTGCTTAAATAGAAAGAATGAAAATTACTAAACAGATAGTAGAAAAACATGGTTTAAAAATAGAAGAATATGCAAATATTAAAAAACTTCTTAAAAGAGAACCAAATTTATTAGAGCTCGGAATTTTTTCTGCAATGTGGAATGAACATTGTTCTTATAAATCTTCAAGAAAACATCTTAAAAATTTACCAACAACAGGGAAACAAGTTATTCAAGGGCCCGGGGAGAATGCGGGTGTGATTGATATTGGGGGTGATGACGCAATTATTTTTAAAATTGAAAGTCATAATCACCCTTCTTATATCGAGCCTTATCAAGGAGCGGCTACTGGTGTCGGTGGAATATTAAGAGATGTGTTTACTATGGGTGCAAGACCTATAGCGCTTTTGAATTCAATACATTTTGGTTCACCTGATCATTCTAAAACAAAAAGTTTACTTAACGGAGTTGTTTCTGGAATTGGTGGTTATGGAAATTGTATTGGCATACCAACCGTAGCTGGAGAAACAAAATTTAATAGCACTTATAATGAAAATATTTTAGTCAATGCTATGGCTGTTGGTCATGCTAAAAAAGATAAAATTTTTTATTCTAAAGCTAAAGGTTTAAATAAATCAGTTGTCTACGTTGGTTCCAAAACAGGTCGTGATGGTATTCACGGAGCATCAATGGCTTCTGCGGAATTTGATGAAAATTCTGAAGAAAAAAAGCCTACTGTACAAGTTGGTGACCCTTTTACTGAAAAATTATTAATGGAAGCTTGCTTGGAGTTAATGAAAGATAATTCTATTATTTCAATTCAAGATATGGGTGCTGCAGGACTTACGTCTTCCAGCGTTGAAATGGCTTCAAAAGGTGAATTAGGTATTGAGCTTTATTTAGATAAAGTTCCTTGCAGGGAAGAAAATATGACTCCTTACGAAATGATGTTATCTGAAAGTCAAGAAAGAATGTTGATAATCTTAGAAGATGGAAAGGAAGAACATGCAAAAAATATATTCAAAAAATGGGACCTTGATTTTGTCGTAATAGGTAAAACAACAAATACAAATAAACTAACTCTTAAATATAATAATAAAATTGAAGGAGAGATTCCTATAGATTCATTAGCTTCTAAAGCTCCAATGTACGATAGAAAATGGATAAAAAAGAAATTACCTAAAAGTAAAATTGATTTTAAAAGTCTAAAAAAAGTTAAAATTAAAGATGCTTTAATAAAAATACTATCCTCAGCAAATCATTCAAATAAGAGTTGGATTACTAGTCAATATGATCAAATGGTAATGTGTGATACAGTTCAAAAGTCTGGTGCGGATGCCGCTTTGATAAGAATTCATGGTCAGGAAAAGATCATAGCTGTTTCCGTAGATTCATCAGCAAATTATTGTAAAGCTCATCCTATAACTGGAGGCAAACAAATTGTTTGTGAAAATTGGAGAAATTTAGTTTCTGTAGGAGCTAAGCCAATGGCTATAACAAATTGTTTAAACTTTGGTAATCCTGAAGACCCGAAAATCATGGGTGAATTTGCAGAATGTTTGATTGGTATAAAAGAATCATGTGAATTTCTAAACTACCCAGTAGTTTCAGGAAATGTATCCTTTTATAACGGAACAAATAAAAAAAACATTTCTCCAACACCAGTAATTGGTGGAATTGGATTAATTCAAAATTTAAAAAAACCTATGAATCATCAATTTAAAAAAGGAAATAACAATATACTCGTAATCGGTAAAACTTTTGGACATTTAGAGCAAAGTGTTTTTTTTGAAGAAATTTACTCAATCTTAGATGGTCAGCCTCCAGAAATAAACCTAATAAATGAAAAAAATAACGGAGAAAGTGTTTTAGAGATTATAAAGAACGATTTAGCAGAATCTGTACATGATGTTTCTAGTGGAGGCTTGCTAATAGCATTAGCTGAAATGTCAATAGGATCTAACTTTGGCGTCAAAATTAATAAACCAAAAAAATTAACAAATTTATTCAAATATTTTTTTGGAGAAGATCAAAGCAGATATATTTTAGAGATTAATAGAGAAAATATGAAAAAAGTGGAAGAAATATTAAAAAATAATAATATTTTTTATGAAAATATCGGTTTAACTCAAAAAGATTATTTTGAAGTTGAAAAAGAAATGAAAATTAACATTAAAGAACTGTATAAAATAAATAATCAGTGGTATAATAATTATTGATGGCATTGCCAGTAGAAGAAATTAAAAAACTTATTGTTTCATCGATTCCTGATGCAACGATAGAAATAAAAGACCTTATGGGTGATAATAATCATTATTCAGCTGTAATTAAATCTAAGATGTTTAATGGATTGAGTAAAATTGACCAACATAAATTAGTCTACAAATCGCTTAAAGGCAAAATGGGAAATGAATTACACGCATTATCAATTACTACTGAAGGGAAATAATGGAAATTAAAGAAAAAATAAAAAAATTAATCAATGACAATGATGTTTGTTTATTTATGAAAGGAACGCCGGATGCTCCTCAGTGTGGTTTTTCAATGGCGGTATCAAATGTACTTAAACATTTGAAAGTGAATTTTAATGGCATTAATGTTTTAGATGATGAAAATTTAAGACAAGGAATAAAAGAATTTAGTGATTGGCCAACGATACCTCAGTTATATGTTAAGGGAGAATTTGTTGGTGGCTGCGATATAGTAAAAGAAATGTTTGAAAAAGGAGAACTTAGTTCTCTTTTAAAAGAAAAAAAATTAATTTAATTAAATTTTTTCTATAAAACAAATATCTGAATCCTTTAAATTGCCTTTGTATATTTCAATTTTACTAATATTTTTTTGTAAATAAACTTGATCATCATTTTTAATAATATTTGAATTAAATAACCTTTTTTCTTGCAAATTTTTTAATACTTGGTCGACTAAAATATGCTCAATATTTTTGTTTTTATCGTAATAATTTGGATGTTTGAAATCTTCAACAATATAAATACCTCCTTTTTTCAAATATCTAAATAAACTTTTTAAAGTAAATAAAATATCACTTAAATAATGAGAGCCATCATCGATAATTATATCAAAAAAATTTGAATTAGATTCTAAGTTTATTTTTTTTAAAGTTTTCTCTAATTTATATTGATTATTTACATCTAGACCATAAACGTAAATATTTTTAGAAGAAAAAATAAAATTTGATATATTTACATCAAAACAATATACAGAAGATTTTGTAAAATACTTTGTAAATGCAGCTGCTGACGCTCCAGCATAAGAACCTATTTCTAGAATTTTAATTTTTTTTTGTTTTAAATGTTTTAAATGCTGATCATAAAATTCTGAAAAACCATGGCCTTGATTTTGTGTATGTTTAAAAATATTGGATTTATCGCTTCCATAATAATGAAATAGCTCATCTAAAGTATCTCTATTAACATTATCTAAATCAATATTAATTTTTTTTTTGATTTTATATAAAATGCTTCTTTTAAATAAACTAAAGAAATTCAATTATCTAGAATAGTATTCTATAACAAGATTTGGTTCCATTATTATAGGATAAGGAACTTCTGCAAATTTTGGCACTCTAACTAATTTTGCAGTTTTATTTTTATTATCTAATTGGATATATTCAGGTACATCTCTTTCTTTGCTTTGAAGGGCACCGTCTATAATTGTCAATTTTTTTGATTTTTCTCTTACTTCAATCAAATCAGTTTCTTTAACTAAATAACTAGAAATATTTACTCTTTTTTTATTAACCTTAATATGCCCATGGTTAATCATCTGTCTTGCAGAAAAAACGGTCGTGGCAAATTTTGCTCTATAAATAACTGTATCTAGCCTACTTTCAAGTAATGCTATTAGATTCTCAGTTGTGTCACCTTTTTTTGCAAGTGCTTTTCTATAAATATTTCTAAATTGTCGTTCATTTATATTTCCGTAATAAGCCTTAAGTTTTTGTTTGGCTTGCAATTGAATTCCATAATCTGTTGGTTTACCTTTTTTGTTTTGTCCATGCTGCCCTGGAGGATAGGCTCTTGAGTTAAAAGGACTCTTAGGTCTTCCCCATAGATTAGCTTTTAACCTACGGTCAACTTTATGTTTAGATTTAAGTCTTTTTGTCATATTTAAATGATGAGTGTTTATAAGGTTTCAGGGGCAATTGTCAATTATGGTTAATATTTTTTTTGCTCAAAGAACTAATAATACTAGCTAAAATCCTTACTTCTTTATCACTAGGCTCTAATCTATAAATTAAATTGTTAATATTCATTAACATAGAGTGTTTTTTCTCGAACGGAACAAAAAAACCTTTTTTTTCAAGTAGTTTTTCAAGATGTAAAACAAGAGATGAGATTTTACTTTTAGATACAATTTTTATATTTTTTGCTTCTTTTTGAAATTTTTTAAAGTTTATCAATTTAAAAATCTCATAACATATTATAGTTAATGAATGTGATAAGTTTAGTGATTTAAATTTTTTTGAAGTTGGGATTTGTAATACAAAATTTGATAAAGATAAATCATCATTTGATAAACCAGATGCTTCAGGGCCAAACATAAAACCAAACTTTGTGTTTTTTTTTGATTGAATTATTTTTTGAAATTGATTGATAGAAATATGTTTTTTATTAATATCTCTCTTTCTTGCGCTCAATGATATAACTATATCAAAATTACTTATCGCATCATAAGTATTATTATAAATTTTTGCCCTTTTAATTATATTGTAAGCTCCAACAGAGGTGGCTTTTGCTTTATTATTAGGCCAAGATTGTTTTGGTAAAACTATATGTAGTTTCGAAAATCCAAAATTTTTTAAAGATCGTGCACAAGCACCGATGTTTTCACCAATCTGAGGTTTTACTAAAATGAAACCAAACTTATTTTTCATTTAAATTAGCAGGAGCTTTTTCTTTGTAAAGCTTATAATCTAAACTGTCTATCAATGCTTTAAATGAAGCCTCAATAATATTTGGGGAGACTCCAACAGTGAACCAGCTAACACCTGTTTTGTCTGTGCTCTCTATTAAAACTCTTGTAGTTGCTTCTGTTCCAGTATTTAAAATTCTTACTTTATAATCTAATAATTTTAAATCAGAAAAAAAATTATAATATTTTTCAACTTTTTTAAAATTTGATCTAATTGCATTATCAAGAGCATTAACGGGTCCGTTCCCTTCCCCATTACATTCAATATTTTGACCATCAATTAAAAATACAACGTTCGCTTTTGTTTTAATTGTATCTGATTTAGCAACACTTACATTGTAACTTTTAACTTTTAGATATTCTGGAACTTTTCCTAAGAGTCTATTAGCCAATAATTCGAAAGAAGCATCTGCGCCATCATAAGAATATCCACTAAATTCCCTGTCCTTAACTTCATCTAAAATTTTTTGAACTTTTGGATCCTTAGAATCAATTTTAACACCATATTTTTCTAAACGAGAAAGAATGTTTGATCTGCCCGCTTGATTAGAAACAATTATGTTTCTGTGGTTTCCAATTAATTTAGGGTCAACATGCTCATAAGTTTTTGGATCCTTTTGAACTGCAGACACATGTAATCCTCCTTTATGAGAAAATGCGGAAGCTCCAACGTATGCCATATTTTTATTGGGCTTCCTATTTAAAATTTCATCTAAAAGTCTCGAACATTCAGTTAATGAAGATAATTTATTTTTTTTAATATTAACTTCATATTTATCACTAAATGATTTTTTTAAAAATAATGTTGGTATGATCGACATTAAATTGGCATTACCACATCTTTCACCTAGACCATTAATAGTCCCTTGAATTTGTCTTGCTCCAGATTCAACTGCTGCTAAAGAATTAGCTACAGCATGTTCTGTGTCATTATGTGCATGAATACCAAGATTTTTTCCAGGTATTATTTTTGATACTTTAGAAACTATTTCGCTCACTTCATGAGGTAAAGTTCCTCCATTTGTATCACATAAAACTAGCCATCTTGCACCTGAATCGTAAGCTTCTTTCAAGCAGTCTAATGCATAATTTGGGTTAGCTTTATAACCATCAAAGAAATGTTCAGCATCAAATAAAAATTCTTTTTTATTTTTAACAAAATGTTTTGCAGTTTCTCTTATATTTTCTAAATTTTCCTCATTTTTTATTCCTAAAGCTATTTCCACATGGAAATCCCAAGTTTTACCAACAACGCAAACTGCAGAGGAATTTGCGTTCATTAATGATGCTAGACCAGGATCATTATCAGCACTTCTACCTGTTTTTTTAGTCATACCAAAAGCAGTAAAAATACTTTTATTTATTTTTGGAGGATCAGAAAAAAACTTGGTGTCGACAGGATTTGCACCCGGCCAACCCCCTTCAATATAATCCACTCCAATATCTGATAGAGCATTTGCAATTTTATTTTTATTTTCAATAGAAAAATCTACTCCTTCAGTTTGAGCTCCATCTCTAAGTGTAGTATCAAATATATAGATTTTATCTTTGCTCATTTTGATTTCCAAATTGTTTTATCTTGTTGATCTTCAATTGCAATGCCTTGGTCTAGTAAATCTTTTCTTATTTTATCAGCAAGATTAAAATTTCCATTTTTTTTTGCTTTAGTTCTTTCAGCAATTTTCATTGAAATATACTCTTCTGAAACTTTAATATTTGAGTTTTTAAAACTTACCCATTCATCTTTACTAATATTAAACAAACCTATTAATCTACATGCGGTATTAAATGAGGATTTACTTTCTTTATCACCATTGTAAGCGCTATTATATAATTCATGTATTTTAGCAATAAACCCTGGTGTGTTTAAATCATCAAGTAAAGTGTCAGATACATCTAGCATATTATCTTCGTTTGTTTTTTCGTAAAGATTGTACCATTTTTCAATTGTGTTCTTTTGGTTTTGCAATAGCTCATCATTCCAATCGAGTGGTTGGCTATAATGAGCGCTCAATAAAGCTAATCTTACAACTTGTCCAGAATATTTCTTTACTGCATCAGAAATTGTAATGATATTGCCTAAAGATTTAGACATCTTTTCTTTATTAATTGTCACAAAACCATTGTGAACCCAATAATTTGCAAAACTATCTGTGGAATTATTGCAACAAGATTGTGCTATTTCATTTTCATGATGAGGAAAAATTAAATCTAAACCTCCACCATGAATATCAAAATTTTTTCCTAAATATTTTTCACTCATAACTGAACATTCTAAATGCCAGCCTGGTCTTCCTCTTCCCCATGGAGACTCCCAACCAGGATCTTTTGGATCAGATGGCTTCCAGAGTACAAAATCCATAGGATTTTTTTTTAAATCTGAAACTTCAATTCTATTACCTGCTTTTAATTCATCTAAATTTTTATTTGATAGCTTTCCATAGTTTTTAAATTTTGATACTGAAAAATAAATATGGCCTTTGTTTTCGTAGGCAAAACTTTTTTTAATCAATGAAGAAGTCATTTCAATCATTCCTTTGATATGTTCTGTAGCTTTTGGTTCTTCAGTGGGTTTTAAACAATTTAAACTTTTACAATCTTTATGAAAAATTTTTGTAATATTCTTAGTTATTTCTTTAATTGATTTATTGTTTTTTTTGAAGCTTCAATTATTTTATCATCAACATCAGTTATATTTCTTACATAACATACATTCTCTCCATAAATCATTTTTAATACTCTAAACAAGGTATCAAAGACTACTAAGCTCCTTGCGTTTCCAACATGTGGACTGTCATAAACAGTTGGTCCACATGCATACATAGTAATTTTTTTAGGATTTATTGGTTTAAATAATTCTTTTTGTTTTTTAAGAGAATTAGTTAATTTTAAATTATTTTTCATCAAATTTACAAATAGGTATTGGATTCATTTTGTGAAGATTTTTTTTTCTAATTTCTAAATATTTTTTATAATTAGGATCGTTTTTGTTTTCCATTGCTTTTTCAAGTTCTGAATAAGACATTCCTAATTGATCTTTGTCATTTCGACCGTCATTCCATAATCCATCTGTAGGCTCAGCTTTAATAATTTTATTTGATATTCCCAAATGTTTTCCTAACTCCCATATCTGAGTTTTATTACAATCAGCTATTGGAGATATATCAACTCCACCGTCTCCATATTTTGTATAAAAACCAACTCCAAAATCTTCAACTTTGTTTCCTGTTCCTACAACAATTCCAGAATTAGCTGTAGCAACTTGATACAGAGTTGCCATTCTTAGTCTTGCTCTAGAATTAGCAAATCCATGTTCGCTATTAAATTCATTTAAAGTTTTCTCAAAAGAATTAAATATATTCTCAAGCTCAATGATTTTATGTTCAACATTTTTAAATTTTGATGTTAACCATTTACCATGTTCGATGCTTAAGTCATGCTGAGATTTGATTTGTTTTATTGGCATAGTTAAAACAATAGTTTTTCTTCCCGTTAACGCACATAATGTACTAACCACAGAAGAGTCTATGCCTCCTGATATACCAACAACTAATGTTTTTGGTTGAAAAGATTCATTTTTACAATAACTCTCTATCCAGTCTTTTATAATATTTGCTCGTTTTTCTACATTCATAATCAATAAACTTTTTGATCCTTTTTAAGGATTCTATCTTAATAATTATATAATAATTATTAAGATGCTTCTTTAATAATATTTTTTGAATATTTAGAATTTTTCTTTATTTCTTCAGAAATTAAGAAAGCTAGCTCCAAAGCTTGTGATGCGTTTAACCTAGGATCGCAATGAGTTCTGTATCTGTTTGATAAATCGCTGTCTGATATTTTCTGAGCTCCACCAGTACATTCTGTGACATCTTGGCCGGTCATTTCCACATGTAAACCTCCAGCATAAGTACCTTCAGCTTGGTGGATGCCAAATACATTTTTTACTTCTTTTAAGACACTATCAAAAGGTCTTGTTTTCAATCCACTAGTTGCTTTTATGGTGTTGCCATGCATTGGGTCACATGACCAAATTACATTTAATCCTTCTTTTTTAACTACTTTAATTAATTTTGGTAAAAACTCTTCAGCTTTGTTTGCTCCAAATCTAGAAATTAAAGTAAGTCTTCCAGCTTCATTATCAGGATTTAAAATATTACAAAGTTTTATTAGTTCATCAGGCTTAAGAGATGGTCCGCACTTTAACCCTATAGGATTTTTAATACCTCTACAAAATTCAACATGTGCTCCATCTGGTTGTCTTGTTCTATCTCCAATCCAAACAAAATGTGCAGATGTGTCGTGATATTCTCCTGTTGTTGAGTCAACTCTTGTCATAGCCTCTTCAAAAGGAAGTAAAAGGGCTTCGTGAGATGTATAAAAATTAACTGTTCTTAATCTTCTATTATTTTCAGGATTTATTCCACAAGCTTCCATAAAAGATAAAGCGTCACTAATCTTATCTTCTATTTCTTTATATTTCCCTTTTGTT
>JACWDZ010000013.1 GCA_014653815.1 Pelagibacterales bacterium SAG-MED29 | reverse complement strand
TTACAGCCAAAAGATATTTTTCCCATAGCTTTACTGACTGCTTATCAGGACAGAAAAAAGGATTTTTTCTTATTTCAGAATTTTTCCAATTTTGTTTATCACATGACATTAATCCTAATTGGGTTACTGCTCCAATTACATTAAATTTCATACCTATAATTTTTTTCAAAACTATTTTAGCGACAGCTCCAGCTGCTACTCTACAAGCGGTTTCTCTTGCAGATTGTCTTCCACCACCTCTAAAATCTCTGATGCCATATTTCTTAAAATAAGTGTAATCAGCATGCCCAGGTCTAAATTTATTTTTAATCGACTCGTAATCTCTAGATTTTTTATCTTCATTATGAATTATAATAGAGATTGGTGTTCCAGTTGTTTTTCCTTCAAATATTCCAGAGAGAATAATGACTTTATCCGACTCTTTCCTTTGAGTAGTAAACTTAGATTGTCCAGGTCTACGTCTATCCATGTCTTTTTGGATGTCTTTCTCGGAAATAGGGATATTAGGAGGACAACCATCAATTACACAGCCAATAGCTGGCCCATGAGACTCTCCCCATGTAGTAAATCTAAATATTTTTCCAAAAGTATTAAAAGACATAGTTATTTAATGTATAAATTATTTTATAGAATATATGAATCAAAAAGATGGCAAAAATTCACTAGGATTAGATAGTTGCTTTGAAGATTTAGAAAATCCGATAGATTTATTCAAAAATGGTTTTCGAAAGCAAAAGAGAGCGAAATTAATGATCCAGATGCGGCCGCAGTAGCAACGTCCGATAAAAACAATCAACCCAATGTAAGGATGGTTTTACTTAAAGGATTGAGTGATAAAGGTTTTGTTTTTTATACAAATTTTAACAGCAAAAAAGGAGGTGAATTAAAAAGCAATCAGAAAGCTTCGATGTGCTTTCATTGGAAAAGCTTAAGAAGGCAGGTAAGAGTATTAGGAAAAGTTGAAGAAGTAACATCAAAGGAAGCTGATGATTACTATAAATCAAGACCTTACAAAAATAAGATTGCTGCTTGGGCTTCATCTCAATCACAAGTGCTAGACAATAGAGAAACTTTTTTAGATAAAATAAAAGAATTTGAAAAAAAGTATTCGGATGAAAATAATGTTCCTAGGCCACCTCATTGGTCTGGATGGAGATTGTTACCAGATGAGATTGAATTCTGGTTAGATGGAGAAGGCAGAATTCATGAAAGATTGAATTACAGAAAGTCTAATAATAAATGGACCAAACAACTTCTTTATCCTTAAAAAGATCTATTAAGACTGAAGCTAGTTAAATTTTGCAAAATCTTTTTTTCTTCATTGTCAGAAAAAATTCCTAGAGAGTCATGAGATACATTCACAAAGTATTCAGCTCTTTTTAAACTTGCTTCAATTCCCTTATATTTATAAATCAAAGATAAAATTTCACTAAAATCATCTTCATTTCTTTTTTCTTTTTTTAAGATTTGAGATAAAAAACTTCTTTCTTCTTCATTACCTTTTTGAAATACAATAATTAACGGAAGAGTTACTTTTCCCTCGAAAAAATCTTTACCAATTTCTTTTCCAAAGAATTTATCTTTTCCATAATAGTCAAGAGCATCATCTGCTATCTGAAAAGCAAGACCAAGATTTTTACCATAAGACTCTAAAGCTTTTTTTTCTTTTTCATTAGCTTTTGCAATACAAGCTCCTGTTTTTGTTGCGGCAGAAAAAAGCGAAGCTGTTTTTAAATTAATAATATCAATATATGTATCTTCTAGAAGATCGGCTTCTCCTTTATGTTGAAGCTGTAAAACTTCACCTTGAGCAATTTTTGCTGAAGTAGAAGAAAGTAATTTTAGAATTTCTAAATCTCCGTCATCAACCATAATTTCAAAACATCTACTTAAAAGATAGTCACCAACTAATATTGACGATTGATTACCCCAAATTGAATTTGTAGTTTTAATCCCTCTTCGCAAAGAACTTTCATCAATTACATCGTCATGTAATAATGTTGCAGAGTGAATAAGCTCAACACAAGCGGCTAAATTAATATCTCGATCTCCCAATTCATATCCAGATAATTTGGCAGATCCTAAAGTAAGAAGAGCTCTTAGTCTTTTGCCTCCAGATTTAAGATGATGTTCGCTCATTTTTTCAATTAAGTTCACATCACTTTTTAATTTAAGTTCTATTAAATTTTCCACTTTTTCAAGCTTACCGCCCAATAGATTTTTAAGCTCTAAGTAGGCAGAATTAGCAGATTTTTTTAGAGGTACAACCGATCCCATATTTAATAATTATAATTGATTTTCATAATAATAAATTTTTAAATGAAACCGTGGTGACGCACCCACAATTCAACTAGAAGTAGCGTAATAAAATAATTAAAATTTAAGTTATTACTGTTATAAGAATAATAATAACGATCGTAAAAATATGTTTTCTATTTTCAAAAAAAAGACTGTAGTGCCTCATGTAAGATTAACAGGCATTATCGGTTCTGCGGGTCGATTTAGACAAGGAATGGATCTTGCAGGACAAAAAGATATACTTAAAAAAGCCTTTTCTTTGAAGAAGATAAGTCACGTAGCGATTTCGATTAATTCACCTGGCGGATCACCGGTACAGTCTCATTTAATTTACAGCTATATAAGAGAATTAGCTGATAAAAAAAAAATTAAAGTTTTAATTTTTGCTGAGGATGTTGCTGCATCTGGCGGATACTTAATTTCATGTGCAGGAGATGAAATTTATGCAAATTCAAGTTCTATCATTGGATCCATAGGCGTTATTTCAGCCTCTTTTGGTTTTAAAGATTTAATTCAAAAAATAGGAGTTGAACGTAGAGTTTATACTGCTGGAAAAAACAAAAGTACTTTAGATCCTTTTGTTGAAGAAAAAGAAGAAGATGTAAAAAGACTTAAAAACATACAACTAGAATTGCATGATGATTTCATAAAAGTTGTTGAAACAAGCAGAGGATCAAAATTAAAAGATCCTGAAAAGAACAACATTTTTACTGGTGAATTTTGGACAGGAAAGACAGCATTAAAATTAGGCTTAATAGATGGCATTGGTAATGCAGATCAAGTTTTAAAAGAAAAATTTGGAGATAAAGTTGTAATTAAAAAACTAGAAAAACAAAAAAGTTTTATTGCCAAAAAACTATCTTCTTCTATTCAAGATCCCGTTGATAGCCTTGCAAATATTTTAGAAGAAAAATCGATGTGGCAAAAATTTGGTTTATAGATGCCAACTAAAAAAAAATTAAAATTTTTATCCTTTCAAGATATCATAATTAATTTGCAAAAATTTTGGGGGAAATATGGATGTATAATCTTACAGCCTTATGATTTAGAAGTAGGAGCAGGAACTTTTCACCCTGCAACAACTTTAAGATCTTTAGGGCCTAAGTCATGGAAAGCAGCTTACGTGCAACCTTCAAGGAGACCAACAGATGGAAGGTACGGAGAAAATCCAAATCGATTACAACATTATTATCAGTATCAAGTTATAATTAAACCTTCGCCTGATAATATTAAACAAACTTATTTAAAAAGTTTATCTGCAATTGGTATTGATGTTAAAAATCATGACATACGTTTTGTTGAAGATGACTGGGAAAGTCCAACATTAGGTGCAGCAGGATTGGGTTGGGAAGTTTGGTGTGATGGTATGGAGATTACACAATTTACTTATTTTCAACAGATGACAGGATTAGAATGCAAACCTGTTCCAGTTGAAATGACTTATGGTTTAGAAAGATTATGTATGTTTGTCCAAGGAAAAAAAAATGTATTTGATCTTGACTGGAACAATGAAGGAGTAAAATATAAAGATGTGTTTTTTCAAGCAGAAAAAGAATTTTCTGCATACAATTTTGAATTTGCTAATACCGAAACTTTATTAAAAAACTTTGAATCAACAGAAACTGAATGTAAATCTTTATTAGATAAAAAACTTTCTTTACCCGCATACGATCAATGCTTGAAAGCAAGTCATATATTTAATCTACTTGATGCCAGAGGAGTAATCGGTGTTGCAGAAAGAACCGGTTACATAAACAGAATAAGAGAACTTGCAAAAGGGTGTGGATCACTTTGGTTAAGTACACAAATTTAATAAATTATGTCTGAATTTTTGCTTGAACTTTATAGCGAAGAAATACCGCCTCAACTACAAATAAATGCTAGAACTCAGCTTAAACAACAATTGGAGACATATCTTGAAGAAAAAGGAGTTCAATACAAAGAATGTTTCGAATATTCAAGCCCAACTAGATTAAGCATTTATATAAAAGGCCTTCCTGAGAAAATTAAAATTAACTCAAAAGAAATTAAAGGCCCCAAGGTAGGAGTCCCCGAAAATATTCTTCAAGGTTTTACTAACTCTCGCAATGTTTCTGAAAAAGATTTATTTAAAAAAAAAACAGAAAAAGGTGAATTTTACTTTATAAAAACTGAAGAAAAAAATATTTTAGTAGAAGATTTATTGGTTAATATTTTACCAAAAGCTATATCTCAAATTAGTTGGAAAAAATCTATGAAATGGTCAACAAATAATTTGATCTGGGGAAGGCCTTTAAGGTCAATATTTGCTATATTTAATGGTAAAAAATTACCTTTTAAATATCAGCATTTAGAGTCGATAGATAACATTATTATTGAACAAGATCTAACTACGAAATCCAAAAAGATTAAAAATTTTAAAGAGTATTTTTCATTTCTTAAAAGTAATAAAATTTTGGTAGATCAAAATGAAAGACAAAAAATAATATTAAAAAGATTTAATTCAGTTGCAAAATCAAGAAACTATAAAGAGCAATATAACCAACGTCTTTTAGAGGAAGTTGTTAATATTGTAGAAGATCCTAATGTACTATTGGTTAATTTTGACAAGGATTATTTAAAAATTCCTCAAGAAATAATTATTTCTACGCTTGAAAAACATCAAAGATACTTTCCTATATTTGATAGCAGAGAAAGACTAACAAATTATTTTTTTGTTGTTGCCAATAAAAAAGACGAGAAAAAATTTATCACAGAAGGAAATAAAAGAGTTGTAGATGCAAGACTTTCTGACGCTAAATTCTTTTGGGAAAAAGATAGATCTAAAAATCTTATAAAACAAATAGTTAACCTTAAGACAATTACCTTTTATGAAAAAATTGGAACTATTTATGAAAAGACTCAGAGAATCAGAAACTTGGCAGGTTTACTCTCTGATGAATTAAATATAAATAAGGAAAAAGTTCAGGTGGCTGCGTCTATCTCAAAATCAGATTTATGCTCAGATTTAGTAGGAGAGTATCCAGAATTACAAGGAGTGATGGGAAAATATTTTGCACTAGCTCAAGGTTTTGAAGAAGATGTTGCAAATTCTATAAGTGAACATTATCTTCCTACAGGATTAACTTCAGCAATACCAAAGAAACCTTTTAGTTATTCTATTTCTATTGTAGACAAAATAGATAGTTTAGTAGGTTTTTTTCTGATTAATGAAAAACCAACCAGTTCAAAGGATCCTTTTGCTCTTAGACGAGCAGCAATTGGTTTACTAAGAATTATTATTGAAAATAAATTATCAATTAAGTTAAGAGATCTTATTATCTACGCAATAAGACTTTATGAGGAACAAGGAGTTGAAATAAAAAATGAAAATACAGAACTGGAAGTACTTGATTTTTTAAAAGAGAGAATGAGAAATATTTTAAAATTAAAAAATATAAAAATTGATATTATTGAAGCTTCAATCAGCTCTCATGCTGGCGATAATTTCTTAGATCTTTATAAAAAAAATCTTTTGATGAACAAATATATTAATAAAGATGTAGGAATAAATGCCATCAGTTCTTATAAAAGAGCTTCAAATATTACTGATAGGGCGGAGAAAGGAGTTTTTGGCAGACCAGATGCAGTACTTTTTAGAACAGAGGAAGAAAAAATACTATTTGAGAAGATTAATGAAATACAAAAAGCTTTTACTGTAAAAGAAAGCAACAAAGATTATGAAAACTTATTAATTAGACTATCTGAAACAAAACAATTTACAGATAATTTTTTTGACAATGTGGTTGTAAATGATGAGAATCAAGATATTAAGAATAATAGATTAGAGCTATTAAAAATGTTTTGTAACACATTTAATAATTTTATAAATTTTTCGAAATTAGAAGGTCTTTGATGGCAAAAGTAATATTTAGTTTTGATGATAAATCTGCAAAAAAACTAAAAAATAAAAAATATATATTAGGTGGTAAGGGAGCAAACCTTGGTGAAATGGGCAGATTAGGTTTACCTGTTCCCCCAGGTTTTACTATATCTACAAGTGTATGTGATATTTTTTATAAAAACAAAAAAAAATTACCAAATAAAATAATTAAAAATATTGAAGAAGAATTAAAGAAAATTGAAAGGAAAACTAAAAAGAAATTTGGTGATTTAAAAAATCCATTACTGGTCTCAGTAAGATCTGGGGCAAGAGTTTCAATGCCGGGAATGATGGATACAATATTAAATCTTGGCCTTAATGATAAAACAGTAGAGGCTTTAAGCAAAAAAACATCAAATGGCCGATTTGCTAAAGACAGCTATAGAAGATTCATTCAAATGTATAGCAATGTTGTTCTGGGTATCGAAGGATATTTATTTGAAGAGTTAATTGATAATTATAAACTTACCAAAGGAGCTTTGTTAGATACAGACCTTGATGAAAGTGATTGGGATGGATTAATTAAAAATTTTAAAGAACTAATAAAAAAAGAAAAAAAAATTAACTTTCCTCAAGATGTTAAACATCAACTTTACGGAGCTATTAATGCAGTATTTTTATCTTGGGAAAGTCAAAGAGCTAAAACTTATAGAAAATTAAATCAAATCCCAGATCATTGGGGAACAGCAGTAAATGTTCAAGCGATGGTTTTTGGAAACATGGGAAAAGACTGTTCTACTGGAGTAGCCTTTACTAGAAATCCTTCAACAGGAAAAAAATTATTCTTTGGTGAATTTTTAATTAATGCTCAAGGAGAAGATGTAGTTGCTGGAACGAGAACGCCTCAATACATAACAAAAAAAGCAAAAATAGATTCAGGTTCAAAAGAACTTTCAATGGAAGAAGTTATGCCCAAAGTGTATCAACAACTTGCAAAAGTTTTTGTCAAACTAGAAAAACATTATCGAGACATGCAAGATATTGAGTTCACTGTTGAAAATAAAAAATTATGGATGCTACAAACAAGATCTGGAAAGAGAACAGCTAGAGCTGCTATTAAAATTGCAGTAGATATGGTTAAAGAAAAGCTTATTTCAAAAAAAGAAGCAATACTAAGAATTGATCCAAATACACTTGATACTTTATTACATCCAACTTTAGATGAGAAAGTTGAAAAAGAAATTATTGCTTCTGGATTGCCAGCATCACCAGGAGCTGCAAGTGGAAAAGTCGTTTTCTCGGCCGATGAAGCTGAAAGGCTAAGTGGAATGATGCAAGACACTATATTAGTTAGATTAGAAACTTCTCCTGAAGATATTCACGGCATGCACGCTGCAAAAGGAATTTTAACAGCACGAGGCGGAATGACAAGTCATGCAGCAGTAGTTGCTAGAGGCATGGGAAGACCATGCGTGTCTGGCTCAAGTGAGATTACAATTGATTATGAAACAAAACAATTTAAGGCAGGGAACGAGATTATAAAAGAAGGTGATATTATAACTATTGATGGAGGAAGCGGAAAAGTTATGAAAGGTTTAGTTCCAACAGTTCAGCCTGAAATATCAGGGTACTTTTCTACAATTATGAAATGGGCTGATGAATTTAGAAAATTAAAAGTTAGAACCAACGCTGAGACAGAAGCAGACAGTAAAACAGCGAGAGAATTCGGAGCTGAAGGTATCGGTCTTTGTAGAACAGAACATATGTTTTTTGACGAAGAAAGAATTTTATCAGTAAGACAAATGATTTTATCTAGATCTATAGAAGATAGAAATCATGCGCTGTTAAAGCTTTTACCTCATCAAAAAGATGATTTTAAAAAAATATTTAGAGTTATGTCTGGTTTACCTGTGACAGTAAGATTGCTAGATCCACCTTTGCATGAGTTTCTGCCTAAAGCAGAAAAAGATATAGAAGAAGTTGCACGATCTTTAAATTTATCATCTAAAGAAATTAAAGATAGAATTGCAGAACTTCATGAAGAAAACCCAATGTTAGGTCATAGAGGATGTAGGCTTGGAATTTCATTTCCAGAAATTTATGAGATGCAGTGCGAAGCTATTTTTGAAGCATTAGTTGAGCTAAAGAAAGAAAAAACAAAAGCAGCGTTTGTTGAAATAATGATACCATTAGTTTCAACAGATACAGAGTTAAAGATCTTAAGAGATTTAGTAAAAAGAATAGCTAAAAAAATTGAGTTAAAAAATAAAACTAAATTAGATTATATCGTTGGCACAATGATAGAACTACCAAGAGCTGCTTTACAAGCCAAATCAATTTCAAAACATGCAGATTTCTTTAGTTTTGGAACTAACGATTTAACACAAACTACACTAGGTATTAGCCGTGATGATTCGGGTAAATTTTTAAATGATTATATTGATAATAAAATTTTCGAAATTGACCCATTTGTAAGCATTGATCAAAGCGGAGTAGGAGAGCTTGTTGAACTAGCTTCTGCTAGAGGAAGAAAAGTAAATAAAAAACTTAAACTGGGAATTTGCGGCGAACATGGAGGAGATCCAAAGAGTATTGAGTTTTGTTCTAGAACAGGTTTGAATTATGTTTCCTGTTCACCATTTAGAGTTCCTGTTGCAAGATTAGCTGCCGCTCAAGCTGAACTAAGAAGATAATTCTAAACTAACATCAAAAGATTTGGCGCTATGCGTTATAGCTCCTACTGATATTCTATTAATTCCCGTGTTTGAAATTTTCTTAATATTTTTGAGAGTAGCATTGCCAGAATACTCAGTTTCATATTTATTTTTGCAAATTTTTAAACATCTCTTTAATTGTTTTAGGCTCATATTATCGAATAAAATTCTTTTAAATTTTATACCTAAAACTTTATTTAATTGTTTTGCATTTTCTATTTCAACAGTAATGATTTGTTTAGTTTTGATAGCTTTTTTTACTAATTTTTTTAAATTATTTTCAGCTTTTATATGATTATCTTTAATTAATATTTCATCACTTAAATTGTAACGATGATTATATCCTCCACCTTTTTTCACAGCATATTTTTCTAACAATCTGAGATTTGGTGTAGTTTTGCGAGTACAACATATTTTAGTTTTTTTATTTACTTTTTTTACATATTGATTGGTTAATGAGGCTATACCTGATGCATGATTTAAAAAATTTAAAGCAGTTCTTTCTGCAATTAAAATTGTTTTTGTTTTAGCTTTTATTTCTGCAATAACTTTATTTTTTTTAATCATTTTTCCATCTCTTATTTTTGCTCTAAAACTTACTTCTTTGCCAATTAATTTGAAAGCTGCTTTGCAAAAATCTAGCCCAGCAATAATGCCATTTCGTTTTGCAATGATTCTCGCTTTTGATTTCTTATTTTTAAAACTAATTAAATTGGTTGTGACATCACCTCTAGGCTTTAAATCTTCATCTAGGGCTTTTTTAACCACAGAATTAATATATTTTTGATTTAATTTTTGCACTGATCTAACGACCAATTTCAGTCATTCTAATTACAGATTTTCGAGCCGCTTCAATAGTTTTATTGTCTAATAGTATTTCGTTTGTTTCATTTTCTAAACAGTCTAAAATTTTATTTAAATCTATTTTCTTCATATAAGGGCATAAGTTACAAGGCTTGATAAATGATACATTTGGATTATCTGCTTCGACATTATCACTCATCGAACATTCAGTAACAAGCATAACCTTTTTAGGTTGATTATCTTTTACGTATTTTAACATGCCAGAAGTAGATCCTGCAAAATCAGAGGCTTTAATAACATCTGGAGGACACTCAGGATGTGCAATAATTTTAATACCTGGGTTTTGGGATTTAATATCTTCTATTTCTTTTGCTGTAAATTGTTCGTGAACTATACAAGTTCCTTTCCATGAAATGATTTTAACTTTAGTATTTTTTGAAACATAATCTGCTAGATACTGATCAGGAAGAAAAATAACTTTATCGACATTAAGTGACTCAACAACCTTTACAGCATTTGCAGATGTGCAACACACATCTGTTTCAGCTTTAACATCAGCAGATGTATTTACATAAGACACGACTGGAACACCTGGGTACTTTTCTTTTAATAATCTTACGTCTTTTCCAGTGATTGAACTTGCCAAAGAACAACCAGCTTGCATATCTGGTAAATAAACTTTTTTAGTTGGGCTCATTAATTTTGCTGTTTCAGCCATAAAATGAACTCCACAGAGAATAATCTTTTCAGCAGATGTTTTAGAAGCTTCCACTGCTAAAGCAAGAGAGTCAGCAGCAATATCTGCTACCCCATGATAAATTTCAGGTGTTTGATAATTATGTGCAAGAATAATTGCATTTTTTTCTTTTTTTAATTTATTAATTTTTTCAATTAATGGAGCATGAATTTTCCATTCAGCATCAGGTATAAATTTAGAAATTTTTTTATAAATCTCTTTTGAGCTCGGTAAAATTTGTTGTTGCACAGACATACTTGTTCTAATCTATCAACTTGAACTAAAATTGTCATTCATTTATTGTCGCATAATATATGCGGTCGTGCTGAAATTGGTAGACAGGCACGCTTGAGGGGCGTGTGGGTTTCCCGTGAGAGTTCGAGTCTCTCCGACCGCACCAAAATGTAAATAAATATGCAGTATTTCTTTGTTCCTATAATTGCTTTAATTATATTCATACTTATTTTGATGCTAATCTGAATATATTATTATATTTCTTAACTAATGGATTTTTTTCACAAACATAAGAAAATAATATTGATTATTTTAATAGTGCTTTTTATTGAACTCAGCGGTTACGGGATACTTGCGTCACTATCTAGGCTTTTAAGTGCTTTATAATGGAAGCTGCCTTTATGAAGGTGAATAACTAATATTAGATTAATCTTTATCAATTATTCTATTGAAAATGATTATTTCAAAGAATAAATTTAATTAATGAATAGTTTAAATAAATTTGTTGTTGAATGCAAAAAACAGAATATTAATTTAGTTAAAAAAAATCTAAGTATTCAAACTTTTTCAAATGTAAGTATTAGAATTGATAAAAAATTTTTTACTATTAAACCAAGTGGAGTTGTTCCAAAAAAAATAAACATAAAAGATTGCCCAATTATAAGAATTAGTGATGGAAAAAAAATTAAAGGAAAAAATAATCCTTCAACAGATACTCCAACTCATCAAATTCTTTATAAAAATTTTAAAGATTTAAAAAGCATTTCTCATACCCACTCTAAGTTTGCGACAGCATGGGCTCAATCTGGCAAATCAATACCAATTTATGGAACTACGCATTCAGATTATTGGACGTCAGAAGTTCCTATTGCAAGATATATAAAAAAAAAAGAACTTAAATTTTATGAAAAAAATACAGGAAATATAATTATTGAATGTTTAAAAAAAAGAAAATTGACAGTTAAGACTTGCCCGGGAGTTCTTGTGCCTGGCCATGGAACATTTTGTTGGGGTGATAATTATGATAAAGCTGTGCAATATTCTGAAATGTTAGAGTTTATTGCTGAGCTTGCATATTATTCTCAACGAATTAAATTCAGTAAAAGATTACCTGATTACATTTCTAAAAAACATTTTGAAAGAAAATTTGGCAAAAAAAGATACTACGGCCAAAAATAATTATGTTAAATGATGATTTTGTTAAGAAAATAAATTTTTTTCTGTACAAAAAAAAACATTTAATAACATATGTAATTATCGGGTTTTTATCTTTAATCTTTGAATTATCTGTTAGAAAATTAATCAATATATATATATCTACAAACATTTTTTTTCTTCATGTTTCTGTAATTTTTGGAATTATTTTTGCTTTTTATTTTAATATTAAATTAAATTTCAATGTTCCAAAAATTTATTTAAAGAGATCATTATTCTATTTTTCTTTAATTTCGACATGTTCTTATTTATTTCAATATTTTATAGGGAATAAATTAGAAATGAGCAAATATAGTTTTGAAGAATCTCGTTTAATAATTTCAGGCAGTTTTTTTTTAATAGCATATTTTTTTCATACTAAATTTTCTTTTAAAGATAGTAGAAAGGTTGGGGTTGCAATTTATGCTAACGGTTATGAAGATATTCCAAAAATTTTTAATAGAATTGGGCCTTATCCAGATTTTATTCATGTCGATATTGTTGACAAAACAATGAATAGAAGTGCATTAGATACCAATTTATCTAAACTCGAGGTAGTCAGAGCTTACTGGCCAAAACATAAAATTGAAACTCACATAATGTCAAATGATCCAGTTAATTTAATTAATGACAATATAATTAATAATTCTGACATAATTTATATTCATCATGAAATTAAAAACAGAGAAAAAGTAGTAAAAAAAATTTTAGAAAAAAATAAAATACCTGGTTTAGTTCTCCACTCAATATACAAGTATGAAAATTTAGAAAAAATTATTGGAAACTTTAAGGAAATATTAATCTTAAGTATAAAAAAACCTGGAGAATCTGGACAAAAATTTAATGAGAGCTCTTATAATTTAATTGAGAGAATAAATTTACTCAAAACAAGGAATAAAATCATTGTTTGTGTGGATGGTGGAGTAAAAAGTAATTTAATTAATAAATTTACAAGTGAAAAAATTGTATCAGGTTCAGATGTTCTTAATAGCGATCATCCTGTAAGAAGAATTATGAAGCTACAAACCGTTGCAAGATATGAAAAATAATAATGAATATTGGAAAAAAAATATTAAATAATGTTTTTAAAAATAAAGGCGTAATTTCAGTTAGTATAGTAGGTTCATTTACAGAGAAAAAAAGTTTAGATCAGATAGGCGATTTAGATGTTGTAGTAGTTTGTAACAAACTATCTAAACAATTAATCAAAAAATTGATTAAAAATATTTATAAAATAAACAAAGATAATTTTAAAAAAAAAATTATCGTAAACTCTTCTTTCGGACCATTAAAAATATCATCAAAAAATTTTTTGCCGGTTCATTTAATGATTTATGATGTAAATTCGCACATAGAACATGTCACCTCAAGTCCATTTACTTGTTACGATTGGGAAAGATCAAATTTATATAAAGGAATTTCTTTAAAACAGATTTATCCTGTTAGAAACTTACAATTAAGAGACTTTATCAATTCAAGAAGAAGTTCAAAAGAATATTTAGAAGATCTGTCAAAAAACAGGATAACAATAAGAAAATATACTTTTAAAAAAAAAAAAATTAAAACTGTAAAAGAATTTATCAAAATAGATAAGAGAAACAGAGGAGAATTTGTTTATCATATTATAAATTTTTTAATAATAAATTTGAATAAATTTATTCAAAACAAAAATATTAAAATTAAAAATAAAAAATTTGATAATTTATTCCTTAAGATAACGAATAATGACAGAGATTTGCTTAATGATTTTAAAATTTTAAGGAAACAAAAAGAACAAAAATTATTATCTTATAAGCCTGAAATTTTAATTTTAGCTAAAAAATTCATATTAAAATATAATGAATTTCTGAAAAATCTTAATAAAGAATTTGTTGAGTTTAGTTTCATTAGACATGCTAAAACAAAAAAAAATATAAATAGAACATTTTTAGGATCAGGTTCTGATCCAGATATTATTCATAAAAAAAAATATAAAAAATATTCTGAAAAGTTCGACTTAATAATTACTAGTACTTTAAAAAGATCAAAATCGACATCTAAATTATTTAAAACTAAAAAAACTATGCAAAATAAATTAGTTAATGAAATTAATTATGGTTTAGCAGAAGGCATGAGCTTTAATCAATTGAAAAGTAATTTTCCAAGAGTTATAAATTTTTGGAAAAAAGGTTTTGATACCAAGTATCCCAGAGGAGAAAATTCAAAAGATGTTGAAAGAAGAGTAAAAAAATTCCTTAGATATTTGAGCAAAATAAAAGATAAAAAAAAAATACTAATAATTTCTCATAGTTTTTTTTTAAGGGTTTTGCTTAGTGTGATTTTAAAGTTTAATTTGAAAAATATATACAAATTAAAAATTGGCTATTTAAAAGTTTTTAAAATTTTAAAGAAAAAAAGAGACTTTTACTCTAATTTGGATAGAAAGGAGATAGAAAGATTCTACAAGCAACTACATGATTAAGTTAGGTGTTTTTATTCTGCCCGATAAATATTTAAAGCTAAAAATTATTAGATATAAAAAGCTAATAAAAAAAAATTTTGGCGTTCAAAGGTATCTTTCGCATTTGCCGCATTGCACTTTGTGTGTTTTAAATATTTCAAAAAGCTCTATTAAGGATATTAAAAAAGACAGTATATCTAATATAAAACTAAAAAAAAATTATAAGGTTAGAGATTATGATATTTTTTATAATGATCCAATTACTAAAGGAAATACAATAGTATTTAAAATAGAAAAAAATAAATTTTTAAAAGAATTGCAATTATCAATTTTAAAAAATTTACAAAAATATACCTTAAAAACTAAAAAAAATTTTAAAGATTCAAAAATGAAAAATAATTTTAAAAAATATGGTTATCCTTTCGTTAATTCTAATTGGAAGCCACATTATACTATTGCGTCATTATCGAAAAAAATAAAGGAAAAAAATTTTTTAACATTACTTAAAAGTTATAAAAAAAAAAACATTTATCAAAAAGTTAGAAATATTTATTTTTTTCAAATAAAAAACAATCATCATAAGTTGCTATGCATAAAAAAAATAAATTAAAAAATTTTGTAGTTGTAATGCCGATGGCTGGCAGAGGCATGAGATTCAAAGAACATGGCTATAATATTCCAAAACCTTTAATTACAATAAACAATCAACCCATGTTTATTGAGTCTTCAAAGACTTTTTCAAGAAAACTCATGTGGTTTTTTATTGTTCAAAAAAGTTTAAAGAATAATAAATTATTTAAGAATTCTTTAAAACTTTTTAAAAACAAAAAAATTATCTTTTTAAAAAAATATACAAGTGGTCAAGCGACAACAGTGTCAAAGGCACTTAGATTCTTAAAAAATGATCAAATTGTTATAGTACATTCATGTGATTTGAATTTTAAAATAAATATTAGAGAAATTAGAAAAAAATTAAAAAAAAATGATATCGTTGTAATAACTGCGAATGGAAAAGAATTCAATTATAAAAATTCAAATCAGTTTAGTTGGGTAAGAAAAAATTCAAAAAGTAAAGAGGTAGAAATATCACTTAAAAAAAACTTTACTACCAATAAAAGAAAAAATAGAGTTTTAGTAGGTTCATTTATCTTTAAAAACAATGAAATTTTAAACAAAAGCATTAAGTACATAATGCGAAATAAACTCAAGGTTAAAAATGAGTATTATCTTGATCATGCAGTTTCGATATCAAAAAAAATCGGATTTAAATTAGGTGAAATAATTGTTAAAAAATACCGAAGTTGGGGTTCTCATAGCGAACTAAAAAATTTTAAATAAAAGAATTATGCTAAGCTTAATTATTCCATGTTTTAATGAAGAAAAAAACTTAGAAAAGTTATTTAGAAATATCAGTTTATTGTTAAAAGATTACTCAAATGAACAAGTTGAAATTTTAATAGTCGATAATGGCTCAACTGACAAATCAAATGAATATATTAAAGATAGCGATCTTTACTTAGCAAAAAAAATCAAGCTAATCGAAATTAAAAATAATATTGGGTATGGAAATGGAATTTATGAAGGAATTATGGCCAGTAAGGGCGATTATGTGGCTTGGTGTCATGCAGATTTACAAATTGATCCTCATGATGTTTTAAAAATTTTTCTTAAATCAAAACAAAAACTTTTATCGGAAAATTGCGTTATTAAAGGCAAAAGAACAAATCGAGATCTATTCGATCACTTTTTTACTTTTGGAATGAGCTTCTTAACTTTTTGTTTATTTCAAGTTAAATTAAACGATATTAATTCTCAGCCTAAAATTTTTAAAAGAAATTTTATTAATAAATTAAAAGAATCTCCAAAAGATTTTTCGTTTGATCTTTATTTTCTTTTGGTTGCTAAAAAGAAAAAATTTAAAATTTATGAATATCCTGTAGTTTGGAAAAAAAGATATGCAGGAGAAGCCAAGGGAGGTGGATCAATTGGTTTAAAAATAAAATTCACTATGAGAACACTTAAATTTATGATTAAATTAATGAAAAATCAAAAATGGAATTAATTGCTCATAGATTAAACAAAATAAAAGAGCTTACAAAACTTCCAAAAAAATATGGAGCTGAAATTGATTTAAGATCAAGCGGCTCTAAAATAATTTTACATCATGACTCTTTTAAAAAAGGTGAAAAGTTTGAAAATTATTTATCAAATTATAATCACGGAACACTAATTTTAAATATAAAAGAGTCGGGTATTGAGAAAGAAGCAATTAAAATTGTAAAAAAATTTAATATCAAAAATTTTTTTTTAATAGATGTTGAATTGCCATTTATTTTTCAAAACAATAAAAGTGTGAATAAAGATATTAGCATTAGGTATTCAGAGTATGAGTCTATCGAGACAGTTAAAAAATTTGTTAATAACGTTGGTTGGATTTGGATTGATACTCATAAAAAGTTACCTTTAAACAAGAATATTTCGAATACTCTTAAAAAATTTAAAAGCTGCTTGGTTTGTCCAGAGAGATGGGGAAGGCCAAAAGATATAAGACCTTACTTTCAGAAAATGCAAAAAATTAATTTTATTCCGAACTCAGTGATGACAGCAAAAAAATATTTTAAAACATGGGAAAGTTTATCTAGGTAAAAAATTATTTAAACTTTTTTTTCTTTTTTATAAAAATATATAGATGCAAAAATTAAAGGTAGAATTATTAATCTCACTGAAATATGATGAGCAGGAGTAGCAAAAATAAACATTAATAAATAGATTAAAAACAAGGCAATAAGAATTTTATTTTTTACTTTTGTCTGAATCAAATAAAAAATTCCTAAACCAAAAGGTAATAAAAAATTTACAAATATTAGTTTTGCTGTTGAAATTAAATTATTATTGATTAAATCAGAGAAATTCACTTGACCCTTTTGGTTTTCGAGAGGAACAAAAAATTTTGGCTCAAATAGACATTTTAAGATATCAAAATTTATACCGATAAAGATTAGAGCACTGAATACAAAAAATAGTATTAATTTTTTAAATTCATCATTATTGAAAATTAACCAGGAGAAAATTATAACAAAACCACTTTCTCTATTCAAAATAGCAAACAAACAAGAAAGAAAAAAAATTAAATGTTTTTTATTTTTACTGGCATATAAAGCCAAACTTAAGAAAAATGTTTCAAATATTGAGTAGCTATACTCACTTAAATATTGTTGAAATATGAAAGTAACATATAACAAAAAGATTAAGTTATATTTTTTATCTAAAACAAAAGTCTTATTTAAAACTATTAGAGATAAAAAAATTATTAAGCTATGGATTATTATGTTAGCATAATAAGGTAATAGTTCATTTAAATTAGAAGAAAAATTAAAAATACTTTTTAAGAATAATGCCTTGACCCATCGAACTTTATGTCGGTCATGGAAATCACCAGTTACTTTACATTCTCTATCTAAAATATAAGAATCACGCAAAATTAAATTTTGAGACAATTCTTTTTTAATTACAGAATTTTCTAGTAAAATATATGTTTCATTATTACTTTCAGAATTAATTTTTTTATATCGATCCAAGCTATTATGAGTATGATTTAAAAAAACTACGGTTATAAACAAGAATGATATTAAATTTATAAATAAGTTACTTTTTAAAAAGCTAAAAATATTTGTCATTTAATTTTATTAAACAATTTTTTATTATATATCAAAATTAGAATTAAGATAGTTTTCATTATATTATTTCAACATTTGCATCTTTTATTTTTAATTTTTTATTTTTAAAAACTGAAATTTCAGGATCAAATAATTTAATCAAAGCGAAAGGATAAGGATTATCAATTAAGACTTTGCCAATTTTATTATTATTAAACATGATTTCA
>JACWDZ010000012.1 GCA_014653815.1 Pelagibacterales bacterium SAG-MED29 | reverse complement strand
AAAAAATCGTTCAAGATACTTATTAGAAATTTCAAAAGAAATTAGAAAAATTTGGCCAAAAAATAAAATGCTAGGAGCAAGAATAACCGGGTCTGATAATTTAAAAAATGGAATTAAAATAAAAGATGCAATTTTTCTTTGTAAAGAGCTAAAAAAAACTGGAATCGATTATGTTGCTATAAGCAGTGGAGGAATTTTACCTAAAACAAACATAAAATTTTTTCCTGGCTATCAAGTTAGTTTAGCCTCTAAAATTAAAAAGTGTGTAAATATAAATGTGGTAACTTTAGGTATGATTAATTCAAAAAATCTAATTGAGAAAATATTAAGAAAAAAAATGGCAGATATGGTTGCTGTATCAAGAAGATTCATCAATGAACCGAAATGGTTATTAAAAAACAATTCTAAACCTAAAAAAATTAAAAAAACATCCATACCCAAGCAATATTTAAGATGTTTCTAGAAGTTGCAAAAATCTTATACTAGGTTTATTGTGTTTTTGTTACTTAGGTAACTATGACGATAAACGAATCTCGTAATAAACATTACGGACGTGGGGGCAGTACCCACCACCTCCACCATTCATAATTTATGGGGGTGAATTAGGATCGACGGGTGTCTAAAAGTTATTCTTTCGTACGAGATGGTTCCGACGTAACGGGCCAATTTACAAATGCTAACGAAAGTTACGCACTTGCTGCTTAATTAACCTAGTTAATTAAGTTACGGGGTCTGGGGCACCTGGCAACAGAACGCCCCTATTCAGATTGATAAAAATTAGTTAGAATTAATTATATGAAATTTAAAAATACTAGAAACAACTATACTGAAACAGTTTCTACTCCGATAAGCTGGTTGTGGGTTTTTTTATTTGGTCCAATTTATTGGGCCGTTCAAGGAATTTGGCGACACGCCGTTGTTCACTTTATCTTAGCAATAATCACTTTTGGAATTGCTCATTTAATTTATCCATTTTTTACCTATTTCATCATAAGAAAACATTATTTGAAACTAGGTTGGAAAGAAGTGAAGAAAAAATAACAGCACCTGGCAACAGAACGCTCCTATGAAATATGAAAAAAACAATTATAACATTATTAATATTATTTATCCTAACAGCTTGCGCAACTCCAACAGTAGTAAATATTATAGGCCCGAATGATAACAAGCTAACTTGTGAAGAATTAAGTAAAGAAATTGAAATAGCTAATAAGTATGCAGATGAAGCTCAAGAGGCAAAAAAAATGAGTTCTCCACATAATATTGGGGCAATATTATTTTTTCTTCCTGGCGCAGGTGTAACAATGAAAAATGTTGAGGAAGCATTAATTGCTGCTAAAGAGAGAGCTTTGCATTTAAATAGAATTAAAGAGAAAAAAGGTTGTTAATTATAAATTACCGGGCAACAGAACGCCCCCTTAATAATTAAATTAATTAATTCTCTTGCTTAACCAATCACCCACTTCTTTACTTTGTATTGCAATATCAAGACCATCAATCCAATTTTTCTCAATTCGCAAACTTTCTTCAAAGTCTGTACATATAATTCTTATTTCATCACCTGATTTGAACATAAAATTTACTTCTTTTGCTGTGCTTCTGCCTGTCGTGTCCACAGGATGAATAATAGTTCTACTTATTTTTTCTGCATCTTTATATTTAGCAGAGAATTCTTTAGAAATTTCACTCATTTTTTTATAACAAGAATTCATATCTTTTTCATGAGGTAATGTTCCATAAATTGCATAGATTATAAAATTATTATCATCAGGTTTAACAAAAAAAGATAACATATAATAAGTTTCTAATCCTTCAAACTTATAAACTTCACCAAATTCATCAGTTGTGTACTGATACATATATTTTTGTCTTTCAATTCCTTCTTTAATTTTTTCCTCTGACATGTAATCCAACAAACTGGATCCAATACTCATCCCTTCAATCTCATAATCTCGGATATCATCGGCAAAAGAGGGTGCTGAAAAACTGAAGAGAAATAAAAACAGGTAAATAGATATTCTTTTCATAAAGTAAGTTTAATCCAAAACTACGAACTCCCAAAGCAAGATCGTAACAAAATATTGCTTAATTACTACGAACTAACTACGAACTCGTTAAAAAAGTTATATTTTAAGGTACTCTTTGACCGAGGGCGGGATACAGAAAGCCCCTTATTTTTTCTTTAAATTTTTTAAAATTAATCCATATATCAATATATTAATAAATATAAGTGTTATAGCGAGGTATATTTGAGTGTTAGTATTAAGTTCTTCAGGATAAATTATTGGAATAAGATAGTTGTTTATAAAGTCATCAGAATAAGTTGTTAGCCCGCCTTGATACAAGAACCAATTTTCGAGATACGTTAATGGGCAAATGGAATTAGTTAGTTCAATATAAATTCCCCAAAATAATGCTGGGAGATGAATATAAATAATTTTTGAAAAAATAAAAAAAAACAATCCACCAAAAATAACAAATAAAATAAAAATAAAATGTGTAATTAAAGTAAGATTTGCAAACAATTCGTACATTTTATATATTAACTAAAATTATTGGCATCTGGCAACAGAACGCCCCTTAATGTATAATGACTCATAACAAAAGGAGTCGAAATGAGCGGATGGGAAATCTTGATTGTTGTTGCAGTTATCTACGCTTTAGTTAATTAAGCAATATATCTGGGGTTAGGGGCACCTAGCAACAGAACGCCCCTACACTTAAATAAAATATCTTTACTTACCTTTATGAAATGACTAATAATAAAATATGGACTTTGGGCAATCGATCACAATCTGCTTTTCAAAATATGCAAAATTTGAGGGACGAGCTCAACGTTCAGAATATTGGTGGTTTTACTTATTCACTTGGTTATTGAGTCTTGGTGCAGTAATCATGGACAGCATGTCTGGTACGGGAGAACTTTTTTATTGGATTGCTGCAATCGTTACATTTACACCAGCAATAGCTGCCGGAGCAAGAAGATTGCATGATGTTGATAAATCTGGCTGGTGGCAACTAATTTCAATAACAATTATAGGTATTATCCCTCTAATAATTTGGATGGCGTCTGAAGGTGGAAAGAAAAAAAATCAATACGGTAACCCAATTAAAATTAAGAAATAATCCCACCTAGCGTCGGAGTGCCCCTTTTTAAATATGTTAGGAAAAAAAATTGGTTGGAAATTCGATAACACATACTCAAACTTGTCAGAAAGTCTGTTGTCAAAATTAAATCCAACACCTGTAAAAACTCCAGAACTAATTCTTTTTAATCATAATTTATCAAAAGAGATTGATTTAGATTTTTCTCAAATAGACAACAAAGAATTAGCTTTAATTTTTTCAGGAAATAAATTGCCTGACGGATCAGATTCAATAGCCCAAGCGTATGCAGGTCATCAGTTCGGACACTTCACAATTTTAGGAGATGGACGAGCTCTTATGATTGGAGAGCATTTAGATAAAAAAGAAAATCGTTATGACATACAATTTAAAGGTTCAGGAAAAACTCCTTATTCTAGAAATGCTGACGGAAGAGCAGCTTTGGGTCCGATGCTTAGAGAGTACCTAATTAGCGAAGCTATGCATAATTTAGAAGTTCCAACTACAAGAAGTTTATCTGTTATTAAAACTGGAGAAGATGTAATTCGTGAGTCAATTTTAGAAGGAGCAATTTTAACTCGTGTTGCCTCTAGCCATATTAGAGTTGGCACTTTTCAGTATGCATTAATTTCTAAAAATAAAAATGATTTAAAAACTTTATTTGATTATACTCTTAGTCGTCACTATCCAGATTTAAAAAAATCAAAATTTCCTGCTATAGATCTTCTTAAAGTTGTTTTAGAAAAGCAAATTGATTTAATTTGTAATTGGATGAGAGTTGGATTTATTCATGGAGTAATGAATACAGATAATATGACAATCTCAGGAGAGACTATTGACTATGGCCCTTGTGCATTCATGAACAAATATGATCCTGACACTGTATTTAGTTCAATAGATCTTCAAAGAAGATATTCTTATTTTAACCAGCCTAGGATAGCTAAATGGAACTTAGAAAGATTTGCAGAATCTTTACTTCCCTTAATTAATAATGATAGCAAAGTAGGGATTACTATGGCTAATGAAGTTTTAAAAGAATTTCCAGAAAAATACAAAAAAAAATGGCTAGAAATGATGAAAAAAAAATTAGGTCTAGTTGGTGACGATCGCAATGATGAACAATTAATTATTGAATTATTGTCGTGGATGCATAAAAACAAATCTGATTATACAAATACTTTTTGTTATTTAATGAACGAGTATAAACACAAAAATCAAATTTATAATGAAAAACAATTTATATTATGGAAAAAAAAATGGGAATATCGCATTAAATTAAATAATAATTCTCAAGAAAAATCATTTAAAATTATGCGTAAAGTAAACCCTTTTGTTATTCCAAGGAATCATTTGATAGAAGATGCATTAAAACATGCAACAAAAATGAATGATTTAGATAAAGTTCATAAATTGCTTAAAGTTTTGCAAAATCCATATGATAGTATTTCGACAAATTCCGCCTACCAATTAACTCCATCTTTGGAAGAAAACTATGTTACATACTGTGGAACTTGAACATATAAGAAATCGATGTATAAGGTTTAAGGTACCAATTAACAGAACGCCCCTTTGAGCAAGAGACAGAAGGATTTGAAAAATTAAATTATGAAAAAAAACAATTTAGATAAATTAAATTATAAATTAAAGATAGTAGATAACTTTTTTCATCAAAGTGATTACGAGGAAATTCTTAATTTAGATATAAACAAAAATGTTAAAAAAAGTTTTAACTTTTATCATAATGAAGTTAATAATAATGGGGTCATAAAATCTACTTTAGATGAAAATTTCGTTTTAAAACTACATAAGAATTATCACGATAAAGCGATAAATATTCTCAATGAAATTAATAAAGATAAAGTAGAATTATATGATTACTCTGATTTTTCTATAATAGTAACAAATAAAGACTCTAAATTTCCTATCCACGACGATACTCCTAACAAACTTCTTTCAGGTGTAATTTATCTTTCACCAGAAGAAAATAAAGGAACTTATTTTTATAACGATAAAAAAGGATCAGGGAAAACTTATGCTGATTGGAAACCTAATAAAGGTGTTTTCTTCTCAAGAAAGGAGAGGGAAACTTGGCATTCTTACGAAGGAGACGGAAAAAACAATAGAATTGTTTTAGTCTATAATTTAATGACGCATAGAATCAAAGAAGTTTATAAAGCAGAAAAAAAGAATTATTTTTTAGGAAATTTAAGATGGAAGATGAATCCTTACTTATATAAATATTTTAATTTTAATATCTGACCTAATTAAATACTAAATTAAACTTTTATGTTAAAAAAAATATCTTATTTTATTTTTTATCTTCTCTATTTACTAGATAGAATGCTTTTAATTTTTTTTAAAAGAAGTTATTTAATTTTTTTTAAAGATTTTTTTGAAAAAAAATCATATCAAGAAGTAAAAATATCTGGAAAAAAGTTAAAATTTTTTGTTCCAAATGAACTAACACAATGGAGAGTAAGAACTTTTTATGAAAAGGAGCCCGAAACTTTAGAATGGATAGATAGTTTTGATAATAAAGATAATAAAATTTTTTGGGATATTGGTGCTAATATTGGTTTGTATTCTATTTATAATGCAGTTAAAAACGAGAATATTTCTTCAGTTTCTTTTGAGCCTTCCACGTCAAATTTAAGAGTGCTAAGTAGAAATATTTCAATAAATAACCTTCAAGATAAAATAAAAATATTTCCAATTTCTTTAACCGACAAAGAAAATAGTTTTTTAAAACTTCGAGAAGGTAGTTTTGTTGAAGGAGGTGCTCTTAATACTTTTGGCGAAGATTATAATTTTGAGGGAAAAAAATTTGAAAATAAAATGTCTTATAAGGTTTTTGGTACTACAATACAATTTTTATTAAAGAATAAAATATTAGAGATTCCTGATTATATTAAGATAGATGTAGATGGTATTGAACATTTAATTCTTTATGGAGCAAAAGAATTTTTAAATAACCGAAAAATTAAAAGTTTATCTGTTGAAATTAATGAGAATTTTAAGAACCACTATAAAAATATAGTTAAAATATTGGAAGATGCTGAATTTAAAATTCTACAGAAAAAAAGAAGTAAGGCATTTATTGTAAAAGGAAGCAAATTTGAAAATACTTATAACTACATATTTATAAGATAAATAAAGTTTAATGAAATCAGAACACTGAAATTTGATGATGTGTGAAAAGTAAAGTTTAATTATTTAAAAAAAATGGTTCTTTTAAGAGAGAATTATCAAATTTTTTACTATTTAAATTAATTTCTTTTTTTAAATATTCTCTCACTATATGCTCGTTAAATTCGTTCTTCCTTGAATACCTAATTTCTTTACTTTTATTCTGAACAACGGGATTTATTTTAAAGATAGAAGTATCTTGAATTCTCTTAACAATAGAATGGAATGCTGCTTTTAACGTAGACATAGTATATTCGAATGGATTAGTTTTTATATTTGACATTGCGTGATACAATATTTGTCCACTATCTAATCCCTTAGATAATAAATGAATTGTAGAACCCACCAAATGAGGGTTGTCATCATACAATGCCCAAAAATTACAATCTGTTCCTCTATAATATGGAGATACACCAGCATGAATATTGATTGCTTTATTTTTTACTAAAAAATCTAAAAGTTCTCCTTTTATATAACTGCTGCCAAAAACAATGTAAATATCGCTTTTAAGAAAATCATCTAAATATAATAAAGATAGATTATTTAGTTCGCCATTCAAGATTGGAAGAGTTTTAACATTTTTAGAATATGTATTTTTATATTCTTTTTTAAAAACTCTATTTTGTGCTTCTCTAACATTTTTAAAATAATTTTTTATAATCTCAGAATTTTGATATTTTTTATCATTTTCTTCTGTAAATAAAGTTTTAGATTCTTGTACGACCCAAAGTTCGTCACAAGAATTAGACAATAAATTTATAAGATAATTATGTCTCTGATTATTTGAAGTAAATAGAGTAATCTTCATAGTTAATATTTAAATAAATTGCAATCATACCTTGGTAATTCGTAAGGTTTATCTTTAATATCTTTATGTGATATATCTCTATATTCTACGGAGTAGGCAAGTTTAAATTCTAATTTTTTTAAAATTTTTAAAGTATTTTTATTGTAAGTAAGTTTTCCACCATATGGATGGGAAAAAAACTCAACATCTTTATTAATAATCTTTTCTAAAAAAATCTTACTATTCTTTATTTCTTTTAATTGTTTTTCATAAGATAATCCTGATAATAAAGTATGAGATTCCCCATGGGATCCTATGATCATTCCTAGTGAAACAAGATGCTTAATTTCTTTTTTGTTAAGATAATAGTCTTTGGGTTTTATATTAATTGCAAATTTTTTAAATAAATAATCTAAAATTTTTTTTCTTAATTTTAAATTTCCATAATAATTCATTATTTTTTTAAACTTTTTTTTATAATGATTATCTTTCTGATCTTTATATGTTTTCTTAAATTGTAATTTTTTTTTTAAATTGTAAAAGTTTTTGATTTTATTTTTATGTAAATATTTTTCTAATTCATTTAATGCTTCTAAACCTTTCACTTTTCCAAGAATTAAATGAACTTTATGAGTATCTAATATTATATTATTTTTTAAAGGAGAGGTTGGAATAAAGAATATCCCTATAGCATTATATTTTTTCAAAATTTCAGCAGCATAAATATGGTCTTTAAGACCGTCATCAAATGTTGGAAGAAATTTATCATTTTGAAGAAATAATTCTTGGTATGACTTTATTAAACCTTTTTTGGAGAATTGTTTAATTTGATTTATATAATCTTTTTTTTCAAGTACGTTGTAATAAGGATACAATCTATTTTTATTTCTCACATAGTGATACATTACTGACTTCATAAAGCTCCTTAAAAAATATATTTATCTCCTAAATAAAAAAGAAGCCCAACACTAATCCCAACTAATATCCAGTAATAATTTTCTTTCATTATGCGACGAACTTATTAAGATTTGGTTTAAAATAATCTGGTCCTTTCATAACTTTTCCATGTTCATTGTAGATAGGTTTTCCATCTGGTCCTAATTTACTCATATTAGAATTTTGCACCTCCTCAAAACATTTGTCTAAATTGATCCCAAATGCATGGCCTGCACCATAAGTAACATAAAGTATATCTGTTAAAGCGTCAGCAACTTCCTTTATATCTTTTTTCTCTATTGATTCTTCTAATTCTAATAATTCTTCTCTAATAAGGTCAAGTCTTAAGCTAATTATTTTATCACTTGGAAAACTTGCTTTAGTTCTTACCTCTTGACCAAAAACTTCCATGAATTTTTTTACCTTCTCAAAGTTTGTCATATTTTCTCCATATAAATTTTATAATATAAGTGTATTATAACAAAGAATCACAAAATGAAGCATAGAATAGAATTTGATAGCATCGGTAAAGTCAAAGTTTCTGGTGATAAGTATTGGGGCGCTTCTACTGAAAGATCAAAGAAATATTTTAATATAGGAGACTTTCTTGTTAGACCGATTGTTATTCAATCTATCGCGATAATCAAAAAAGCTGCAGCGATTGTTAATGCTAAAAATAAAGATTTAGATCCTAAATTAAGCAGATATATAATAAAAGCTGCCGAAGAAGTTATTAAAGGAAAACACAATGATCATTTTCCCTTAAAAGTTTGGCAAACAGGATCGGGCACACAAACTAATATGAATGTTAATGAGGTTATTGCTAATAGGGCAATTAAAATGATGGGAGGTAGAATGGGAACAAAAAAACCAGTTCATCCAAACGATCATGTTAACAAATCACAGTCAACAAATGATGTTTTTCCAACAGCTATGCATATTTCTATTGCCATTAAAACAAAAGAAAAACTCTTGCCGTCTTTAAAATTATTAGAAAAAGAACTAGCAAAAAAATCAAAAGAATTTAAGAATATTGTTAAAATTGGAAGAACTCATTTACAAGATGCTACTCCGTTGACTTTGGGTCAAGAATTTTCTGGTTATCACTCTCAACTAAAAAAATGTATTGTTAGAATAGAAAACGCGTTAAAAGAAATTTATCACTTAGCACAAGGTGGTACGGCTGTAGGAACTGGATTAAATACAAAAAAAAATTTTGATAAAAAAATTATTAAAGAAATAAGCAAAATTACTAGATTGCCATTTAAACCAGCTACAAATAAATTTGCAGCTCTAGCAGCGCACGATGAAATCGTTAACTTCTCTGGAACATTAAATACTACAGCAGTTTGTTTAATGAAGATTGCTAATGATATTAGGTTTTTAGGATCTGGTCCAAGAGCAGGATATGGTGAATTGATTTTGCCTTCAAATGAACCGGGCTCATCTATTATGCCCGGTAAAGTTAATCCAACTCAATCTGAAGCGGTTACAATGGTTTGTGTTAAAGTGATTGGCAATCACAATGGTATTACAATGGCTGGTTCACATGGGCATTTTGAATTAAATGTTTTTAAACCTTTAATCATCCACAATATCTTGCAATCAATCAATATCATGAGCGACTCTGCAAAAACATTTGCTCAGTACTGTGTAAAAGGAATTAAAGCAGATAAAAAAAGAATTAAATATCTTCTTGATAATTCTCTAATGCTAGTCACAGCCTTGGCTCCAACAATTGGATATGATAGAGCAGCTCATATTGCAAAAACAGCACATAAAAATGGAACATCACTAAAGGAAGAAATTATTAAAGCTGGACTAATTAATAGTAAAGAGTACGACAGAATAATGAGTCCAATAAAAATGACAAAACCAAAGTAGAATTAAACTATTTCTAGAAGAAATTCTTTAATTTTATTCATTCTAAAGATACCAAAAAAATCATCATTAAATAAAATACTTTCAAAAGTTTCTTTGAAATATTTCATGTCAACTTCATTTGCAACATAGTTTTCGCCAATATTGATTTTTTTAAAATTTATTTTTTTATTAAGAATATTAAGAGAACCCTCGACATTTAAACTCAGGAGATTTTTATTGATATTTTTAGATATTGAAAATTTTTTTAATAATTTCTTCTTATCTTCTAGATTAAACAAGCAAACAAAATTTAATCGAGGATATTCTTCAATTAATAAGCTTTCTCCCTCACAATTTATATCTCCCCCTAAAATATATATTTTGTTTAAAAAAGTTAATCTTCCATGAGCTAAATTTAATTCTGAATAATGATTTTTAATTAAAGTATTAGAAAATCTTTTTTTTTTATAATTTACTTTAATATTGCTATTAAGTTTTTTTAATATTTCTTGGTTTGTAAGAATTTTCTCTAAACTTAAGTTGTTAATTAATTTTTTATCCACTTTATTGATATAAATATCTGAGTTTATTTCAAAGAAAGGATCAAATACAATAAGACTATCAAAAGAAATTGATAAATCTTGATTTTTTAAATTAGACTTAGTGATTTTTATTGCATTGTCTTGTAAAGCAAAATTAAATCTTAAATAATTATTCAAAATGTTTATTTTGGATAATCCGGATATTGAATTTATTTCTTTTGTTTTATCAAAATTAAAATCTGCTTTGATGCCTGTGTTTAAAATTTTAAAATCTAAATTTTTATTATCATTGCCCAAATAAGCTTTAAATTTTTTATTAAATATTTCTCCTTTAATTTTATTTTTTTTATGTCCATAATTAGAGAAATCAATTTTTTTTATTTCTATAATAGAGTTTTTATTTTTTTTAAAATTTAAATTTAAATCTTGAATTTCTATCTTATATTTTAATTCACCCAAATAATTTAATATATTATTAGTTTTATCTATATCTAGATCTATTCTATTATTATTTAATAATATTTTTTCTGCTGCAAAATTTTTATAATTATAAATATTTTTAAAATTTAAAAAAATATTAAGATTTTTTGTGTCGAAAGATATAGGCTTGTCCTTAACCTTTAAATTTATATCCTTTATAAGTAAATTTGGGAATGGAAAAACATTAAATTCTATTGAACTATAATTGCTAAGTTGCAAATCATAATAATTAAGCAAATACTCTTTTATAATCTCTTGCCTTTTTTCATAATTAAAAAATTTTGGAATTAAAAAAAATAAGAAAATAGCAATTAAAAAGATTGCAAATACATACCTTAAAAAGAAAAAAAATTTCAAAAATCTTGAGTACTTGTTGTTAATTATTTTATAAATTTTATTAATCATTTTTTTTATTTTTGTAACTAGTGTATAAATGAAATTTCTCTAATATGAATAGCATAGATAAATTAATTGAAAGTCTAAACAAAGAGCAAAAAGAAGCAGTATTGAATACTGAAGGACCAAACCTGATTGTGGCAGGAGCTGGGTCCGGAAAAACAAGAGTGCTAACAACAAGATTAATTCATATTATTAATCAAAAAAAAGCATGGCCAAACCAAATATTGTGCGTAACCTTTACTAACAAAGCTGCAAAAGAAATGCAGAGTAGAGTCATGACTCATATAAAAGGTAATTCAAATGCAGTTCCTTGGTTGGGAACATTTCACTCCATTAGTGTCAAGTTCCTTAGGAGGCATGCGGAAGCATTAGGTTATAAAAGTAATTTTACTATTTTAGACACCGAAGATCAAAAAAAACTGATCAGAAACATAGTTAAAGGCGAAGATTTAGATGCAAAAAAATTCTCACCTCAGTTGATTATGTACCATATTGATCAATGGAAAAATAAAGGTTTTCTCCCGAAAGATGTTAAAATCAAAAAATCAGGATCAATTATTAAATCAATTTTAAAAGTATATGAAATTTATCAAAAAAAAACAAAAGATTTAAATGCTTTTGATTTTGGAGATTTAATTTTATTTTGTGTAAAAATTTTTGAAGAACACAAAGATATAAGAGAAATTTATCAAAAAAACTTTAAATATATCTTGGTTGATGAATTTCAAGATACTAATTTTATTCAAAATAAATGGTTAAATTTATTAGTTAATGAAAAACAAAATATTTGTTGTGTCGGTGATGATGATCAGTCTATTTATAGCTGGAGAGGAGCAGAAATAAAAAATTTTCTGACTTTTGATCAAATCTATAAAAATTGTAAAGTCTTTAAATTAGAACAAAATTATCGATCGACAAAAAATATTTTAGAAACAGCTTCAACTCTTATTTCTAATAATTCTAATAGAGTAGGAAAAAAATTATGGTCATCTGCAATTAAAGGGGAGCCGGTTAAATTGAGTTGTTATCAAACTGGAAAAGATGAAGCTCAAGGAATTGCTGACATTATAGAGAAAAATTTGAAAAAAAAATATTCTCTTAATAATGTATCAATATTAGTTAGAGCTATTTACCAAACAAGAGAGTTTGAAGAAAGATTTTTGCAAGTAGGCATTGGTTATAGGGTTTTAGGTGGAATTAAGTTTTACGAAAGAGCTGAAATAAAAGATGCAGTTTCATATCTAAGAATTATTAATCAAAAATATGATGACTTAGCCTTAGAAAGAGTGATCGGATCACCTAAAAAAGGAGTTGGTGAAAGCACTTTGAATCAAATTTATCTATTTGGTAGCCAGAACAAACTCTGCTTGGAAGACTCTATAATAAAAATTTTAGAAAAGGGAGACTTTAAACCTAAAATTAAAACTGTTCTAAAACAATTAATTAATATGATTCACAAATGGAGAAAAGAATCAATAAATATGAAACACTATGATCTTCTTAAATTAGTGTTAGATGAATCTGGATATTCAGCAATGTTAAAAAATAAAAAGGATTTAGAAAATGAAAATAGACTAGAAAATTTAAAAGAATTATTAAGAGCTATGCAAGATTATGACAATCTGCAAAATTTTTTAGAACATGTTGCTCTGGCAACTTCAATAGATCAAGAATGGGAAGGAGCCAAAGTTAATTTAATGACCATGCATGCAGCGAAAGGATTAGAGTTTGATGTAGTTTTCTTGCCTGGATGGGAAGAGGGTTTGTTTCCTCATCAAAAATCTTTAGAGGAAAAAGGAGACTTTGCTTTAGAAGAAGAAAGAAGACTAGCCTATGTTGGAATTACCAGAGCTAAGAAAGAAGCTTATTTGTCATTTGCCATGAAGAGAGCTTATCATGGTGATTGGATGGATGCTTTGCCATCTAGATTTATAAATGAGATTCCAGAAGAAGGTATTGAAAAAAATGAAATAAATATTAAAAAAACAATTGATGATTTTGAATTTAATCAAGATAACTCAATTGAATTCGATGAAGAATATAGAAGTCCTGGATGGAATAGATATAAAAAAAATAAAATACTTAAATGGAAAAAATAAATAAGTTAAAAAAATTATTTAATTACTATAATTTAGATGGATATATTGTGCCAAAGAATGATGAATTTTTTGGAGAATATATTCCTGAAAAAAAAGATAAATTGAAATTTATAAGTAATTTCTCAGGATCTTATGGTTTTGCTTTAATCTTAAAAAATAAAAATTATCTATTTGTTGACGGTAGGTATACGCTACAGGCTAAAATTCAAAGTGGAAAGTTCTTTGATATTGTTACTATTCCGAATAGACTCCCATCGGACATCTTAAAAAGGAAAGGATTAAAAATCGGTTTTGATTCAAGATTGCATACAAAAAAGACATTAAAAATAATTTTTGATAAAACCAACTGCAAACTTATCAATATCAATCAAAATCTAATTGATAAATTATGGATCAAAAAAGAAACTAGTAATCTAAAAAAATTTTATGTTTTACCTCAAAAAGCAGTTGGTCAAAATTATAGATTAAAAATTAATAAATTAATCAATGTATTAAATAAAAAAAAAATTGATTTTCAGTTTATTTCAGCAAGTGAAAATATTGCGTGGCTTTTAAATATAAGAGGCCAAGACTCAGAATTTACACCAATGCCTAATGCTTACTTAGCTCTAGATTCTAATAAAAAAATCAATTTATTTTGTGATTTGAAAAAGATTGAATATTCTTTTAAAAAAAAATTTAAAAATATTAAGTTTATAGACATAAAATATACTGATTTATTTCTCACAAAAATTAAGAACAAAAAAATTTTAATAGATTCCTCTTCCTGCTCTATATATTTTGAAAATATTTTAAAGAAAAATAATAATATTGCTGAATTTTTAGATCCAATTTATTTTTTAAAATCAATAAAGTCTAAAATAGAAATTAAGAATATAATAAAGTCTCATATTTATGATGGGGCTGCGCTTACTAAATTTTTATTTTGGCTTAAAAAAAATTACAGAAAGCAAAATATTAACGAAATCAGCGCTCAAGAAAAATTATTAAAATTTAGAAAAGAAAATAAAAATTTTAAATTTTCAAGTTTTCCAACAATATCGGGATCTGGTCCCAACGGTGCAATTATTCATTACAAAGCATCCAAAAAAAGTAATAGAAAATTAAAAAAAGGCGATATTTATTTGGTGGACTCTGGCGGGCAATATAATTTTGGTACGACAGATGTTACACGTACAGTTTCACTAAACAATGATAGTAAAAGAATTAAAGATATTTTTACTAGGGTTTTGAGAGGCCACATTACTGTAGCAAGTTATAAATTAAGAAATAATACTTACGGTTCACAAATTGATAGTGTCGCAAGAAAACCTTTGAGAGAAATTAATTTAGATTATCCGCATGGAACAGGTCATGGAGTTGGATATTTCTTAAATGTTCATGAGGGACCGCATGCAATATCAAAAAATAATAAGGTAAATTTTAAAGAAGGAATGATAGTTTCTAATGAGCCCGGATATTATGAAGATGGTAAATTCGGAATAAGAATTGAAAATCTTGTTAGAGTCAAAAAAAACAAGAAATTTTATTCGTTTGACAATTTAACAATGGCTCCAATAGATAAATCTTTGATAAACAAAAATATTCTTAAAAAAAATGAAATTAATTGGCTCAATAATTATCATCAAGATGTTTTTAAGAGTCTCAAAAAATATATGAATAGATCAGAATTATTAGATTTAAAACAAGCCTGCTCAAAGATCTAAAAGTTTATACCAGTCACTTTCTTTAATAGTTTTAATATTTAATTGTTTTGCATTTTCAATTTTTTTCTTAGTAGGTTTAGAATTACCTATTACCAAAATATCTAATTTTTTTGAAATTGTTCCTAGAACCTTTCCTCCATTATTTTCAACTAATGATTTTGCTTCGGATCTACTCATCTTTTCAAATCCTCCTGTAAACATAATAGTTTTATTAGAAAATTTTCCTTTTTTATTCTGAATTATAAAATTTTTTATTTTTAACTTATCGATTAATTGTTTTACAATTTCAATATTTTTATTACTTAAAAAAAAACTATCTATTGAATCAATTTGAGTTTGACCAATTCCATCGAGTTCAATTAGATTTTTTAAGATTTTTTTTCTAATTTTCTCATTAAATAGATCACAAAATTTATTAATAGATTTAAAAAAACCTCCTAAAATCTTTGCGTTCTCTTGTCCTATATGTCTTATGCCAATTGAGAAAATAAATCTATCTAGCTCTATAACCTTTGAATTATCAATCGCTTTTTTAAGATTACTAATTGATAGTTCTCCCCATCCCTCTAGATTTTTAATTGTATTATAATTAATCGTAAAAATATCTGATGGTTTTCTAATTAATTTCAAATCCCAAAATTGATCTATTACTTTTTTTCCAAGACCATCAATATTAAAAGCGTCTTTAGATACAATATGCTTTAATTTCTCTCTTGCAGTAAAATCACACTCGTAACCTTTTAGACATCTTCTAACAGCATCTTCTTTTTTTGTAGATTTGCTTACTTCTTTTTGAGTAGTTGCTCCACATAAACACTTCTCAGGAAAAATATATTTTTTGCTATTTTTATTTCTTTTTGAAACGTCTACAGAAATTACTTGAGGAATCACATCTCCAGCTCTTTGAATTTGAACCGTATCACCTATTCTAATATCTTTTCTTTTAATTTCATCTTCATTATGTAATGTTGCATTTGAAACAACGACTCCTCCAACCGTTACTGGTTCTACTTTTGCAACAGGTGTTATTGCTCCTGTTCTACCAACTTGTATAACTACATCTTTAATTTTTGTGACTGCTTTTTCAGCAGAAAACTTATACGCAATAGCCCAACGCGGAGAATTTGATGTATTACCCAGTCTTGACTGTAATTTGAGATCATTAACTTTGTAAACTAATCCATCAATATCGTAATCCAATGATGATCTTATTGAATCTATATATGAATGATGAGATTCAATTTCGTCTAAATTTTTTACTAATTTACCTAGTGGGTTGATAGAAAATCCCCAATTTTTTATTTTTTCTAAAAATTCTGATTGAAAATTCAATGACATTGGTTCTATTGCCCCGAATCCATAAGCAAAATATTTTAAAGGTATTTTAGATGTTTCTTTTGAATCTTTTTGTCTAAGCGATCCACCTGCAGCATTTCTTGGGTTGGCAAAATTTCCTTTAATATTATTAAAATCTTTTTTTCCAATATATATCTCTCCTCGAACTTCAAATAAAGAAGGAACATTATTGTCTTTTATTTTTTTTGGAATATCATTAATAGTTTTAAGATTTTCTAAAATATCTTCTCCAATAACACCATCGCCTCTTGAAAGACCTTTGGTTAAAATTCCATCTTCATAAATTAAAGTTGCAGAAATACCATCTATTTTTGGTTCTGATGAAAGCTCAATATTTTCATCTTTGATATTTAAAAAATTACTAATTTTATTAATAAAATCCTTCATATCATTTTTATCAAAAGCATTTGACAAAGAAAGCATTGGCTTTAAATGTTTTGTTTTCTTGAATTTACTAGATGGAGGCGAACCTACCATTCTTTTATTCAAATTTAACTTTTTAAGAAAATTATTATTTTTCTCTAAATTAATAATTTCTTTTTTTAAACTGTCATATTCTGCATCAGATATTATGGGGCTATCATTATTAAAGTAAAGTTTGTTGTGCTTTTTTAAAAGATTTATTTTTTTTTTATAAAGATTTATAACTTCTAATTTGCGATTCATGATTGTAAGATCATTTTATTTTATCAATAATTTTTTTAAAAAAACTGTCGTTATCTTTTGGTTTCACTTTCTTTTTAATCTTATAATCTTTATTCAAAACTTTATATGACCGCTCAAACCATTCGCTAGAATTATAGTTGTAGCCTAAAATTTTTGCATATTTTTGTGACTCTTCCTTTAAACCTAAATAATAATGAATTTCTACTAGTCGATGAAGTGCTTCCTCAATAAAAACTGTTCGCTGATAATTGTTTACTATTACTTTTAATCTATTCATCGCTGGAACCCATTTTTGAATAGATATGTAATATTTGGCCACGTACAATTCTTTTGCAGCAAGTTGATTTTGAATCAAATCTTGTTTGAATTGCAAATCAATAGCATAATCAGTATCAGGATATCTTTTTAAAAAAAATTCTATCTTCCTCTTTGCATCTAACAAAGGTTGAAGGTCTTTTTTTTCATCTTTTATTTGTTCGTAGTGTATTATTGCGATTAGATAATGCGCGTACATAACATTTCTATCTGTTGGATATTTTTTTAAATATCTTTCTAGATTATTTAATGCATCAGAATAAAAATTTATTCCATAAAGCGAATAACTTGACATGATTGAAGATTTAGCTGCAAAGTCTACAATTTCAAAATTTAATTCAGCTTCTGTAAATTTTTTTTCTGCATAAAAATAATTTCCTTTTTCAAATTCTTCAAAACCCTCTTCGTATAATTTATATGGATTAACTTTATTTTTAGGTTCATATTCAACTTCTTTTTTTGAGCAGGAATTTAAAGATATTGCTAATATGAAAATTAAAAAAATTTTTTGTAACATGTGCTGATTAATATCAGATTACAATAGAATGGTAAATTTTAACGATGTTATGCGCTGATAGCTACTGGATTTTTATAAGAATTTTCATTTTGTTTTTCAATATTTTCTAAATTCTCTAAGCCCCAGTTTGATTTATCTGAAAAAAACTTCATCAATAATTTATTAGTAAGAGCATGGCCGCCTTGAGATGTTTTAATATGCCCAAATATACGATTTCCCGATAGCATTATATCGCCCAAACAATCTAATATCTTATGATAAACAAATTCGTGTCTGTTTCTTAAACCATCTTCGTTTAAAATTTTGCTCCCTTGAACCACTACAGCATTATCTAATGATCCCCCTTTAGCTAAACCCATTCTTTTAATATTATCTATATCTTCATATAAACAAAAAGTTCGAGAGTTGTATATTTCAGTCAAATCATCATTGCTAAATTTAAATTCTTTTCTTCTAGTTCTAATTAATGGGTTGTTAAAGATAATTTCAAAATCAATTATTAAATCTTGATTAAGCGGCTCTATAGAAATAAATTTTTTCCCATCCTTAACTTCAATTTTTTTTAATACTTTAATAAATTTTCTAGGTTCATTTTGCTCTTCTACTCCTGCTGATCTTATTGCGTCCACAAAATCTAATGCCGAGCCATCCATGATTGGGATTTCAGAAGCATCAACTTCTACTAAAGCATTGTCTATACCCTCACCATAAAATGCTGCCATCAGATGTTCGACGGTTGATACAGTGACTCCATTTTCATTTTTTAACTGAGTGCATAAAACAGGTTCAACCACATTTTTAAAGTTAGCATGAATAATGTTATTGCTATTGATATCAATTCTTTTAAAAATTATTCCAGTATTTGGTTTTGAAGGTTTTATAGTTAAATTTACTTCAATGCCATTATGTAAACCAACACCTTGTAAATTTATTTTTTCTTTTACAGTTTTTTGATTAGATTTAATCATCATGTCTTATACAAAATTGACATAAACGAATTAAAACAACAAATGTTTCGAAAAATAACAACAAGCTATCCAAATAAAGACTTAAAAATCCTTGTAATTAAAGAGTTTTTTAATTTAATAGTAGGTATTGCCTCTTTTTTCCAGCCATAAATTGATAAATTAGCAACGCTCATAATTGATTCATCTATTTCAAAATCATTAATTAAATATATTTCAAAATTATTATTTTGTGAAAAATAAGATTTAAAACTTTCTTTAAAATTTTCAAGAATTTGTTTATCTTTAATGATTAGGTAAATCTTAATTTTATTTCCTTTTAAAGATTCTATATTAATATTTTTATTAAAAATGATATGAGTGATTTCATTTATTCTAGCATCAGCAATATCTGAAATTAATTTTTTTCTAATTTTTCTAAAATTACCTTTTGTAAAATAATCCTCTTCTAAAATTTCGTTATCATTAAAATTTTTTTTATTTAAAAAACTATTAGATAAAAATCTTCTTATTATTTTATTGTCTAAAGAGCAAATTTTTTCTATATCTCTAAAAATTATATTTGTACCAAAATTAAAATTTTCTGAATATCTAAATGAACTATTATCAAAAAAATTTATTTGTGAAATATCTTCAGCTATTTTAATTTTGAAAAAAGTTTCGGTATCTTTATTTCGATTAATTAACTGAACTCCTTCACCAAAATTTTTTAAAATTACTTTCTTTATATTTAAATTATTCTTATTAAACATCTTTTGAATATTTTTTAAATCATTATTCCTAATTAAAAAAAATGTAAGTTCATGAGAGTAAAAATCTCCGAATAAACCTATTGGCAAGTTATCGATTCTAATTCCGTCTAAAATGCTGTTAGAGTTAAAAATATGTAAAATGGTTTTTTGTTTTTCATTTTCTGTGACAGCTAATTTAAGTGAATTTAGAATATAAGAGATATTTTCTTTTAAAACTTGAGATCCATTTAATTTTTTAAATCCAGAAATATTGATACATGAATAGTCAAAATTATCTATTAGTACAGTTACATCTTGAAAAATATAATTTAATTTTTTTTCAATTATTGCAACATTTTTTTTAATTTCTTCAGCTGCCTGATCAATGCTTATAAATTTACTTTTATCAATTCCTGCACTAGGAGCTATTATTTTTTCGACAACTTTTAAATTTTGATTTTCATCATATATATTGGCTACGAAAATATAATTTGTGTCATTTATTTCAACATAAAGAGTCGGATGATCTATTTCCATGTGCTAATTTAAAATCAGTTGATCTTTAATCCGATAATCAAATATTTTGTAGCTATCAAAGTTGCTATTATTTTTTGATTCCATATAATTTTTTAAGCTTACTAAATAATCTTTGATTGGTAACTTTATTATTTTATCATCATACATTACTAAATCCCATCTACCTGACTCAAAAAAATAAAAAGATTTTATTGATTTCAATGGAAATTGGATATTTTGTAGATCTTGATATAAGGTATAGAAAAATTTTCCATTTCCAAAAACAGTTGGTAAATCCATATATCTCTCTATATATTGAAAATCTATAAGATCTCCTTTAGTTGAAATATAAAATTTTTTCTTTTTATTTTGTAAAACTGCTATAGGCTCTTTTTCAACTATTATTATTTTCAAAGTGTTTAAATAAATTTTTTTCAGACTAAAACTTTCAATAAAAGTTTCATTTTTTAAATTTTTTTCAATATCTTTAAGATTTAAAAAAAATAAATTCTCTCTATACAGAAAATTTAACTTTTGAATAATTTCATCTGAGTCTAGAATTGAATTACCTTCGATCTCAATTTTTTGAATACTAAAATTAGAACCTATAGTAAAATCAAATTTTGGAGTGTAAGTTGTTAAAAAGATAAAAAGTATAATCAGTCCAAAAAGAGATCTTTTCATCTATTTATGCTGGCATTAAGTAATATTTTTTCAACTAGATTTTCAAAAGATATTCTTTTGTAACTAGCTATTTCTGGAACCAAAGATAAGCTTGTCATTCCTGGTTGAGTGTTGAGCTCAAGTAAATAAAATTGATTTTTAAAAAACTTAAAATCAGATCTAGTAATACCTTTGCAACCTAAAATATGATGTGCTTTTCCTGCAATTTTAAGCACTTCTTTATACTTAGATTTTGTTAAATTTGCTGGCATTATGTGTTTAGTATTTGCAGCTTTTGAATATTTTGCTTTATAATCATAAAATTTTCTTTTTGGTTCAAGTTCAATTGCACCAAGCGGAGCATTATTTAGCACAGCAGCTTGGATTTCTTGTCCGCCTATATAAGTTTCAAGAATTAATTCTATATATTTTTGAAAAAGAGATTTTAAATCCCTCTTAAGCTCTGAAATATTCTTACATATTCTGACGCCAATGCTAGAGCCTTCATTTACTGGTTTTATTACAATAGGAAAATCCATTCTGTTTTTTTTGAGAATTTTATTTAACTTGACTTTATTATAAACTTCTTTTTTAAGGACAAAATACAGCGGAGATCTTATTTTACTTTTCTTAAATATTTCTTTTGAAATTATTTTATTCATTGCGTTATATGAACTAATTATCCCTGAATGAGTATAAGGAATTCTTAGATATTCAAAATAGCTTTGAGCAACTCCATCTTCGCCATCTTTTCCGTGAAGTGCATTAAAAATTATATCTGTTTTATTTTTGTCTATTAAATTTAAAGGTTTTTTTTTGGGATCAAAAGTTGATACTTTATAACCTTTTTTTTTTAGTGCTTGTACACAAGCTCTTCCACTATCAAGACTAACTGCTCTTTCGCCAGATGTTCCTCCCAATACTACTAAAACTTTCTTATTTTTCATCTCCAATAATTTTAATTTCAAGCTCTAAATTAACTCCAGTTTTGTTTTGAACTTCTTTTTTTACTTTATTTATTAATTTTTCTATATCTGCGGTTTTAGCTTTTCCGTCATTTACAAAAAAATTACAATGTTTGTCAGAAATCTTAGCGTCTCCAATATAAAGTTTGTCACAACCAGATTCTTTGATCAGCATCCAAGCTTTTTTACCATTACTATTTTTAAATGTGCTACCGCCAGTTTTAATTTGACTTGGTTGAGATATTTTTTTTCTTTCAATCAATTTTTCTTGTTTTTGCTCAATCAATTGTTTTGAGGACATAACTCCTTTTAACACTGCAGACAATATAATATAATTTTCTGGAATATTTGTTCCTCTGTAAAAAAATTTAATTTCATCATTTTTTATTTCTTTTTCTTTTCCTTTTTCATCAATGATTTTAATAGATGATAATATTTCAGATATATCTGAACCATAACATCCGCTATTCATTGTTATTGCGCCGCCTATGGAGCCTGGAATGCATGACAGAAATTCCATACCACTAATATCATTATTTTTTGCAAAATCTGAAACCTTTCTATCTAATGTCGATGCGCCAACTTCGATTGTATCCTTTTCTAATAACTCAATATTTGAAAACTTAGAACCTAATTTAATTACCACTCCTTTTACTCCAGAATCTCTAATTAAAGTATTTGAACCAGCTCCTAGAATATGTATCTTATAATTGTCTTTTTTAATTTCATTTAAAAATTTTATCAGCTGATCTTTGTTTTCA
>JACWDZ010000011.1 GCA_014653815.1 Pelagibacterales bacterium SAG-MED29 | reverse complement strand
CAAATTTTTTAAAGGTGTAGGTTTAGGTTATCAAGGAACAGCCACTGGAGAAGTTTGCTTCAATACTTCTATTACGGGGTATCAAGAAATTATTTCTGATCCCTCTTATGCTGAGCAAATTATCAATTTCACATTTCCTCATGTTGGAAATGTTGGGTCAAATAAAGAAGATCATGAGTCAGATAAAATTTGGACTAAAGGTGTGATAATTAATACTGAAATTACTGACCCATCTAATTACAGATCTCTTAAACATTTAGATCAGTGGCTTAAATATAACAAAATAGTAGGTATCACTGGTATTGATACAAGGAGTTTGACAAATTTTATAAGAGATGTAGGCGCACCGAAAGGAACCATATCTTTTTTAAAAAATAATAAATTTAATATTAAAAAACTTCTTAAAACTACACAAAATTGGAGTGGTTTAAAAAATTTAGATTTAGCAAAACAAGTAACAACAAAGAAAAATTATGTTTGGAAAGATTTTAAAACTTGGAAAAAAGGAGAAGGTTTTATAAAAAATAAAAAAAAATCTTTACATGTGGTAGCTATTGATTACGGAATTAAAAAAAATATTTTAAGATATTTTTCAAATTTCAATTGTAAAGTTACAATAGTTTCCTGTAAAACTAGCGCAAGTGATATTTTAAAATTAAAACCTAATGGTATATTTTTATCAAATGGTCCTGGTGATCCTGCTGCAACAGGAAGATATGCTATCCCAATTATAAAAGAATTTATAAAAAATAATTTACCGGTATTCGGAATTTGTTTAGGCCATCAATTGCTTGGCTTAGCTTTAGGGGCTAGAACAAAAAAAATGAATTTAGGCCATAGAGGTGCTAACCACCCTGTTAAAAATTTGATCAAAGGTAATGTTGAAATAACGAGTCAAAATCATGGATTTGAAATTGTTAAAAAAAGTTTACCAAGAAATATTCAAGTTACTCATCAATCTCTTTTTGATAATAGTATAGAAGGAATTAAACTTAAATCTAGACCAGTTTTTTCTGTTCAATACCATCCCGAGTCTAATCCTGGGCCCCAAGATAGTGTTTATTTATTCGAAGAATTTGTAACAAGTATGAAAAAAAATGGCAAAAAGAAAAGATATTAAAAAAATTTTAGTAGTCGGTGCTGGTCCAATAATTATTGGCCAAGCATGTGAATTTGATTATTCAGGCACTCAAGCTTGTAAGGCATTGAAAGATGAAGGATATAAAGTAATTTTAATCAATTCGAATCCCGCAACTATTATGACCGACCCTGATGTTGCTGATAAAACTTATATCGAACCTATTACTTTAAAATTTTTAGAAAAAATTTTAATCAAAGAAAAACCTGATGCCATCCTTCCAACTATGGGGGGTCAAACAGCTTTAAATCTAGCTATGGAAGCTGAAAAAAAAGGTATTCTTAAAAAATACAAAATTGAACTTATTGGAGCAAATTCTAAAGCCATCTCAAATGCTGAAGATAGAAAAAAATTTAGAAAAAATATGCTCGATATTGGTTTGGATCTACCAAAATCAAAAATTGTAAATAATTTTAGCCAAGCTTCCAAAGCTTTAAAACAAATTGGTCTTCCCGCTATAATAAGGCCTGCTTTTACTCTTGGTGGCCTTGGAGGAGGAATAGCAAAAAATAATAAAGATTTTTTTAGAATAATTAAAAGTGGCCTACAAGAATCTCCTGTTAACCAAGTGCTAGTAGAAGAATGTTTGGAAGGATGGAAAGAATTTGAAATGGAAGTTGTGAGAGACAAAAAAGATAATTGTATAATCATATGTTCCATCGAAAATGTAGACCCCATGGGAATTCATACTGGAGATTCAGTTACTATCGCACCAGCTTTAACTCTTACAGATAAAGAATATCAAGTGATGAGAAATGCATCTATTGCATGCTTAAGAAAGATAGGAGTAGAAACTGGAGGATCAAATGTTCAATTCGCAATAAATCCCAAAGATGGAAGAATGGTTATTATAGAAATGAACCCAAGAGTTTCTAGATCCTCAGCATTAGCTTCTAAAGCGACTGGATTTCCAATAGCTAAAGTCGCTGCGAAACTTGCTATAGGTTATACTTTAGATGAATTAAAAAATGAAATAACAAAAGTTACTCCTGCCTCATTCGAACCAACTATTGATTATGTGGTAACAAAAATTCCAAGATTTACTTTTGAAAAATTTTCAACATCAGCAGCGGTTTTAGGAACATCCATGAAATCAGTAGGAGAAGCTATGGCGATAGGTAGAAATTTCAAGGAGTCCTTGCAAAAAGCATTAGTTTCTCTTGAAACAGGTTTTTCAGGCCTAGACCAAATTTTTGATTTAAAAGTTAAAGAGATTGAGAAAAAACTTAAAGAAAATATACCAAATAAGATTTTGCTTGTTGGCGAAGCTTTAAGAAAAAAAATTAATATAAAAAAAATACATAAACTCTCAAAAATTGATCCTTGGTTCTTAAACCAAATTAAAGATATTGTAGACAATGAAAATAAGATTAAAAAAAATGGGTTACCTAAAACATATAACGAGTTTAATTTCATAAAGTCCATTGGCTTTTCTGATAAGAAATTATCAAAACTAACAAATGTTTCTGAAAATATTGTAAGAAAAAAAAGGACAGCCTTAAAAATTTTACCTGTATACAAAAAAGTTGATACCTGTGCATCAGAATTTAAATCATTTACGCCCTACATGTATTCTACTTATCAAAGAAACTTTTCTATAAATACTGAATGTGAAGCAGAACCATCTAATCGAAAAAAGATTATAATTCTTGGAGGAGGCCCTAATAGAATTGGTCAAGGTATTGAGTTTGATTACTGTTGTTGCCAAGCTAGTTTTGCCTTAAAAAAAGCCGGGTTTGAAACTATTATGGTAAACTGTAATCCTGAAACTGTTTCAACAGACTATGATACTAGCGACAGATTATATTTTGAACCATTAATAGAGGAATTCGTTTTTAACATTATTAAGAAAGAAAAAACTAAAGGAAATTTAGTTGGCGTTATAGCTCAGTTTGGAGGACAAACTCCAATTAAATTGGCTAAATTTCTACACGAAAACAAATTTCCAATTTTGGGCACTCAATACACTTCAATAGATCTTGCTGAGGACAGGGATAGGTTCAGAAATCTTTTAAACAAATTAAAACTAGAACAGGCTGAAAGTGGTATAGCAAAAACTTTTCCTCAAGCCTTAAAAATAGCTGACAAAATTGGTTTACCATTAATGGTAAGGCCATCGTATGTGTTAGGTGGAAGGGCTATGGAAATTGTTCATGAAAAGAAACAACTTAAAAATTTTGTTCTAGAAGCATTTAAAGCTGCAGAAAAAAATCCAATTTTAATAGATAAATTTATTGATAATGCAATGGAAGTTGATGTTGACGCTTTATCAGACGGTAAACAAGTTTTTGTTGCTGGGATTATGCAGCACATTGAAGAAGCTGGTATTCATTCAGGAGATTCAGCATGTAGTTTGCCTCCAGTTTCAATTAAGCCTTTTTTAATTAAAGAAATCGAGAACCAAACAAAGAAGCTGGCCTTAGCGCTTAAAGTAAAAGGTTTTATGAATGTCCAATTTGCAATTAAAAATGATAAAATTTTTGTAATAGAGGTCAACCCCAGAGCAAGTAGAACTGTCCCATTTGTGTCTAAAGCAAAAAACCTACCCTTAGCTAAAATTGCATCTAGAGTAATGGCAGGTGAGAATTTATCAAAATTTAATTTAAAAAGTAAAACAAGAAAAATGTTCGCGGTAAAAGAAGCAGTTTTTCCTTTTAATAAATTTCCAAACAGTGATCTTTTGCTTGGACCAGAGATGAAGTCGACAGGTGAAGTCATGGGATTCGATGAAAACTTTGGAATGGCTTTTGCTAAAAGTCAAATAGCAGCTTCAAATTCTCTTCCTACTAAGGGATTGGCATTTATATCTCTAAAAAATAGTCATAAAAATGAAGGGGTGGCTTTAGCTAAACAATTATCAAAACTGAATTTTAAACTTTGTGGTACTGGAGGAACAGCAGATTATATAAATAAGCACGGAATTGAGTGTAAAAAAATAAATAAAGTTAACCAAGGATCCCCTCATATTGTTGATGTGTTAAATTCAAAAAAAATTGCTTTAGTGATTAATACAGGTGGTGGTAATAGTGAAAAACAACTAAACGATGCTTTAGCATTAAGAAGGGCTACTCTAGCAAATAAAGTTCCCTACTGTACAAATATGTCAACTGCTTATGTGTGTTTGGAAGGTATAAAGTCTCTTAAATCGAAAAAAATGACCGTAACATCACTTCAAGACATCTAAAGAAAAAAAATTCTGATTTATTTGACTTTCCAGTCAGTTTCAAAAGTAACATAATTAATTTGAATACATCTCCTCTCTTTTTTAATTTCTTTTTTTTCCATACCATGCCAAGAGTCTGGACCGCTAGTAAAGAAATATCCATAATTGTGCTTGTAAGGAACTGTTTTAATTTTTATAAGTTTTTTATCATAAAAGTCTGTGCCTAAATTTTCAGACTCATTATGAAGATTAATAAAAACTATTGATGACATAAGCTTTTCTTTAATATCACAATGAGGTTTAAGCCAAAATCCTTCTCTATCACAAATCACTTCTAGTCTTACATAAGAATTACTTAGATCTTTTCCTATTAAACCACCTATCTTTTTATAAACTTCAGGAGCTCTTAATTCTTCAATAAAATTTGTAAGATGAGGAAATTTATTTGAATTTTCTTTAGTAACATAACATCTTAATTTTTTTGCTTTGCCTCCATCTTTTATGCCCGAACGAAAAGCACCATCTCCACCGTCTAATGCTCTAGTGCCGTCATAATTTAAGTGTTCTTTTTTAGGATCTATAATATCTGTATTATTGATTTCTTTAATTGCTTCGTTAGTTAAAGGTTGGTTGATCTCAAAATGTTTAAATGGATCATTAAAGGATTTTGTTCTGCTTTCTAGTGATTTAAATAATTCCATTTTTTTTCATTTTTTCTTTTATAATTGGAACAACTCTATTAATCTCATCTAACTTATCATAGCTCCAATTGTCAACTCTTTCACCCAACTTTTTTGTAATACCTAATTTGTTAAACTGAGAATAAAAGTTTGCAAATCTTCTGCTAAATCTTTTAGTCTTCATCATGGCAACATAAACTGGTTTTCCAGTAAGTGCTGATTCTGAAATCATTGAAGTAGAGTCACAAGTCACGATTATATAATCTGCTATTGCTAAAGAACTTAAATAAGCTTTTTTGTTTATCTCTTTAACTACATGATGATTAAAACCGAAGGTATTAAAAGCCTTTTTAATAACTAACTCGGGAGTTCTATAAGAGGGAATGACAACAATTTTATACTTATCTGGAGTAAATAATGCTTTGATCTTATTAAAAACATAGTGAACATCATCTTCTGAAAAATTATAATGTTTATTTGGCCCTCCAATAATAAAAGCTACTATCTTTTTCTTTTCTTTATTTATTCGTAAGTATTTTGAATTTTCTGCAATTTCTTTTTTTGTTAAATAGTGTATTGATCCTTTAGTTTTTAAAACATTCTCACCATCTAAATTATCATGTTCAGGGCAAACTATTAGATCAAAATTTTTTAATGATACTTTAGGGTCTTGAATATGAATATTAAATATTTCTTTTCCAAATCTTTTCTTTAAAGCAATAGAAGGAATCACACTTTTTCTGCCACAAGAAATAATGATTTTGGAATCGCAGACAAATTTTTCTGTTAATAAATTCTCCGAGATGGGAGTAAACTTTGGAGGAATAAAATTCCAAAAAGGTTTTAATTTAACTGTCTGATGTTTAAATCCTAGCTTTAAACCTTTAGCTAAACCTTCAACCTGGCTTACCATGCCGTGCATACCCTGAGATAAAAGAAGAGCTTTTAATTTTAACATTAGTTACTATATAAACATATCATAATGAATAATAAATCAGCTAAACACACAAAAGTGTTAATTCTTGGATCAGGACCTGCAGGTTATACTGCAGCCATATACGCTGCTAGAGCAATGTTAAAGCCAATTTTAGTTCATGGCTCACAGCCTGGAGGTCAATTAACGACTACTACTGATGTAGAAAATTACCCAGGTTACTCAAAAGTAATTCAAGGACCTTGGCTTATGGAAGAAATGAAAGGTCAAGCTCAGGCTGTAGGAACCGAAATGATACAAGATCATATAAATAAAGTAGATTTATCAAAAAAACCATTCACCGTTACTGGTGATAGCGGCCAAATTTATACTGCTGATAGTATTATTATTTCAACTGGAGCTCAAGCAAGATGGTTAAACTTAAAATCAGAACAAAACTTTCGAGGTTTTGGAGTTTCAGCATGTGCAACTTGTGACGGATTTTTCTTTAAAGACAAGGAAGTTGCGGTAGTTGGAGGTGGAAATGCTGCAGTTGAAGAAGCAATGTTTTTAACAAAATTTGCTTCTAAAGTTAAACTTATTCATAGAAGAAATGAATTGAGAGCAGAAAAAATGCTTCAAGAAAAATTAAAATCAAATAAAAAAATTGAAATTATTTGGGATAGCGTGATTGATGAAGTGATTGGAACGAATGAACCAAAAAGTGTAAAAGGCATAAAAATTAAAAGCACAAAAGATAATAAAATTAAAGAATTAAAAGTTGACGGATTATTTATTGCTATAGGTCATGACCCGGCCACTTCTTTGTTTAAAGATCAGTTAAAGATGGATAAAGAAGGATATTTAATGACAAAACCAGATTCTACAGAAACAAACATTCCTGGAGTGTTTGCTGCTGGAGATGTTAAAGATAAAATTTTTAGACAGGCAGTGACTGCAGCTGGAATGGGGTGTATGTCTGCTTTAGAAGCTGAGAAATATCTTTCCCATTCTAAGTAAGACTATTGCAAAAAGATCTTATCCTTTCCATAGCCTTTTCTAAATTTTCCATTGAAGTTGCATAAGATATTCTAAAATATCCATCTAAACCAAAAGCAGAACCTTGCACAACAGCAACTTCTGATTTTTCTAATAATTTTTCAACAAAATCTTTATCGGTTTTTATCTTTGTTTTTTTTCCTAACAGTTTTTTACAACTTGGAAAAACGTAAAACGCTCCTTCAGGTCTTAAGCAACTAATTCCATTAATATTATTTAAACTATTAACTACAAAATCTCTTCTTTCCTTAAAAGAATTAGCGCGCTCTTGTATAAAATCCTGTGTTCCATCAAGAGCTTCAACCGCAGCCGCTTGACTAATTGAGGTTGGGTTGCTTGTAGATTGAGATTGAATCTTTGCTATAGCTTTAATTATTTCTTTTGGGCCCGCAGCATATCCTATTCTCCATCCAGTCATGGAATAAGATTTGCTTACCCCATTCATAGTTAACGTTCTGTCTTTCAAGGCTTTAATTTGTGCAATCGTAAAGAATTTAAAATTATCATAAGTAATATGTTCATAGATATCATCACTCAAAATATAAATTTTTTTATATTTTATTAAAATTTTTGATAAGTCTTCTATTTCTTTCTTTGTATAAGCTGATCCAGTTGGATTAGATGGAGAATTTAAAATTATCCATTTAGTTTTTCTAGATATAGCTTTCTCTAATTTTTTTGGTGTTAATTTAAAATTTTCCTTTTCTTCACATTTTACAATTTTTGGTTTACCTCCTGCTAAAAGAATAATGTCAGGATAAGACACCCAATATGGAGCTGGTATAATAACTTCGTCTCCTTTATTAACTGTCGCCATGAAGGTATTATATAAAACTTGCTTTCCACCGGTGCCAACCGTTATCTGATCAAGGTCATAAGCCAATCCATTCTCTCTTGAGAATTTATTTTGTACTGCCTTTTTTAAAGCCGGTGTTCCATCAACAGCAGTGTACTTGGTGTCACCCTTTCTAATTGCTTCTATAGCAGCCTCTTTAATATTGTCTGGTGTATCAAAATCAGGTTCCCCTGCCCCTAGCCCTATAATATCTTTGCCAGCTGCTCGCATTTCCCTAGCTTTTGAGGTTACCGCCATGGTAGGCGACGGTTTTATACGTTTTAAACTATTGGAAACTATGCTCATTGAATTTTATAATGTTTTTTAATTATTATTAACACAAAATGCAAAATACTTATCAAGAAAAAATACTAGATATTGAGACTACTAACAGCTCAATCAAGAAGAAGTTGGAAGGTGGTATCAAATTTAAAATTAAAAGTGATTTTCAACCAGCTGGTGATCAGCCTCAGGCTATAAAGTCATTAACTCAAAATTTAAAAAATAAAAAAAATGAACAGGTTCTTCTAGGTGTAACTGGTTCAGGAAAAACTTTCACAATGGCAAAAGTAATTGAAGCCACAAACAGACCTGCTTTGGTCCTAGCTCCTAACAAAACTTTGGCTGCTCAATTGTATGGAGAATTTAAAAGTTTTTTTCCAGAAAATGCTGTTGAATATTTTGTTTCTTATTATGACTATTATACTCCTGAAGCATATGTTCCAAGATCAGATACTTATATAGAGAAAGAAGCATCTATCAATGAACAAATAGATAGGATGAGACACTCAGCAACTAGATCTTTATTAGAACGAGATGATGTAATAATTGTAGCGAGTGTTTCATGTATTTACGGGCTTGGTTCAGTAGAGGCTTATAGTAAAATGACTATAACCTTAAAAAAAAATAATGAATACGATAGAGATCAATTAATAAGAACTTTTATAACTTTACAGTATAAAAGAAATGATCAAAATTTTTTTAGAGGAACTTTTAGAGTGCGAGGTGAAAATTTAGAAATTTTTCCATCACATTTAGAAGATAGAGCTTGGCGAATAAGTTTTGATTTTAATAAATTAAAAAAAATTGAAGAATTTGATCCACTAACAGGAAATAAAACTAATGATTATTCGATTATAAAAATCTATGCAAATAGTCATTACATAACTCCAAAACCAACAATGGAACAAGCAATTAGACAAATTAAATCTGAATTAGCTGAAACATTAAAAAAACATCGTATAAATAACAAGTTGTTGGAAGAACAAAGGTTGAGAGAAAGAACTAAGTTTGATTTAGAAATGATAGAAGCAACAGGAACATGTGCAGGTATCGAGAATTATTCAAGATTCTTATCTGGAAGAAAAGCTGGAGAACCGCCTCCAACTTTATTTGAATATTTTCCTGACAATACGATTATATTTGTAGACGAAAGTCATGTAACAGTCCCACAATTAAATGGGATGTATAAAGGAGATAGAACTAGAAAAAGTACATTAGCTGAATATGGTTTTAGACTACCCTCTTGTATGGATAACCGACCACTTAAGTTTGAAGAATGGGATATGATGAGAACTCAAACAGTATTTGTTTCTGCTACTCCTGGTCCATGGGAATTAAAACAAACTGATAACAAATATATTGATCAAATAATAAGGCCAACTGGCTTAATTGATCCACCAGTAGAAATTAGGCCAGCAAAAACTCAAGTGGATGATTTAATGCACGAGGCTGCTAAAGTAATTGAAAAAGGTTATAGAGTTTTAGCAACAACTTTAACCAAAAAAATGTCAGAGGACCTAACTGAATACCTTCATGAAAATGGACTTAAAGTAAGATATATGCACTCTGATATTGATACCTTGGAAAGAATAGAAATTATAAGAGATCTTAGACTAGGAGTATTTGATATTTTAGTTGGAATAAACCTTTTAAGGGAAGGACTAGATATTCCAGAATGTGGTTTAGTAGGAATTCTTGATGCAGACAAAGAAGGATTTTTAAGATCTGAAACATCGCTAATTCAAACTATCGGCAGAGCAGCTAGAAACATTGATGGTAAGGTAATTCTATACGCTGATAAAGTTACTAAAAGTATTGATAAAGCTATCCAAGAAACAGATCGAAGAAGAAATAAACAGTTAAAATACAATAAAAAAAATAATATTACTGCGCAGTCAATTAAGAAAGAAATAGCAGATATTTTAGAGTCGGTTTATGAGAAGGACTACGTAAATATCAAAGAGTCAAATATAGGTGGTAATCTAAAAAAACATTTAAAAGGTTTAAATAAAAAGATGAAAGAGTCTGCTGCTAACTTAGAATTTGAAGAGGCTGCAAAAATTAGGGATGAAATAAGAAAATTAGAGGCAAGCGAATTAGAAATAACATTGAACCCTAAAATAAGTCAGTATAACCTAAAGAACAAAGTTTATCCTAAAGGTAGATCAACACTTGGTATGCCTGGTACAAAAACAAAAAGACAAAAAAAAAAATGGAAGCCAAAAAAATAATAGTTACCGGAGCAGCAAATCGAATTGGTAAATCTATAGCTTTAGATCTAGCAAGTTATGATACTCAAATTGTTATTCATTATTCAAAATCTTTTGTTGCAGCAAAAAAACTTAAAATAGAATTAGAAAATTTAGGATCAGTTGTGCATCTCTTAAAAGCTGACTTAAACAATCTTAAACAAACTCAAAGAATAATTTCTTATGCTTATAAAAAAATGAAAGGTTTAGATTGTTTGGTTAATAATGCATCTATTTTTGAAAATGACAATTTGAATAATTTTTCTGAAAAGAGTTTTTTAAAGCATATAAATGTTAATCTAAAAGCTCCTGCAATTTTAATTCAAAACTTTGCTAAGGTATGCAAAGGTAAAAAAGGAAATGTTGTCAATATTATTGACCAAAGAGTAGAAAAATTAACTCCTTTCTTTTTTTCTTACACTTTAAGTAAGTCTAGTCTAGCCACTCTAACTAAAACTTCTGCTATGAAATTAGCTCCAAATATAAGAGTGAATGCTGTTTCTCCAGGGCCAACATTAAAAAATAAGCGCCAATCTGAAAAACATTTTAAAAAACAGTGGAAATCTACAATACTTAAAAAAAAAGTAGACTTAAAAAATGTTAGTTCAGCTGTAAAGTTTTTAATTAATAATAGTAATATAACTGGCCAAATAATAAATGTAGATAGTGGTCAACGTTTAGCCTGGAAAACGCCAGATATAATTAATGCAAAAGAATGAAGATTTTAAAATTCAAAAACAAACAAAAATTTAAATATAATAAAAAAATTATTATTAAGGATTTAATTTTATTATTATCAGTTGGCATCCATAAATTTGAAAAGTTAAAAAAACAAAATGTAAGATTTAATATAGAAATTACTACTGATCCAAACCTGAAACCAGATATAAAAACAATTGTTAATTATGAAAGTGTTATAAATGATATTAAAAAATTGACTGAAAAAAAACATTTTGAGCTACTTGAAAGTTTATCTGAGTCAATATTCGATGAAATTTTTAAAAATAAAAGAATTAAAAAAATAAAGTTAAAAATTGAAAAATTAGATATTATTAAAGAAACATCATCGGTTGGTATAGAAGTTGTAAAAACAAAAATATAATGGACAGCTTAGAACAAGGAAAAAAAATAATTAAAGATAAAATACCTTTAATATCTAAAAATCCTGGAATTTATAAAATGTTAAGTTCAACAGGAGAAATACTTTATATTGGAAAAGCAAAAAATATTCCTAATAGACTTAAAAGTTACGTAGCCGACACTAATTTACCTATAAGAACTGAGAGGATGCTATCTCTAACTCATAATCTTGAGACGACAACTACTAATAATGAAAGCGAAGCTTTACTTTTAGAAGCGAACTTAATAAAAAAACATAAACCAAGATATAATATTCTTTTGAGGGATGATAAGTCTTTTCCTTATATCTACATTGGCAATAAAGATAAATGGCCACAATTAACAAAACTCAGAGGAAAAAAATCTAAATCTGGATATTACTTTGGACCTTTTGCGTCAATAGGTTCAGCAAACTGGACTATTAAAATATTACAAAAAATTTTTCAATTAAGAGTTTGTGATGACACTGTTTTTAAAAACAGAGAAAGACCATGCATACTTTATCAAATAAAAAGATGTTCGGCTCCTTGTGTACAACATATTTCAGAAAAAGAATATAAATCAACAGTAAATGACGCTATTGATTTTATATCCGGTAAATCTAGAAGAATTCAAAAAAATTTATCTAAAGAAATGGAAAAAGCGAGTAAAGATCTTGATTATGAAAAAGCAGCAGTCACAAGAGATAGAATAAAGGCTTTAACCCAAATACAAACATCCCAAAAAATAAATCAAAGTAATTTAAATGAAGCAGATGTAATAAGCGTTTATAAAGAAACTGGTAAAACTTGCATTCAAGTCTTTTTTTTTAGGTCAAAGCAAAACTGGGGTAATCAGGCCTTCTATCCTAAGCATGATCCGGATGATGCTATTAAAGATATTCTTTCTTCTTTTATATCTCAATTTTATGAAAATAAAACAATACCGATTCTTATTATAACGAATTATGAAGTTAGTGAAAGAAAGTTATTAGAAAAAACGTTTTCAGACAAAGAAAGCAAACAAATTGTAATAAAAAAAGCAAAATCAAAAAATGAAATAAATATTTCTAAACTTGCAGAAAAAAATGCAAAACAGGCCTTAACTCAAAAACTAATCCAATCAAATACAAATAATGATTTAATTGAAAATTTGTCAAAAAAATTCAAGCTTAATAACAATATTGATTTAATAGAAGTTTATGACAATAGTCATATTCAAGGATCAGACTCTATTGGAGCTTTAATTTGTTTTGGAAACGAAGGTTTTATTAAAAAAAGATATAGAAAATTTAATATTAAAAATGATAAAATTAAAGGTGATGATTATGGAATGATGAAAGAAGTTTTGTTTAGAAGATTCTCAAAAGCTATTAAAGAAAAATCTGGATCACTTTCTTTACCAGATCTAGTCATAGTCGACGGTGGAAAAGGACAATACTCTGTTTCTAGAGAGGTTTTAAACGAACTGGGTTTACATGATTTACCTATTCTAGCCATAGCAAAAGGGAAGAGAAGAAACGCTGGAGAAGAAAAAATTTATTATGAAAATAAAGAATTTATTTTAAATAGAAATGATCCCTTGCTATTTTTCATTCAAAGATTAAGAGATGAAGCGCATAGATTTGCTATAAGCACACACAGGTCCAAAAGAAAGAAAAGCTTAAGTAAATCTTTGCTCGATCAAATTGAAGGAATTGGTCGTCAAAGAAAAAGAGCGCTGTTAAATCATTTTGGGTCTGCTAGAGCGGTAGAATCCGCTAGTTTTGATGATTTAAAATCTGTTGAAGGAATAGAAGACAGTATCGCTAAGAAAATATATGATCATTTTCACGAGTAAAAAATGAAAATACCTAATATATTAACTATTGGAAGAATTATAATTGTTCCAGTATTTGTTTTAACTTTTTTTATTCCTGGTTTATTTGGAGATTTAATTCCTTTTTTTTTATTTGTTTTAGCTAGCTTCACAGATTATTTAGATGGTCTTTTGGCTCGATTATTTAAAGAAGAGTCTAAACTGGGAGAACTATTAGACCCAATAGCAGACAAAATACTGGTAGCAGCAGCCTTAATATTACTGGTCATGAATGGTACGATTAAAAATTATGAAGTGATAGCAGCAATCATAATTCTTACAAGAGAAATACTTATATCTGGTCTAAGAGAATTTTTGGCTAAAGGAAGTGTATCTATGGAAGTAACAAGTTTATCAAAATTAAAAACACTTTTACAAATGTTATCAATTGCAATTCTTTTAACTGGAGAAAGCGGAAATAAATTAATTAATTTTCAGGATTATAATGCCCAGACTATTGGTATAATACTTCTTTGGCTTTCAGCCTTTTTAACCCTATATACTGGATATGATTATGTCAGAAAGGGAATTGATCATGCTATTAATGAAGATAATAAAAATTAAGCTGCTGTTTTTTTTCTCACAAGAGCTTGGTAACTATCGTTAAGATTAGTAATCAAATTACAAACTTTAAATTTATAATCATTAATTTCAGAAACTGGAGTTACTTCTGCTGCAGTTCCGGTTAAAAAACAACCAACAAAATTTTTCATTTCTTCTGGTTTAATTTTTCTTTCTAGTACTTTTACTCCTTTAGACTTTGCAATTTTGATGACTTCTCTTCGAGTGATTCCATCTAAAAAAGAGTCTGGTATAGGAGTATGAAGTTCCCCAGATTCATTTTTAAAAAATATATTTGCTCCTGTAGCTTCTGCAATATTTCCTTCATGATCTAACATTAAAGAGTCTGTAAATCCTTTGCTCTCTGCCTCATGTTTAGAGAGTGTGCAAATCATATATAGCCCGGCAGCTTTTGTATCCCAAGGAATTGAATTTGGATTAGGTCTCCGCCATGATGAAATATTTAATTTTATACCTTTTAATTTTAAATTTGGATCAAAGTAAGAGCCCCATTCCCAAGTTGCGATAGCAACATGAATTTTATTTTTCTGAGCTGAAATAGCCATCATTTCGCTACCTCTCCATATTACTGGTCTAACGTAACCATTCTGAACTTTTTGAACATTAATGATATTTCTACACGCATCATTAATTTCTTTTTGTGTGTAAGGTACTTTTATTCCCATTCTTTTAGCAGAATAAAATAATCTTTCTGTATGCTCTTCAAGTTTAAAAATTTCACCATCATAAACTCGTTCTCCTTCAAAAACACAGCTTGCATAATGAAGACCATGATTTAAAACATGAATATTTGCATCGGACCAATCTACAGTTTTGCCATTAAACCAAATTTTTCCAGATCTTTTATCGTAAGGTATGCTTTCCATTAAGAAGTAAATATATAGATTTTTCTGTTACAAAAAAGTATATTTCTTAATAGGATAAGTCAATATAACTTACCATTATGAAAGATTTACTTTATCTTAAAGACGAGCAAATTAAAGATTGTATTCAGCTTCTATTTTATGCTTATCGAGAAACTTTAGCAGATCCAAAAAAAGTACTGTCAAAAAAATTTTTCGGGCCAGCTCATTTAAGGTCTTTAAATCTAATAGAAAGGTATCCTGGAATAAGCCTTGGAGAACTAATATTTAAATTAAAAGTAACAAAACAAAGTTTAAATAGAGTTCTAAGAGATTTAATCAATTCAAAAATGGTCAAACAGATTAAAGATAAAAGTGATACAAGAAAGAAAAATTTATTTCTTGATAAAGAGGGAAAAATTTTTTTCGAAGCAGTATATAATTCACAACGAAAAAGAATATTTAATGCTTTAAAAAATTCAAGTTCAGACTCAGTAATAAAATTTAAAGAAGTTTTAAAAAAAATTATAGATGGAAAATAGCAAAATACATATTTTAGTTGTTGATGATGATAATCGAATTAGAGATCTCTTAAAAGAATATTTAACTGAAAAAAATTACATAGTTTCAACCTCAGATAATGCTGAAAATGCCAAAATAAAAATTACTCAATTTGATTTTGATCTAATTGTTTTAGATGTAATGATGCCAGGACAAAATGGTTATGACCTTACTAAAGAAATCAAAAAAAGTATTAAAGTTCCTATAATCTTATTAACAGCGAAAGGAGAGGTGGAAAACAGAATTAAAGGTTTAGAGTTAGGCGCAGATGATTACATAGGTAAGCCTTTTGAGCCAAAAGAATTATTGCTAAGAATAAAAAATTTAACTAACAAGAATAAAAAAATTGATTTAAATATTAAACATCTTGTAGGCAATGCTCAGATAGATCTGAACAAAATGAATATAATGCTGGAAGAAAAAAATAAAAAAATAAATGTATCTGAAAAAAAAGTTTTAGTTGAAATGCTTTCAAATCCCGGAAAAACTTACTCACGAGAAGAGATCGGTAAAATATCTGGTATTAGCCAAGAAAGATCAATAGATGTTATGATTACAAGACTAAGACAAAAAATAGAGATTAATCCTAAAAATCCAAAATATCTACAAACTATAAGAGGGTCAGGTTATGTTCTCTGGATTGAATAAATTTTTAAAAATCATTTTACCAAAAAGACTATTTTATAGAGCTCTTATAATAGTTGCAGCTCCAACAATTATATTACAATTAATTATTACTGTTGTTTTCTATGACAGTATATGGATAAAAGCCAACAAAAGCATAACTCGATCTTTAGTTTCACAATTAAAAACGATTCAAAATGTGTATTTAAATAATAAGGATAATTTAGACTTTTTTACTGATAGCTATAAAAATAATTTTAATTTTGAAATTGATATTAATAATAACTCATTTCCAACATCAAGTGGTGAAAGAAAATTTAGTCCTATGGATAGATCTTTAAGACGTGAATTAAAATCAGCTTTTGGAAATAATAATTATTGGTTTAGTACATCAAAATTTAAAAATGCAGTTGAAATTAAAATAAAATCAGAAAATGAAGTAATAGAGTTTTTAGTTCCCAAAGAAATGGTTGCTACTTCTTCTGTGAGACTGTTTGTTTTATGGACAACATTACCGTCGATAGTTTTAGTCTTAATTGCATTAGTTTTTCTTAAAAATCAAACCAGGCCATTAGTCAAACTTGCAAAAGCCGCTGAAAGATTTGGCAAAGGAGATTATGTTAATGACTTTAGTCCTTCAGGAGCAGCAGAAATTAGAAAAGCTGCATATGAATTTGATAGAATGGCGAAAAGAATTAATCGTCATCTAAATCAAAGATCTGAAATGCTATCAGGAATAAGTCATGACTTAAGGACTCCTCTTACAAGGCTAAAATTGCAATTAGCAATGATAAAGCAAAAAGATATTTCTGAAAATATGTCCAAAGATATTGATGAAATGGAAGGTATGCTGAATGATTATTTACAATTTGCTAAAACTCAAGCTAAAGAAAATACTTCTATAATTAATTTAGGTGATTTGTTTAATGGAATTAAAAATGATTTAAAAAATGAAAATCTTACTCTAGCAAATTCAGAAAAAACTATTTTAACTGGAAGAGCGTCTTCTTTGAAAAGATGTTTTGAAAATGTTATTAATAATGGTTTAACCTACGGGAAAAAAGTGTATGTAAGCCTGCATAAAAGTTCTAATAGAATAATAATAAATATTGAAGATGACGGCCCAGGTATACCAGAAGATCAGTATAGAAATGTTTTTAAACCTTTTTTTAGACTAGATAAAAGCAGAAGCCTCAATAAATCAGGAGTTGGTTTGGGTTTAGCTATAGTTGAAGATGTAATTAATTCACATGGCGGCAATATTCAACTGGGAGAAAGTAAGTATAAAGGTCTGCTGGTTAAGATTTCTTTGCCTTTTTAAGTTTCTTTTTGTTTGATAATTTCCTTATAGCTAGTTCTTGTTTTTGAACCAATTTTTTTAAAATTTCAAACTCTTCTCTAGAAACAAGTTCAAATTTATTAATTAACTTGTCTCTTGTAAATTTCAGATCAGTTGATATTTCTTTTTGAATATCCTTTGAGGTTAAAATTCCATTCTCAATTAAAACAGATAAAGTCTTTAATAATTTTTCAGAGTTGCTCATAATTGATCTTATTTGATAGAAAAATTAATTTCAAATATGATATAAGAAGTTATGTATACCCATAATTTAGACCCTGTTTTATTAGATTTTGGGTTTTTAGTTATTAGATGGTATTCTCTTGCTTATATTTTTGGAATTTTGATCGGATGGTGGCTAGGCAAAAGAATCATCTTAAAAAGATTTCAAAATCCTAATTTCAAATTTGATATCAAAGAATTTGATAACTTAATTACCTATATAATTATATCCATTTTGCTAGGAGGCAGAATTGGTTATGTCTTATTTTATAATTTTGGATATTACTTATCAAATCCATTAAATATTATAAAAATTTGGGAGGGTGGTATGTCTTTCCATGGAGCGCTGGTAGGTGTAATTCTTGGAACTTATTGGTTTTCAATAAAAAAAAATATACCAACTTTTTTATTATTAGATATAATTTCCTTTGTTGCTCCAATAGGAATATTTTTTGGACGTGTAGCTAATTTTATTAACGGAGAGCTGGTTGGCAAAACAACTGATGTTTTCTGGGGAGTTATTTTTCCTAGCATTGATAACAATATAAGACACCCATCACAATTATATGAGGCTTTTTTTGAAGGTTTAGTTTTATTTATTATTATGAATTCAATTTTATTTAGAAGCAATTATAAAACTGGAACTTGTTCTTATATGTTTTTAATTTTTTACGGTATTTTTAGAACATTTTCTGAGTTCTTTAGAGAACCAGATTTACAAGTTGGATATTTATTTAATCAAATAAGTATGGGGATGATGTTAAGTTTTTTAATGATATTGGCTGGTATAATTATTTTTTTAAAAAAAGATGATATCAAATAAAAGTTTTTTTAATAATTCTAAAGTGCTTCCTATTGATCAATTTATTGAAAATGTTCTTTATAATAAAAAAGTTGGTTATTACTCATCAAAAACACCTTTTGGTAAAAAAGGAGATTTTTTAACTGCCCCAGGAATATCAAATTTATTTTCTGAAATAATTGGAATATGGCTTATATCAACTTGGTATACTTTAGGTAGACCTAAGAATTTTAATATAGTTGAACTTGGCCCAGGAGATGGAAGCTTAACAAAAATTTTACTAAAAATATTTCAAAAATTTTCCACATTTAATCAAGCAACTAATATTTTTTTATATGAAAAAAGTAATTTATTAAAGAAATTACAAAAAAAAAATATAAATAATTTAAAAGTAAAATGGATAAAAAATTTTACTAGTATTAAAAAAGGCCCAATTATTTTTTTTGGTAATGAGTTTTTTGATGCAATACCAATTAAGCAATTTTCTTATAAAAAGAATTTTTTGCTTGAAAAACATTATTTATTGAATAAAAAAGATAAAATTGATGAAATTTATAAAAAAGCTTCTATCAAATATGTCTCTCAGATAAAAAGTTTTAAAAGCTTAAAAAACTTAAAATTTATTGAATTTCCAAAATTAGGGTTTGATGAATTAAATAAAATAATCAAAAAGTTATCGAAATTTGAAGGTGGTCTTCTACTAATTGATTACGGATATTTAACTCCTAAAAATAAAAATACATTACAATCGCTTATAAAACACAAAAGAAATAATTTACTGGACAATTTAGGTAAAGCAGACATAACTTCCTTGGTTAATTTCAAACTTTTAAACGAGTATTTTATTAAGAATAATTTAAAAGTAAAAAAAATTGTGACTCAAAAGTTTTTTTTGGAAAAAATGGGAATTATTGAGAGGGCCAACAACTTAAGTGAAAAAATGAGTTTCAAGGAGCAATCTAATTTATATTTAAGATTAAAAAGATTATTAGACACGAAGTTAATGGGCAGCCTGTTTAAAGTTATTTTTGCCTATAAGTCTAACAAAGATAATTTTCTAGGATTTGAATAATGTTTTACTCAAAAAAATTTAAAAAATTCCCAAATATTAAGCATTGTTTCTTTTCTAGAAGAGGAGGATTTTCAAAAGGAATTTACCGAAGCCTCAACTGTGGCAAAGGCTCAAAAGACAATAAAAAAAATGTTAATAGGAACTTATCTTTTGTGTCAAAAAAATTGAAAATACATCAGAAAAAACTATACCTAATGTATCAGACGCACAGTAATAAAGTAGTTATAATTAATAAAAAAAATCAAAATTCTAAAAGATTTAACTCTGATGCACTAATAACAAAGCTGAGAGGAGTTGCTTTAGGAGTTGTAACAGCAGATTGTGTTCCAATTATTCTTTATGATACTAAAAATCAAATAATTGCTTGTATTCATGCTGGCTGGAAAGGAGCATCATCTGGAATAATAGAAAATACAGTTAAAAAGTTTAAAAAATTTAATTCAAAAAATAAAATTTTTGCAAGTGTAGGGCCATGCATAGGTTTAAAAAGCTACGAAGTTGATTTAAATTTTTATAAAATGTTTGTAACTAAATCAAAAAATAACACTACTTATTTTTTGAAAAAAAATAAATTAAAAAAATTATTTAATTTAAGAAAATACGTTAATGATAAACTTGTCAAACTGAAGGTTAAAGTTGATCATGTAAACCATGACACTTTTAAAGAAAGAAGTAGATTTTTTAGCTATAGAAGATCTCAAAAGTTAGGTGATAATGATTATGGAAGAAGTATTTCTGTGATTAGTTTGACAAATTTTAGCCAAAATTAATAACTATATTTATAATTGTTAAAGCTCTTTAACGAAAAACTTAACAACAAAAATATGGGTCAATTAGAACTGGATTTATATCCTTATAGATCAAAAACTATTAGTGTGGGAGAAAATCAAATATTTTCTTGGCATGACAACATAAGTGAAGATAAAGATAAAATTTGTTATCATGAAAGCGTATATGTAAAAAATCAAGGAATGGATCTTGAGGATTGGTTGCATATTAAAAGACAAAACCTAGGCAAACTCACTCTTGACTATTTTTATTCATTGCTAAAAAAAAGCAAAAAGGCAAAATTAAGTTTTCTAAAGGAATTTTTAACTCGAAATAAAATAGTTTATGAAACAGGGTCTTGGGAAACCATAGATCTTAATTAACAGAATATTCAATTGGATTTGGTTTGAAAACATTTAAAAATAACTATATAAGTAACTATACTTCATGAAAATTTTATCTGGAACTAGCAATCTCAAGTTAAGCAAAGATATCTCAAAAAAATTAAAGCTAAAGTTAGTTAATACTAATATCAGAAGATTTTCTGATGGTGAAATCTATATAGAAATCAATGAAAATATTAGAGGCAATAGTGTTTTTGTAATTCAATCTACTTCAAATCCTGCAAATGACAACTTAATGGAACTCCTTCTTGTTATTGATGCATTAAAAAGATCTTCAGCAAAAAATGTTACTGCTGTTATTCCATATTTCGGTTACGCTAGACAAGATAGAAAAGTTGCTCCAAGAACATCTATCTCTGCAAAAGTAGTTGCTAATCTAATTACTAACGCAGGTGCAAGTAGAGTTGTTACAGTTGATTTACATGCTGGACAAATTCAAGGATTTTTCGATATGCCGGTAGACAACTTGTTTACCACTCCTCTTTTTGCAAAACATATTAAAAAAAAACTTAATAACAAAAAATTAATTTGTGTTTCACCTGACGTTGGTGGAGTTCAAAGAACTAGAGCTTTAGCTACAAGAATAAAAGCTGATCTTGCAATTATTGACAAAAGAAGACCTGCGCCGGGAAAATCTCAAGTCATGAATATTATTGGAGATGTAAGAAACAAAACATGCATTATTGTTGATGATATTATTGATAGCGGGGGAACTATTATAAATGCAGTTGATGCTTTAAAGAAAAGTGGAGCTAATGAAGTTTATGTTTTTATTACACATGCCGTTTTAAGTGGAGATGCTGCAAAAAAAATTAAAAATTCTAAAATAAAAAAACTTATAATCACTGACACAATTGATAATTCTCAAAAAATTAAAAATAACTCTAAAATAGAGGTCTTGTCTATATCTTCTCTAATGTCTGAAGCAATTAAAAGAATAGCTAATTCGAACTCTGTATCAGATTTATTCAATTAACACTTGTTTTATGAAATAAGTTAAGTTATATAGCTTCTCCAACAAAAGATTAAATGAGCAACTTAAAAGCAATAAAAAGAGAGAGTACTTCATCTAGTTCAATTAATAAATTGAGAGCAACTGGATTTATTCCAGCAATTTTGTATGGAGGAAAAGATCCTAATCAAAAAATTTCTATTGAAAAAAAAGCTGTAAGAGACATAATTAAATCTGATAATTTTTTATCTAAAGTTTTAGAACTTGATGTTGAAGGAAAAAAGGAAAAAGTTTTACCTCGAGATGTTGCTTATCATGTGATCTCTGAAGAGCCTATTCATATTGATTTTATGAGAGTAGTATCTGGTAAAAAAATTGTTTTAGAAATACCAGTTAAATTTATTAATCATCCTGACTCTCCAGGATTAAAAAGAGGTGGAGTTCTAAACATAGTTAGAAGAACAGTAGAGTTAAAATGCCCAGCAGAAAGTATACCTGACAATATCACTATTGATTTGAAAGGCACAGATATTGGAACAAGTTTAAAAATTTCTTCAGTGAAATTAGGAGAGAACATAGTCCCTACAATAACTGACAGAGATTTCGTAATTGCAACAGTTGCAGCTCCAACAATTATTAAAGAACCTGAAAAACCTGCTGAAGGCGAAGCTGTAGAAGGTGCAGAAGGAGAGACTCCTGCTGAAGGGGAAGAAGTAACAGCTAAAGATGGTGATCCAGCTAAAAAAGATGAAAAAGGAAAAGAAGCCGCTGCTGGTGATAAAAAACCTGCTGGTGATAAAAAACCTGCTGGTGATAAAAAACCTGCTGGTGATAAAAAACCTGCTGAAAAGAAATAATTAATATGCTTTTACTCGTCGGATTAGGAAATCCTGGTTCTAATAATGTTAATAACAGACACAATATTGGTTTTAAAATTATCGATGCAGTCAATGCGCATTTCAAACTATCAAAACAAAAACCAAAATTCAAAGGATTGCTAACAACAGGAAATATAGAGTCCAAAAAAATTTACGCTATCAAACCTTTAACTTTTATGAATAATTCAGGAACAGCAATTAAGGAATTAATCGACTACTTTAAAATTGATGCAAAAAATGTTTTTGTTTTTCATGATGACATGGATATTGATTTTGGGAAAATCAAAGCAAAATTTGGTGGTAGTAGCGCTGGTCATAATGGAATCGAGTCGATTGATAAGTTTATTGGAAAAGATTATTCAAGAGTGCGGATTGGAATAGGCCATCCTAAACAAAAAAACAAAGTTAATAATCATGTTCTGGAGGATTTTAAAGAAGATGAAGAGGAAAAAATAAAAGAAATTGCTGAGAATATTGTAAAATTAATACCAACTCTTATTGATAAAAAAATCGACTTATTCTCAAGCAAAGTTAATCAAAATCTTAATGGGATTTAAATGTGGAATTGTTGGGCTTCCTAACGTCGGTAAGTCTACTCTTTTCAATGCACTGACTGCTTCAAAAAATGCAGAAGCTGCAAATTTTCCTTTTTGCACAATCGATCCTAACATTGGCGTAGTAGATGTAGTTGATGAGAGATTAGACCTCTTGTCAAAATTATCTAAATCTAAAAAAAAGATTTACACTAATATCACTTTCGTTGATATAGCTGGATTAGTAAAAGGTGCCTCAAAAGGAGAAGGTTTAGGTAATAAATTTCTTTCTCATATAAGAGAAGTAGATGCTATTATACACTTAGTGAGGTGCTTTGAATCAGATAAGATTACTCACGTGAATTCAAAGATAGATCCTTCAAACGACTTAGAGACAATAAAAACAGAGATCGTGCTTTCTGACATCGATATTATTCAAAAAAAATTAGAAAAAGGGAAAAAAAAACTTCTTAATGAAAAAGAAATAGAGATATTGGAAAAAAAATTAGAACAGTTAAATCAAAATAAAGATTCAACGTATAACAATGAAGATGAAAATAAATTTTTATCTAATATAGGACTATTAAGCATAAAACCTAAAATAATTGTTTGTAATGTTGACGAAGGAAGTTTAACAAAAGGAAACAAATTTACAGAAAGCATCAAATCGAAATACCCTAACGAAAAAATTGTTAGTATTTGTGCTGATATAGAAGATCAGATTATGGGTTTAGATAAAAATGAGAAAGAAACGTTTATGAAGGAAATAGGGTTAAATAAAACTGGTCTTAATCAATTGATAAGAGAAGGTTATGATCTTTTAAAATTAGATACTTTTTTTACTTCAGGTCCAGAAGAAAGTAGAGCTTGGACTGTTAAAAAAAATACTTTAGCTCCTAAAGCGGCAAGCGTAATTCATACTGATTTTGAAAAAAATTTTATTCGAGCTGAGACTGTAACTTGTAAAGATTTCATAAAATTTGGTAGCGCAGAAAAATGTAAAGAAAATGGAAAGTTAAGGATAGAAGGTAAAGATTATATTGTTAAAGATGGAGATGTTTTATATTTCAGAGTCAACCCGTGACCAAATCTTCTTCATGCTTAAATAAACTAAGATAGTCAAAAGTATTAAATATATAATAACTTTAATTCCAAGTTTGTGTCTGACTTCTAATTCTGGTTCTGCAGCCCATGCTAAGAATGTGGTTACATCTTTCGCCATTTGATCCATGGTAGCTTCTGTGCCATCAGAATACTCTACAATGCCATCAGAAAGTGGTGACGCCATTTTTATTTTTTGACCAATCATGTATTTATTATAATAAACACCATCATCTAACTTCATGCCTGCAGGCGGCTCTTCATATCCCATTAAAACTGAATACATATAATCTGCTCCACCTGGTCGAGCTTTAACAAGTACTGACATATCAGGGGGGTAAGCTCCACCATTTGCAGCTGTTGATGCCTCAACATTTGGATATGGGCTCTTAAATTTATCTGATGGTTTACCTTGCCTTGTAAACATCTCTCCTTGACTGTCTGGGCCATCCTCAATTTCAACACTAGCTGCAATTGCTTTTACTTCTTCCTGAGTAAATTCTGGGCCTCCGGGCTCACCTAAATTTCTATAGCTCAAATATTGCATTGAATGGCAAGATGCACACACTTCCTTGTAAACTTGAAAACCTCTTTGTAATGAAGCTCTGTCAAATTTACCGGTTAATTCTTTAAAGCTCCAATTAACTTTTATTGGATCAATAGTTTCTGCGCTGAATAAAGGCTTAATAAAGATTAGTGTTGATAAAATTACAATAATTAATCTTTTAGAGTTAAATCTTATCATAATCCTTCTTAGCTAAAGCTGGGTCTGCGCCGCTTGATAAAACGGGTGCAGATATACTCATAGGTACTGGATCAGTTTTTTCTAATAAGCCTACAACTGGTAAAACGATTATAAAATGTAAAAAATAATAAATAGTTCCAATTCTTGCTAAAGTTAAATAAATACCCTCTGCAGGCATTGCTCCCATATATCCTAGCAATAAAACATCAACTACAAATATCCAATAAAAATATCTATACATAGGTCTAAACACTGCAGACCTAACTTTTGATGTGTCTAACCAAGGAAGAACAAAAAGAATAAATATTGATCCAAACATTAAGATTACTCCACCTAATTTATCCGGAACAGATCTTAATATTGCATAAAATGGTAGCAGATACCATTCAGGAACTATATGAGCTGGGGTAACTAATGGATTAGCTGGAATATAGTTGTCTGAGTGACCTAATACATTTGGTGAAAAGAATACAAATCCAGAAAAAATAATCATGAATAACAATAAAGCAAAAGCATCTTTGATGGTGATGTAAGGATGAAAAGGCACAGTATCTTTAGAAGGTTTTTTTAAATCTATTCCGATAGGATTATTGTTACCTGGAACGTGTAATGCCCAGATATGTAGAATTACTAATCCTGAAATTAAAAAAGGAAATAAGTAATGCAAACTAAAAAATCTATTTAAGGTAGGATTATCTACAGAATAAGCTCCCCATAACCAAGTTGTTATACTTTCTCCTACTAAAGGTATCGCGCTAAACAAACTTGTTATTACAGTCGCCCCCCAAAAACTCATTTGACCCCAGGGTAGAACATAGCCCATAAAAGCAGTTGCCATCATTAATAAATAAATTAATAAACCAATAATCCAAATCACTTCCCTTGGAGATTTGTAAGAACCATAGAACATAGATCTAAAAATATGAATATAAACAGCAAGAAAGAACATTGAAGCACCATTGCTATGAATATATCTTATTAACCAACCATAGTTTACATTTCTCATAATGTGCTCGACACTTGCAAATGCTAGATCTGCATGGGCAACATAATGCATCGCTAAAACAATTCCTGTTATAATTTGAGTTAATAAACAGAAGGTTAATATTCCGCCAAAAGTCCACCAATAGTTCAAATTTTTTGGAGTTGGATAATCGGTCAAATGAGCCCCTAAAGTTAATAATGGTAAACGGTCATTAAACCATTTTCCAGCTTTCGATTTTGGTGTATATTCTTGATCACTCATAAAAATTTATTATCCAATCTTAATAGTATTATTATCTACAAATTCAAATTTGGGTATCTCCATATTTGTTGGTGCTGGTCCTTTTCTAATCCTACCAGATAAATCATAATGAGAACCATGGCATGGACAAAACCAACCTTTATAATCCCCTTTATCTTTTAAAGGCACACAGCCTAGATGCGTACACACTCCTAACATTACTAACCATTCATCTTTACCTTTTTTAACTCTATCTTCGTCCTTTTGAGGATCAGGTAAATCTTGTAAACTAACAGACCTTGCTTCGGTTATTTCTTGCTCTGTCCTTCTTTTTAGAAAAACTGGTTTTCCTCTCCACAATACAGTAACTGATTGACCTGGTTCAATTTGACTTATATCAACCTCAGTTGTTGCAAGAGCTTGCTGCGCTTTATCAGGATTCATTTGGTGTACCAAAGGCCAGACTACTGCTCCTAGACCTACTGCTCCAACAGTGTAACTAGCAGTAAATAAAAAATCTCTTCGATTTATTTTCTTTTCTTCTTTGCTCATTTATTATGTATGTGTTTATAATGTAAGTATTTAATAAATCTAAATTTTTATATTTACTAGGGTCAGAATGACACATAAATTAAGGAAAATAGGGAAAAATAATGCACATAGCTCTCTATAAACCAGACATACCTCAAAACACTGCTGCAATAATAAGATTAAGCTCATGTTTGGGGTTAAAACTACATATTGTTGAACCATGTGGTTTTAGCTTGGAAGACTCCAGGTTTAAAAGGGTGGTAATGGACTATATTGGGTTAAGCAAAATTTTTCGATACGGAGACTATGATATGTTTTTAAAAAAAAACTCAAAATCTAGAATTATTTTAATGACTACAAAAGCAAAACGATCATATCTTAAATTTAAATTTAAAAGCAGCGATATACTTTTGTTTGGAAGAGAAAGCTCTGGTGTTCCTAAACATTTACATCAAACAATAAAAGATAAATTGAAAATTCCCATTAGTAAAAAAACTCGTTCTCTTAACGTTGCTATAACAGTTGCTATAGCAGCTTCAGAGGCTTTAAGACAAAATAATTGTTAAGATAATGATAAATTCTGATTTTAGAAAAAAAATGACTGATAGTTGGTTTTCTTATTTACAAAGCCAAATTTGTAAAGAATTTGAATTTCTTGAGAAAGGAAAGACAAAATTTATAAGAAGAGAGTGGAATAAAAAAAATAAAAATGAAGGTGGAGGAACATCTTTTTTACTATCTAAAGGAAATTTATTTGAAAAGGTTGGAGTGAATAAATCTACAGTTTCAGGAACATTCTCAAAAAATTTTAGAGATAAAATATTAGGTGCAAAAAAAAATGGAAAATATTGGGCATCAGGCATCTCAGTTGTTGCTCATATGAAGAATCCTAAGATACCTGCAATACATTTTAACACACGATTTATAGTAACGAATAAAGAATGGTTCGGTGGAGGAATGGATGTAACCCCAAGTCATCAAGATGCAAAAGAAAAGAAGTTGGTTCACAATATGTTAAAAAAGACATGTCTTAAAAATAAAAAAAATTATAAAAAGTATAAAAAATGGTGTGATGAATATTTTTATTTACCTCATAGAAAAGAAATTAGAGGAATTGGAGGAATTTTTTTTGATTATGAAACTGGTAATTGGATTAAAAACTTTAAATTTGTAAGGGAACTTGGGTTATCTTTTATAAACATATCTAGAAAAATTATTGAAAGAAAAAAAAATTCAAAATGGAATCAAAAAGATAAAGAAAAACAATTAATGAAAAGAGGAAGGTATGTCGAGTTTAACCTTTTATATGATAGAGGTACAAAATTTGGGTTAAATTCAGGGGGAAATATAGATTCAATATTAATGTCTCTGCCCCCTCATGCTAAATGGAAATAAATTATGGATAAAGAGCCTATTACAGTTACTGGTCTTAAAGATTTAAAATCTGAATTAGAAGATTTAAAAAATATTCAAAGACCTAAAGTAGTTGAAGCCATTGCAGAGGCAAGATCTCATGGAGATTTAAAAGAAAATGCTGAATATCATGCTGCTAAAGAACAGCAAGCTTTAATTGAAAGTAGAGTGATTACAATTAACGACTTGATAGCTAGAGCCAATGTTATTGATGTTACTAAAATCGATAATGATGGAAAGGTTATCTTTGGATCTACAGTAAAAGTTCAAGATCTAGAGTCAAAAAAAAAAATCTCTTACAAGTTAGTTGGGCAAGATGAAGCTGATATTTCAAAAAATTTAATTTTTTACAAAAGTCCAATTGGTAAAGCTTTAATTGGCAAAAATAAAAATGACATAGTAAATGTTAACACACCATCAGGTGAAAAAAATTTAGAGATAGAAGACGTTGAATACATCTAATGATTTTGAGCTTTAATAATTTCTAGGACTCTTTTATTTGAAATTCTAAAATCATTATCGAGCCATTCATCTTCTATTAGTTTTAAAGTTTTACCAATTAAGGCCCCTTCTTTCATTCCTTTTTTTTGCAAGTAATTTCCATCGAAAGAAAATTTAGGAATATCTTGTTTTTTTATATTATTTAATACATTTAAATAATCTATCAGTTTTGCTTTTTTGATACTTGCAAAATAAAGGGCATTTAGTTTGATTAAATGTGTTTTACCAAAAAAATAAATATTCTTTTTTAGATTTTTTAAAAAGAAGCCTTTATTTTTTTGAAAGTTTATAAAGTTTTTTGCAATTAAGTTAAGGCTTTCTTTCAATTCATTTGAGACATTATATTTATGTGAAAAGTATTCATGATTATTTTTTTCATCTATTAGTAATACAGCCAACAAGGTTTCTTTATCAATGTTTGATTGATTAATAATAGTGCCTAATTTATTCAATCTCTCTAAATATTTAAATTCAGCAAAAATCATTGAAAAAATATCTTTTAATTGCTTGTGGTTGTTTAATTTAACAAAATTTTTTGTACGCAAAATCTTAAATAATTCACTTAAAATTCGTTCTTTAGAAATTTTTTTAATTCCATCTAAATTCAACTTAATAGCTTCAATTGTTGTTTGTTCAATTTTACTTTCATGCTCCAGAGAAAATCTTATAAAACGTATAATCCTTAAATAATCTTCTTCGATTCTTTTTTGCGGATCACCAATAAATTTGATGCTATGGTTTTTTAAATCTATAGTGCCCAATTGAGGGTCGAATATTTTTCCATTTATATCTAAATAAATTGCATTAATAGTAAAATCTCTTCTTTCTGAATCTTCTTTCCAAT
>JACWDZ010000010.1 GCA_014653815.1 Pelagibacterales bacterium SAG-MED29 | reverse complement strand
GAAGTAGGAGATAGTATATTTTTAGCCTGTGGGAAAGTTAGTGAAGTCGAAAGAATTTTATCAATCGCTAGAGATAAAATTGCAAAAGATTTAAATTTAATTAATGAAGATCAATTTGCATTTTGTTGGATTGTTGATTATCCGATGTATGAGTTAGATGAACAGACTAAAAAAGTTAAATTTAGCCACAATCCTTTTTCAATGCCACAAGGAGACGCAGATAAGTTGGATTTTAATAATCCTTTAGAAATAAAAGCATTTCAATATGATATTGTTTGTAATGGAGTTGAGCTATCTTCAGGAGCAATAAGAAATCATATGCCTGAATTAATGTATAAACTTTTTTCAATTGCGGGGTATGATAAAAAACTAGTTGAAGAAAAGTTTAGTGGAATGTTGAATGCATTAAGCTATGGAGCGCCACCACATGGAGGAATAGCCCCAGGTATAGATAGGATTGTAATGTTACTTGCAAACGAGAAAAATATAAGAGAGATAACACTATTTCCCATGAATCAGAATGCTGAAGATTTAATGATGAAAGCTCCTTCCGAAGTTGAAGCAAAACAATTAAAAGAACTTGGAATAAAGATCGATATTAAAAAAAATTAATTTTTAGATTTTAGATTGATTCTTACATCAGAAAGATCAACCAGTTTTTCTTCGTAATTACTTCTTACAAAACCTTTTGAGGTTATATTTTTAACAATTTTTAGGAATTTATCATCCGTACTTTCATTGGCTATGTCTTTAGTACTGGCAATTGAAGGGGTGTGAGCTAGTTCCTCTTTTCCTAAATATGAAATGGCGAGTTCTCTAAATACATAATCTAAGATTGAAGATGCGCTTAAAATTCTATCATTACCAATTACATTTCCAGACGGCTCAAATTTGGTATCAATAAACGCATCTACATACTCATCAAGCGGAACTCCATATTGTAAACCAAGAGATATAGCAATCGCAAAATTATTCATCATGGCTTTAACTAATTCACCTTCTTTATTTGTATCTATGAAGATCTCACCTATCTTTCCATCATCATATTCGCCAGTGTGTAAATAAACTTTATGATCTCCAATTTGCGCTTTTTGAATATAGCCTTTTCTACGGTCAGGCATTTTAAATCTTGCATTATTTTTTACTTTTATTGGATTAACATCATTATTAATATTTTGATTTTTAGAGTCGATAATTTTATTTGAAATAGATGAGGACAATGGACTATCAGTTTTTTTGATTTTTTCTGAAGATTTATTTTTATCTCCAACCTTTTTTGTTTTACGGTTGTTTAATTTAACATCAATAACCTCAACTTCTCCATCCTTTCTAGAGTCAATTTTTGACAATTCTTTATCATTAAGATCATTCAATGTATGCACTGTTTTAAAGGTACACGTATAATAAGTTTCAACTATAAATTTTTTCATTTTAGAAAAGGAATCTGTTTATTAAAGATATATAGCAAATATAATAAGTGTCTGATATATATAATTATACACTTATTAATTGTGTGGATTTAAAAAAATCAAAAAAATGAATTTAAAAATATTTTTTACTTGGTGGAATAGACAGACATTTGGAACCTTTCTAAAGACATTATTTTTTGGAAAATTTGTGGGTAAAGATGAATTTGGAAATAAGTACTATAAAAATAAAGAGAATGAACGATGGGTGATATATTCTAATAATGTTGAGGCCACAAAAATTACTTCTGATTGGTTTATGTGGATGCATCATACAATAGACAAGATTCCTAACAATAATGAGAAAAAATATAATTGGCAAAAAAAACATTTAGAAAATAAAACTGGGTTTAAAGATGCTTACAAGCCTATAAAGATAAAAAAGAATAACAAACTTAAGAAATATGAAACTTGGAAATAATAGATTTGCTTTATCATTCTTTCTTTTACTTTTTTATAATTTATCATCTTTGGCCGAAGACAAAGTTTCAACCTCACCTCTTATTAATTTAAATGAATTAAAACCAAGTTTTGAGGAAGTAGAAGATTTAAACAATGACGTAACAAGCAATGAAGGTATTAAAGACAAAAAAAAGATTCTATCAAAAAACAACTTATCCAGCGCAAAATTTATTGGCTTAGATAAGATTACCGCTAAAACTTCTGAAATTGTAATTAATTTAGGCGAGATAAAAAAATTCGGCCCACTTGAAATCAAAGTATTAAAATGTGGAAAAATAAACTCAGAAAATAAAAATAATAGTGTTGCTTACTTACAAGTCAAAGATATGTCAGAAAACCAAAATGAAAAGGTTTTTATTTTTAATGGTTGGACATTTGCATCAGATCCAACGATAGCTCCTTTTGACCATGCTATCTATGATCTACAACTAGTAAATTGCAATAATGTTTAGTAGAATTTCTCTTTACTTAACCAATTGGTATCAAAGCTAGAATCTAAAAATTTTTTATGATTTAATATTTTTTTGTGCAGATCTATTGTGGTTGTAATTCCTTCTAAAACAAATTCGTCTAAAGATCTTAAAGTTCTTTGAATTGCTTCGGTTCTATTTCTTCCTTTGCAAATAACTTTTGCTATTAAACTGTCATAGTAAGGAGTAATTTTACATCCTTGAAAAATTGAACCATCTACTCGAGTTCTAAAACCAGATGGTTGATGGCATACACTAATTGTTCCAGGACTTGGTTGAAAATCTAAAGCTGGGTTTTCTGCGTTTATTCTACATTCAATAGAGTGACCTCTTGGATCTATATCACTTTGTTTCAAAGCAGTTTCCCCTGTAAATGCTACGGACAGTTGTTCTTTGACGATATCAATTCCTGTTTGTACTTCTGTTACAGGATGTTCAACTTGAACTCTTGTATTCATTTCTAAAAAATAGAACTTTCCGTTTTCATAAATAAATTCTACTGTTCCAGCGCCTTCGTAACCAATTTGCTCGACCATTTTTACTGTTTTTTCCAATAAATTTTTTCTTTGTTCATCGGTTAAGACTGGACTTGGAGTTTCTTCGATTAATTTTTGGTGTCGTCTTTGAACTGAGCAATCTCTTTCTCCTAGATGGACAGTTTTATTTTTTCCAGACATTATTTGCACTTCAATGTGTCTTGGGTGTTTAAAATATTTTTCAATATACAACTCATTGTTTCCAAAATATTTCTTGGCTTCATTTTTTGCTGTTAAAAATAAATTTTCTAATTGACTCTCTTCCTCAACAATCTTCATTCCTTTTCCACCTCCTCCTCCTGCTGCTTTTATCAATACTGGGTAACCAATTTCTTTACATATTGATTTTGCTTCTGAGAATGATTTAACTGCCCCTTCAGAACCTTCGATTATCGGTAAACCATATTTTTTTGCTATTCTTTTTGCTTCAATTTTATCTCCCATTTTAGAAATTAAATCAGCACTTGGTCCAATAAATTTAATTCCATGTTTATTAACCATTTCAGCAAACTTTGCATTTTCAGATAAAAAACCATATCCAGGATGAATAGCTTCTGCATTTGTTAAATCTACCGCAGACATAATTGAAGAAACATTTAGATAACTATTTTGAGGCTGATGAGATCCTATACAAACACTTTCATCTGCTAATCTTACATGCATAGCATCAGAGTCTACATCTGAATGAACAGCTACAGTTCCAATGCCCCATTCTTTACATGCTCTTATTATTCTAACAGCAATTTCACCTCTGTTAGCTATCAATACTTTTTTGAACATTATATTTTATTTTAGAACAATTAATGGTTGGCCAAACTCCACCGGTTGACCATCGTTTACTAGAATTTTTTTAACTGTTCCATCACTTGTTGAAGGAACATGGTTCATTGTTTTCATTGCCTCAACTATCATTACAGTTTGGCCTTTTTTTATTTTATCTCCAACTTGAACGAATTTTTTTGCACCAGGTTCAGGAGCTAAATAAGCGGTTCCAATAATTGGTGATTTAACTCTTACTCCGTCAGAGTCATCTGACTCACTGAGAACTGCTTTATTTGGAGATACTATCGCACCTGTTTTACTTTGTTCTATTCCTTTTGATGCTTTTGAAACTTTAATTTTTGTTTCACCGTCTTGGTATTCTAGTTCAGTTAAGTTAAATTCACTTAAATGGTCAACTAGTTCTTTAATCAATCTTTTATCTATTTTCATTTTTTTAAATAATTTTTCATTGCTTGTAATGCCATGATATAACCTTCAGTTCCAAACCCACATAGAATACCAGTTGCTAATTGACTTATCAGTGATTTATGCCTGAATTCTTCTCTATTGTAAATATTAGTTATGTGTAATTCGACCACAGGTATTTTAAGCACTTTCAGTGCATCATGTATAGCTACTGAAGTATGTGTGTAGGCACCAGCGTTTATGATTAAGCCATGTTGTTCTTTTCTTGCCTTTTGAATTTCTTCAACTAATTCTCCTTCGATATTTGATTGGAACAAAGAAAGATCAATATTATTTTTTTTAGCAAATTCTTTACAATTATTTTCAATATCTTTTAATGTAATACTACCGTATTTTTCTTTTTCTCGTTCACCTAAAAGGTTGAGGTTTGGTCCGTTAAGAATTATAATTTTATTCATCTTTGATTTTATAAATTACCTAGTTAACTCAATTATGGCAAAAATACACTTAAATGGGAAAAAAGTCACAATAAAACCTAAAACAACAATTTACGAGTTGTTAAAAAAAATTAAGCTTCACAGTAAAAAAGTAGCTATAGAACATAACGGAATTATCATCCCAAAGTCGAATTATAAAAAAAAATATTTGAAAAATAATGATAAATTAGAAGTAGTACATTTTATAGGAGGAGGATAGTTTGAAGAAAGACATTTTTAAAGTTGCTAATAAAAAATTAAAATCTCGATTAATTGTTGGAACTGGTAAGTATAAAAATTTTAGAGAAACAGCTCGGGCAGTAAAAGAGTCGGGAGCAGATATGGTTACAGTAGCAGTGAGACGTGTAAATATTCTTGATAAAAAAAAACCAATTCTAACTGACTATCTTAATCCGAAGAAAATTATTTATTTGCCGAATACAGCTGGATGTTTTACTTCAGAAGAAGCTCTAAGAACATTAAGGCTAGCCAGAGAAATGGGTGGATGGAAATTAGTAAAACTAGAAGTCCTAGGGGATAAAAAAACTTTGTATCCAAATATGATTGAAACACTTAAATCAACAAAAATTCTTGTTAAAGAAGGTTTCAAAGTTATGGTTTATTGCACCGATGATGTTTTATTGGCTAAAAAATTAGAAGATTTTGGTGCGTCAGCAATTATGCCTTTAGGGTCTCCGATAGGTTCAGGTTTGGGTTTACAAAATAAAGTTAATATTTCTTTAATAATTAAACAATCAAAAATTCCTGTAATTGTAGACGCTGGTATAGGCACTGCATCAGATGCGACAATAGCAATGGAAATGGGTTGTGATGGTGTTTTAATTAATAGCGCAATTGCAAACTCAAAAAATCCAATAAAAATGGCTAAAGCGTTTAAGAATGCAGTAATTTCTGGAAGAGATTCTTATTTAGCTGGAAGAATGAAAAAAAATTATTTTGCAATACCAAGTTCTCCAACTGATGGTTTGATTTAAGCTATTTTTTTTCTTCTAAGCCACAATGTTCGTAATTTCCTAGTTTTCTTTTTTATAGGTTTAATTTTTTTTGATTTTTTTAGATTTATTTTATTTTCATTTTTAAGCTTATATGATTTTTTATTTTCTTTTAAATTTTCTTTAAATTCATTAATTTTATCGAGATTTTCAATTGTATTAATAATTTTTTTTGACTTGTTCAAAAGTTCAATCTTATATTCAGGAATAATTAGCTTAGTATCAGCTAACAAATTAATTTTGAATGTATATTTCTTTTCGAAATATTCAATTTCTTTAGAAAGTTTATTATCAATGTATAATTTTACTTTTTCGGGGATGTAAGCTTTAATAATTTTTACTTTATTATTAAAAGCAACAAGTTCAATTTTTTTTATAATTTTTTGAGCAAAAGATTCCAAAGACAATATAGTTTCCCAGTTTATTGAAGCTTCTCGCAGTCTCTGTCTTGTCATTTCTAATAAACCAAAATTACTAATTCTACCCACTTGAATTCGAGCTCTATCTTTTCTTATGCTTTCTCTCATTTTCTTTTCTACTGTTCTTCTATTGTAGAAATTCATCATGTCTATAAAATCAATTACAATTAAACCGGACAAATCTCTAAGTTTTATCTGTCGAGATATTTCCTCAGCTGCTTCAAGATTTGTATTTAATGCTGTTTTTTCAATGTTGATTTGTTTAGTAGATTGTCCAGAGTTTATATCAATTGCCACAAGGGCTTCAGTGGGATTTATGACTAAGTATCCACCTGATTTTAATTTAACAGTAGGTTCAAAGATATTATTTAATTCTTTTTCAATATTTGCATCATGAAAGAGAGGAATTTTTCCTCTATATTTTTTTATATTTTTTACATTTTTAGGCATCAATTCTTTCATAAATTTTTTTGCCTTTTGGTAAGCTTCATTGCCATCAATATATACATTTTTTGTTTCATTATCGTATGTGTCTCTTATGGTACGTTTAATGATGTCTCCTTCTTCATATATCAAAGATGGCGCATTAGAATCTAAAGCTTTATCTCTTATTTCTTCCCAAGTTTTTAGTGTATTTTGAAAGTCTTTTTCTATTTCATTTTTTGTTTTATTAGCACCAGCAGTTCTCACTATGATACCCATGCTTTTTGGGATTTCAATTTGGTTTAAAATAGCTCTCATTTTTTGTCTATCAGAAGAGTTAAAAATTTTTCTTGATATTCCTCCACCTTTGGGAGTGTTGGGCATTAAAACTATATATTTTCCAGCTAAAGATATAAACGTTGTAAGAGCAGCTCCTTTTTGACCTCTCTCTTCTTTAATCACCTGTATCAATATTACTTGGCCGGGCTTTATAACTTCTTGTATTCTATATCTTTTCAGACCATAGGAAGTTTTTAATTCTTCTCTATATTCTTTTTTTATTTCCTCATGATTTTTAACTGAATTTTTATCTTCTTCATTTACCTCTGATGATGTATTATTATTTTCATCTTTAGGAACGTCTTCTAAATTTTTATTTTTAAGATTTTCTCTTATTTTTTCTTCAGCATCTCTAATTTTTTCTTTATCTTCAGAAGGAATTTGATAATAATTTGATTGAATATCGTTAAAGGCTAAAAAGCCATGTCTAATTCTTCCAAAGTTGATAAATGCTGCCTGTAGAGAGGGCTCTATTCTACTAACAGTTCCAAGATAAATATTATTTTTAAAATTTAACTTATTTTTATCTTCAAACTCATATTCTTCAATTGATGAGTTAGATTTGAGAACGATACGAGTTTCATTTGGATGCGAAGCATCGATATATAAATTTTTTTCCATTTTAAGTGAATTCTATTTAAAGGGTTTAATTTTGTAATTTTGAATTTTAACATAGACAAATAGTATACAATTTTATCATTAATTGCACCCATAATATTTTCATCATGCCCTAAGAAAGCCAAATTTTATGCATTACCTTATCAAAGATGTTAAAATTTCTAAATTTTTCAATTAAATTTTTTATTATATTTATAGTAATTTGTTTATTTTTCTCTTTCTCTACACTTTGGTATTTTTCTATTGGGTTACCTGATTATAAAAAATTATCTACTTATCAACCTCCAATTTCAAGCAGAGTATATTCTAGCGATGGAAAGTTGATTGCTGAATACGCTTTAGAAAAGAGATTATTTATACCCTTTGAATCAGTTCCCAAAAAAGTTGTAAATTCATTTTTATCTGCAGAAGATAAAAATTTTTTCAATCATCCAGGTATTGATGCTAAAGGAATATTAAGAGCATTATTTAAAAATTTAAAAAACATAAGCGAAAACAAAAGATTAGAAGGCGCTTCCACTATCACACAACAAGTTGCTAAAAATTTTTTATTAACAAATGAAGTTTCATTAAATAGAAAAATTAAAGAGGCTATACTAGCTTTTAGAATTGAGCGTGCTTACTCAAAAGAGAGGATTTTAGAACTATACTTAAATCAAATTTATCTTGGCCAAGGAGCTTACGGAATAGCCGCAGCGAGCTTAGAGTACTTTGACAAATCTGTAAAAGATTTAGATTATACAGAAGCAGCTTTGTTAGCTGCATTACCTAAAGCTCCAAGTAAATATGATCCTTTTAAATATTATGATGTTGCTAAATTTAGAAGAAATTTAGTAATTCAAAATCTTGAGGACAATAACTACATTACTAAAGAACAATTAAAAAATTTTAAAAACTCTCCAATTAAATTGAAAAGAAGAAAAATAGAAATTGTTAATGAAGCAAATTCATATACTGAGGAAGTAAGAAGATCTATAAAAGAAAAGTATGGGTTTAAAAAACTTTATTCTGAAGGATTGTCTATAAGGACACCTTTAAATATAAATTATCAAATTCAAGCAATTAAATCTTTAAGAAATGGAATAGAATCATACGACAGAAGACATGGATGGAGAGGGGCAATTACAAATAAATTAAAAGATTCAAACTGGGAAGAAAAAGTTAAAAATTTTAAAATAGATCCAACTTTAAATTGGAAAACTGTTGAGATTTTAGAGGTTAATGAAAGTGGGATAAATTTTAAAACTTTAAAAGGATTTAAAGGAAAAATTGTTTTACAAAAACTCAAATGGGCGATTCCAAATAAAAAAACTATTTTTGATAGATTTAATGTTGGAGATATTATTTTTGTAAAGCAAGAAAATAATATTTGGAATTTAAAACAATACCCCAAAGTAAATGGAGGTATAGTAGTAATTGAGCCATACACTGGAGATGTAAAAGCTTTAGTTGGTGGATTTAATTTTAGATCGAGTGAGTTTAATAGAGTTACTCAAGCCAAAAGACAACCTGGATCTGCTTTTAAACCAATTGTTTATGCAGCTGCTTTAGAAAATGGTTATTCTCCTAACTCAATAGTGTTAGACGCCCCGTTCGTAGAAAGCCAGGGAGTAGGTTTAAAAGATTGGAAGCCCGAGAATTATGGAAAAAAATTTTATGGGCCTTCAACATTAAGAAAAGGAATTGAATATTCAAGAAATTTAATGACAGTCAGGATTGCTAAAGCACTGGGTTTAAATAAGATTTTAAAATTATCAAATAAACTAGAAATCTACGACGATATACCAGAATTATTATCTGTATCGCTAGGTTCGGCAGAAACGTCTTTAATCAATCTTACCTCAGCTTATGCTTCATTTGTTAATGGAGGAAAAAAAGTAAACTCTAATTTGATTAGCAGAATTCAAGATAGAAGAGGTGAAACGATTTTTAAATTAAGTAATAAAAAATGTTTAGGCTGTGATAAATTTTTAGACAATTCAGAAAATTTTCCAGAAATTCAATATAAAAATGAAATAGTGTTTAGCGAAGAAACAGCTTATCAAATGACTTCTATCTTAGAGGGAACTGTTAAAAGAGGAACGGCAAAAAAATTAAGAGATTTAAAAGTCCCTTTGGCAGGAAAAACTGGAACAACTAATAACAATTACGATGCTTGGTTTATTGGTTTTACTTCAAATTTAGTTATAGGAGTATATGTAGGTTTTGATAATCCAAAAACATTAGGAAAATATGAAACCGGTTCAAAAGCTGCCCTCCCTATATTTAAAGATTTTGTTAAAAACGCTCTTTACAAAGAGGATTTTAAAGAATTTAAAATTCCTGAAGGTATTTATTTAACATCTTTAAACTACGATACAGGATTAAAACCTTCATTAGACGATAAGAATACAATTATTGAAGCTTTAAAAGCTAAAGATATTAACAATATTGATAATAATAAATTAATATCAATTAATAGTTATGATAAATTAATAAAATATAGACAATTTTACTAATGCAAAATTTTGAAAATAGATTGATCCAAGCGGAAAAAACTCTGAATAATATCAGGGGGTATCTTTGATAAAAATAATATTAATTTAAAATTACAGGAACTAGAAAAAATTCTATTAAGCAAAAATTTTTGGAAAGATAAATCAAAAGTTAAAAAAACTGTAAAAGAAAAAAAAATTTACGAAGATATTCTGAATTCTTTTAAAAGCTCTACTAATGAAATTAAGAATTTAAGAGATTTATATAATTTAGCGCTAGAGGAAAAAAACGATGAAATCTTAAAAGATTGTGACGATAAAATAGAACAGCTGTTAAAACAAATTAAAAAAAATGAAATCAATTGTTTTCTTTCAGGCGAAAATGATGATTTTAATATTTATCTTGAAATACATGCGGGCGCTGGAGGTACGGAGAGCCAAGACTGGGCGGATATGCTAAGAAGAATGTATTTAAAGTGGTTTGATAAAAAAAAATTTAAATATGAAATCATAAGCGAACATAAAGGTGAAGAAGCTGGAATAAAGTCTTCTACATTGAAAGTAAATGGTGATTATCTTTATGGTCTAATGAGAAGTGAGTCTGGAGTTCATAGATTAGTCAGAATATCCCCTTTTGATAGCGGCGCTCGCAGACACACAAGTTTTGCAAGTGTTTGGGTTTACCCAGCTGTAGAAGATGATATTAATATAAAAATAGATGAAAAAGATTTAAGAATTGATACTTATAGATCAAGTGGAGCTGGAGGCCAGCATGTTAATACAACTGATAGCGCAGTAAGAATAACACACATTCCAACAAAAGTTGTTGTTCAATGTCAAAACGAAAGATCTCAACATAAGAATAAAGAGACCTGTTTTAAAATGCTCAAAGCAAGACTTTATGAATATGAAATACAAAAAAGAGAAGCAGAAAATCAAAAACAGTTAAGTTCTAAGACAGATATTGGCTGGGGCCATCAGATAAGATCTTATATATTGCAACCATATCAACTGGTTAAAGATTTAAGAAACAAAGTTGAAAACACTAATCCATCGGATGTTTTAAATGGTAACATTGATCAGTTTATTGAAGCTGGAATAATAAACAAATAATGAAAAAACTATTTTTTATTTTAAGTATTATTTTATTCTTTCTTTTAGTTTTTTTGATGATTATTTTGTCCACAATAGGCTTTGAAACTGATAAATTTAATAAATTTATTTCCGAGAAAGCTATAGAAAAAAATAAAAATATTTCATTAGAATTAGATAAAATTAAATTTAAATTTGGTGTTAAAGATTTAAATTTATTTCTAGAAACAAAAAATCCAAAATTCATCTATAAAGACCTCTCAATTCCAATTCAAAACGTCAGAGTTTATTTAGATTTTTATTCATTGATTAAATCAAGAACAAAAATTGATAAGATAAATATATCATCAGAAGAAATTAATATTAATCAATTAAAAAAGATCATTATTAAAACAAAACCTTCTAGCCTAAATAGTTTGATATCCAATAAAGTGAAAAATGGTAAATTAGTTATTAATTTGGAGTTATATTTTAATGACAATTTAGAGATCGATAATTTTATTGCTAAAGGGAAAGTAAGAGAAATAGAAGGGGTCATAAACAACAACATAAGTCTAAAAAATACGAGTTTTAATTTTTTTGGCGATTCTTCAGACATCTTAATAAAAAACATAAAAAGTGAAACAGATGGTTTGTTGATAAATAATGGAAACTTAGAAATAAAGAGAGATAATGAAATAAGTGTAAAATCTGATTTCATTACAGAAATTAAAATAAATAAAAAAAATATTATCAACTACTTATCAATTCTTAAAAATACAAAATTTATAAATCAAGAATTGAATTTGACTGGTGAATTTGAGAATTTCTTAAACATTACTTTTGATAAAACATTTAAAATTACTAATTATGTTTATACTAATAAAGGCAAAATTAATGATTCATTATTTAAACTTGATGAATCTATTAAAAGTTCATTTCTAGAAAATAATATAAATAATTTGTATTTGAAAGATTCTAATTTAAATGTTCGTTATGCCTCAGATAAAAAAAATCATATCTACAGCTCAGGAACCTATAGCATTGATAAGAAACGTTATCAAAATTATGATTTTAAAAATGATTTTTTTAAAGAAATCTTAGATATAAATTTAAATTTTGAACTTGCAGATAAATTAAAAGTTGATTTTATAAATTATAAAAAAGATCCTAATAAAGTTGCTGAGATTTTTTTAAATCTTAATACTACAAAAAACCAATTTAATCTAAAAGAGCTAAAGTATTCAGAAAATAAAAATTTAATTTCAATAGAAAATCTTAAAATAAAAAAAAAAGATATAGTTTCGCTTAAAAAAATTAAAGTTAAAACCTTTGACAAAAATGATTTAAAGAATGATTTTACTTTAGAATTTGGAAAAAAAATAAAAATTTTTGGGAATAAATATGATGCAAAGAATTTGAATAAATTTTTAAATCAAAAATCCAAAAACAATCCTCTAAAAAATATCAGCAAGGAAATCGAAATTGATTTAAAAAATATTGACACACCATTATCAAAAAAACTTAAAAATTTTCGATTAATAGGAGTTATAGAAAAAGGAAAATTTATAAAAATCTCATCAAAAGGAGATTTTGGAGACAATAAATTTCTAGATATTTCCATGAAAAATGATAAAAAAAATAAAAAAAAATATTTAGAGGTATATTCAGATCTGCCGCAGCCTTTGCTTTCTGAATATAGTTTTTTTAAGGGATTATCTGAAGGAGTTTTAATTTTCTCATCAATAATTGAAGATAACAAATCTTCCTCAAAGTTAATTATTGAAAATTTTAAATTAGTGAATGCTCCAGGAGTTGTTAAACTTTTATCCCTTGCAGATTTTGGCGGTCTTGCTGATTTAGCCGAAGGAGAAGGTTTATCTTTTGAAAAAATGGAAATTAAAATGAGTACTGATCAAGCATTTTTAAAATTAGAGGAACTTTATGCTGTAGGCCCAAGTATATCTGTTTTAATGGAAGGATATAAAGAAGAAAAAGGATTAACTAGTTTAAGAGGAACTTTAGTTCCAGCTAAAAATTTAAATAAACTTTTGTCTAAAATACCTGTTATCGGAAAAATTATAATTCCTAAAGAAGTTGGCGAAGGATTGTTTGGAGTTAGCTTTAAAATGAAAGGAATGCCAGGTAAAATAAAAACTACAATTAATCCAATTAAAACATTGACTCCGCGTTTTATTACTAAAGCGTTAGAAAAACAAAAAAAATCTAAATAATTTTAAGAAGGTAGTGTTTTTTTTTACCAAAAGAAATCTTTAAAACTTTTTCATTGTTGAAATCACTTAGTTGAATTAGTTTATTTTCTTCATTTAAAATTTCATTATTAATTTTTAATGCATTACTTTTAATTGCTCTTCTAGCTTCACTTTTTGAAGACATAATTTTATTTGTAGATAATAGGTCTAAAATTTTAATTCCATGTTCTAAGTCATTCTTTTTTAATTTAATTTCCGGAAGATCTATTCCAGAACCACCAGACTCGAAAGTTTCTTTTGCTGTTTTTTCTGCTTTTGTAGCCGCAGACTTACCGTGTAGCATCGAAGTAGCTTCATTTGCTAAGATAATTTTCAATTTATTAATATTTTCATTTTTTAATTCTTCAATTTTGTTTAACTTTAGATCGGTAAACATTTTAAGAAATTTTATTACATCTCTATCATCTGTATTTCTCCAAAACTGCCAATAATCATAAGAGGATAAAAGTTTATCATCAAGCCAGACAGCTCCTTTTTCAGTTTTCCCCATTTTGGCTCCTGATGCTAAAGTTATTAGAGGAGTTGTTAATCCAAAAACTTGATTGCTAGAATGTCTTTTAATAAGCTCAACACCGTTCACAATATTACCCCATTGATCCGAGCCACCTATTTGCATTACACAATTCTTAGTTTTATTCAGTTCAAGAAAGTCATAAGCTTGTAAGATCATGTAATTAAATTCCATATAACTCAACGATTGTTCTCTATCTAGTCTTAATTTTACACTATCGAAGCTTAGCATTTTATTAATTGTAAAATGTTTTCCAATTTCCCTCAAAAATTTTATATAATTCAATTGTCCAAGCCATTTGTAGTTATTCACAAATATTGGTTTTAATTTTGGACTGTTTGTTTTTAAATAAATCTTAAAAACTTTTTCAATATTTTTAATATTTTTTTCTATTTGTTTTTCAGAAAGTATTTTTCTTGTTTCCTCTTTTCCAGAAGGGTCTCCTATTCTTGTAGTACCACCACCTAATAAAACAATTGGTTGGTGACCATATTTCTGTAAAAGTCTCAAACACATTATTTGCAATAGACTTCCCACATGTAAACTGGATGCTGTACAATCAAAACCAATATAAGCTTTAATTTTCTTCTTACTCATCAAATGTCCTAATTCTTCCGAATTAGTACATTGATTGAAATACTCTCTATCTTTGAATTCTTTTAGAAATGAATTTTCCATATTTTTAAAAAACAGTGTAGAATCAATATACTAGATTTAAATTAATTAAAAAATACATATGAGTAAAAGCTATTATAGCCTTGGTTTAATGAGCGGAACTTCTATGGATGGAGTAGATGCATCAGTTATACAAACAGATGGAAAGTCCAAATATAAGGTTATTTTAGACAAATATTTTGAATATCCAAAAGATATTTATAAGCATTTAACAACACTAAGGGATAAAATTAAAGGTTCTAAAGACTTAAAAAAATTTTCTAAAGAGATCAAAAATGTTGAGAAAGAAATTACCTTATTTCACGCTAAAGCAGTTAAGCAAATTTTAAAAAAAACCACAGTAAACCCGGATTTCATAGGTTTTCATGGTCAGACTATTTATCATAACGAAACAGAAAAAATCTCTAGGCAGTTAGGTGATGGAAAACTTCTCTCTCAACTTTCAAAAAAAAATGTAGTTTATAATTTTAGACAAAATGACTTAGACCACGGAGGAAAAGGGGCGCCATTAACACCAATTTTTCACAAATTATTGAGTAAAAACGACTCAAGAATTTTTTTAAATATTGGAGGAGTATCGAATGAAACGACTATTATGAGTAACGAAAAATTATCTGGTTCTGATATTGGACCAGGCATGTGTCTAATTGATAAGTGGATGAGATTAAAGACAAAAAAAAATTATGATACAAATGGGTTAACGGCAAAATCTGGAAAAATAAATAGAAACATTTTAGAAAAAGCTTTAAAAAAATTTTTTACTAAATATCACCAAAAAAATAAAACCGTTAAATCATTTGATATAAAAGAATTTGATATTTCGTTTGTGCAAGGTCTTTCCCTTGAAGATGGTGCTGCAACACTGACGGAATATACAGCCCGTATAATAGTTAATTACTTTTCAACCTACAACAAAGGTGTAAAAGATTTACATCGACCGGTAACATTAACAGGAGGAGGTAGAAAAAACAAATTTTTATTTAATAGAATTAATGATTTAGCTATACATCTAGATTTAATTTTCTCTCCAACTCCTTTAATGTTTGAAGATATTGATAATTATGTAACCGACGGAGATTTTGTAGAGTCCCAAGCCTTTGCTTATCTAGCAGCAAGATCTTATCTTAAATTACCCATTACTTTTCCTGAAACTACAGGATGTATAAAACCAACAACTGGTGGTAAAATAATTAAATCTAAATAAGAGCAGTTTTTTCTTTAATATATTTTTCTATTTCTATCGTTAATTCTTTTTCTTTATTTTTGAAAAAATGATTAGAATTTTTTACTTTTGAAAAAAGTACCTCTACTCCTTTTTGATTCTTAATTCTATTATCTAAATCGATAATACTTTCTTTAGTTACCAACTCATCATTTTCGCTGTATATGACTTGTCCTGATGTTGGACACGGAGCTAAAAAAGAAAAATCATATACATTAGGTTGGGGAGAGACAGATATAAAATGATTAACTTCCGGTCTTCTCATGATAAGTTGCATGCATATTAATGAGCCAAATGAAAATCCTGAAACCCAACATTGACTGTAATCTAAATTTTGCCTTTCAATCCAATCTAGGGCTGCAGCTGCATCTGATAATTCTCCTTGACCATTATCAAAAACACCATCGCTTTTTCCAACACCTCTAAAATTCACTTTAATTACAGAAAAACCATTTTTTTGAAAAATATTATACATTAGTTGAACTATTTTATTATTCATTGTTCCACCATATTGAGGATGAGGATGTAAAACTATTGCTACAGGTGAACCAAATTTTGGATTTTTATAATATTTTGCTTCCAATCTGCCAGCGGGCCCTGGTATAAAAATTTCTAAACTTTTAGGTTTCATTTTTAATACTGATTATTATTCTCAAAAAAAGATAAAGCTTATAACATGTTTTGATGCGTCAAATAAATTTTTTTAAATCCGACTATTATAGTAGGAATTGGTTTAGAATTATTGTATTACAACATTAATTTATGAAACTTACTACAAAAGGTAGATATGCTGTAATGGCAATGGCAGATCTAGCTTCAAATACAAACGTTAGTCCAATTAGTTTGAAAGAAATATCTTTGAGACAGAATATTTCTTTAGCATATTTGGAACAAATTTTTATTAAATTAAAAAACAAGAAGCTTGTAAGAAGTTCAAGAGGGGCTACAGGTGGATATTTTTTAGAAAAACCCGCTTCCGAGATAAAATTATCACATATAATTTCTGCAGTAGACGAGGAAGTTAAAATGCTTAATTGTAAAAAAAGCTCTAAAAGAGGATGTAATAATAAATCAACAAAATGCATCACACATAATTTGTGGGATGAATTAGACCAACATATTCATGGCTTCTTTGAAAAAGTAAAATTACAAGATTTGACAAAACAGAATTCCAATTAATTATGAAAAAACAAAATGTAAATTATAATCAAGATTATAAGTATGGCTTTACTACTGATATAGAAAACATTAAAGCCCCAAAAGGTCTTTCAGAAAAAACGATCAGGTTTATTTCAAAAATTAAAAAAGAACCTAAGTGGATGTTAGATTGGAGACTTAAAGCATTTAACAGATTAAAAGTTTCTAAAGAACCTAATTGGCAAAAACCTAAATATCCGAAAATAGATTATCAAGATTTGTATTATTATTCTGCACCAAAAAGCATGATAGATAAACCAAAAAGTTTAGATGAAGTAGATCCTAAACTTATTGAAACTTATAATAAATTAGGGATTCCATTAAATGAACAAAAAAAATTAAGCGGAGTTGCGGTTGATGCAGTATTTGATTCAGTTTCTGTAGCTACAACTTATAAAGAAGAATTAACAAAAAAAGGTATTATTTTTTGTCCTATTTCAGAGGCTATCCAAAATCATCCTGATTTAGTTAAAAAATATTTAGGCTCTGTTATTCCAATCAGTGATCACTATTTTGCAACGCTTAACTCAGCTGTTTTTACTGACGGATCTTTTGTTTACATTCCACCCAACACGAGATGCCCTATGGAGTTATCTACATATTTTAGAATTAATGCTTCTGAAACAGGTCAATTTGAAAGAACTTTAATTATTGCGGATAAAGGAAGTTATGTAAGTTATTTAGAAGGTTGTACAGCTCCTATGAGAGATGAAAATCAATTACATGCAGCGAATGTAGAACTTATTGCGCTAGATGATGCTGAAATTAAATATTCTACAGTTCAAAACTGGTACCCGGGAGACGAGGATGGAGTTGGTGGAATTTACAATTTTGTAACAAAACGAGGCGCCTGTAGAGGAAAAAATTCAAAAATTTCTTGGACACAGGTTGAAACAGGTTCAGCAATAACTTGGAAATACCCTAGTTGTATTTTACAAGGAGATAATTCTGTTGGAGAATTTTATTCTATTGCAATTACGAACAATCATCAAAAGGCTGATACTGGAACTAAAATGATACATTTAGGAAAAAATACAAAAAGTAAAATTATTTCAAAAGGAATATCTGCTGGGAAAGCAGACAATACCTATAGAGGATTAGTGGATATTGGAAGAAAAGCTTTAAACTCAAGAAATTACACTCAGTGTGACTCTCTGTTAATGGGTAATAAATGTGGAGCCCATACTGTTCCATATATTAAAAACAAGAACTCTTCCTCTACAATTGAGCATGAAGCTACAACTTCAAAAATAAACGAGGAGCAATTATTTTATTGTAATCAAAGAGGATTAAATCAAGAAGAAGCAGTAAGCCTTATAGTAAATGGTTTTTGCAAAGAAGTATTGCAACAATTACCTATGGAATTCGCAGTAGAAGCTCAAAAACTAGTTGGTATCAGCCTCGAAGGAAGTGTGGGTTAATGGAGAATAGATTTCATTTAGCAATACCAGCAGGAGATCTAGACAAAGCAATTAAATTTTATTGTGAAGTTCTAGGCTGTGAAAGAGGAAACTCCGAGTTTAAATACCCCGATGCTTGGGCAGACATAAATTTTTGGGGAAATGAATTAACTTTGCATGCAACGGACCCAGATAAAAAAAAAACAAGCGAACGCCACAATGTAGATATGGGAAATGTTACTGTTCCTCATTTTGGAGTTCACTTAGACGGTCAGACATTTCAAACACTAAAACAAAGACTAATTGATAAAAAGATAAAATTTATTGACCCTCCATACACAAGATTTAAAGGAGAAGATATTGAACAAGAAACTATGTTTCTAGAGGATCCAAACGGCAATTGTATGGAAATTAAGACAATGAAGAATCCTAACACACTATTTAAAAAATAAATCAATATGAATTTAGAAACTAAGCTAAACGAATACAAAAACAACATAGAGGAACTCAAATCAATTGAAAGTCTTGAGGTTTATAGATGGCTGATGTCTTTAGGGGAAAAATTGAAAGATGATCCTTTAAGTGAAGAAAAAAGAATAGAAAAAAATAAAGTTAAAAAATGTCAATTTGATTTATTTGTAGATTATGAAAATGGAAAATTTAAAGCTTGGAGCAAGGCAATGGTCGCAGCGGGATATGCATATGTGTTAATAGATATATTCAACTCTTTAAAACTAGATCAAGCTAAAAAAATCACCGTCGATGATTTTAAAAAAATAAAGATGGACGAACTACTTACCATGAATAGAAAAACTGGTTTTTTTGAAATGATAGAAATGATGATTAAAAAAATAAAAAATGTTAGAAATTAAAAATTTAAAAGCATCAATTAATAATAAAGATATATTAAAAGGATTTAATCTAAAAATTCTACCTGGAGAAGTTCATGCTATTATGGGCCCAAATGGTTCTGGCAAAAGCACATTAGCTAATGTTCTTTCTGGCAAAGAAGGTTATAAAATTTCCGGAGAGTTAAAATATCTAGGTAACAGTCTCGATGAAATATCCATAGATGAAAGAGCTCAAAAAGGAATTTTTTTAGCCTTTCAATACCCCACAGAAATTCCAGGAGTTAATACAAGTAATTTTCTCAGAACATCATTGAATAAGGTGCGAAAAGCCCAAGGAAAAAAAGAATTAGATGCTTTGTCATTTTTAAAAATTGTTAAGGAAAAATCAAATGAACTGGGAATGGACGAAAAGATGTTATCCAGACAACTTAACGTGGGTTTTTCAGGGGGAGAAAAGAAAAAAAATGAAATTTTACAAATGAAAATTCTAGATCCAAATTTAGTAATTCTTGATGAAACAGACTCTGGTCTTGATATAGATGCATTAAAAATTGTAGCAGAGGGAGTAAATTCATCAAGAAATAGTAAAAAATCTTTTATTGTTATTACTCATTACCAAAGATTATTAAATTTTATAAAACCAGATTTTGTTCATATACTTTCTGACGGCAGAATAGTTAAGTCTGGAACTAAAGAACTTGCGATAGAATTAGAAAAAACAGGCTACAAAGGAATTAATTAATATGCTTAACTTTAAAATTAATTCTGATAAAATAGATAAAATTGGAAATTTTACAAAAGAAGAAAAGAATTTTAGATTAAAAAATTTAGATTATTTTAATGATACTGGATTTCCAAATAAAAAAAGTGAAGATTGGAAATTTTCAGATTTAAAAGCAATTGTTTCAAAAAATTTTAGTAAACTAGATATACAATTATCAAAATCTAAAAAACAAAAAGTAGATTTTATAAAAGATTTTGAACATAACTATATTATTGTAGTTAATGGAGAATTAACTATGAGTGATTTTAAATATGAAGAAAAAAGCAATATAATATTAAAATCTTTTACTAACGATAATTATCCTAATAAAAAAGAGAAGAATCCTCTTATCAATTTAAATCATGCTTTATCTGATAAAGGTTTTTTTTTAGAGATAAAAGAAAACTATAAATTTAAAAAGATTTTAGTAATTTATTATTTATTTACAAAAGATTTAGATGAAAATATATTAAATAGTAAAAATAAGATCAAAATTGGAAAAAATTCTGAACTTCATTTATTAGATTACTTTGTAAACGATTCAAAAAAAAATTTTTTTAATAATGTTTATGAAGATATTGTTTTAGAAAATTCTGCTATTTTGAAAAATATTTACCTTCAAAATAGTAAAAGCTCAGGTTATTTTCACAAATATTCAAAAAATAAATTACTTAGCGGATCGCATTATACTTCTTTTATTTTTCCTGCTGGTTTAAAATTTAATAAATTAGATTTAGAATTTGATTTAGAAGGTGAAAAAAGTGAGTGTAATTTACAATCTGCTTCTTTTTTAGATGGCAAAGAACATCAAGAGATTAAAACGCGTATAAATCATTTATCTCCGAATTGTAAAAGTCATCAAAAAGTAAAAAATGTTTTAAATGCTGAAAGCAAAGGTGTTTTTCAAGGAAAAATATTTGTTAAAGATGTAGCTCAAAAGACAGATGCATATCAATTAAGTAAAGCAATTTTATTAAGTGAAAGCTCTGAATTTGACTCAAAACCAGAATTAGAAATTTACGCAGACGATGTGAAATGTTCTCATGGGTCTACATCAGGTAATTTAGACAAAGACTCGATTTATTACTTGATGACTAGAGGTTTAACCCAACTAGAGTCCAAGCAATTGCTAGTAAATGCTTTTTTAAATGAAATAGCAGATATAATTAAAAGTAATTCAATAAGAAATTTTATTAAAACTAAATTGGAGACTCAATTATTAAATGAATATAAAAAACATTAAATCAGAATTTCCAATCTTTAAGCAAAGAATTAATGGTAAGGCTTTAGTTTATCTGGATAGTGCTAATTCATCTCAAAAACCGAAAGCTGTTATAAATAGATTGTCAAATTTTTATGAGACTGAGTTTTCTAATGTGGGAAGAAGCATTCATTCATTAGCAGTAAAAGCAACTAATAGGTTTGAGGAAACTAGAGACAAAGTTCAAAAATATTTAAACGCAAAACACAGAGAAGAAATCATTTTTACAAAAAGCGCTACAGAGTCAATTAATTTAATAGCCTCATCTTTCGGAGAAAAATTTATAAAAGAAGGTGATGAGATTTTAACAACGGAATTAGAACATCACTCAAATTATGTTCCTTGGCATTTTATTAGAAAAAAAAAGGGAGCAAAAATTAAATTTGCATCTGTTAATAAGCGTGGAGAAGTCGAGATTGACGAAATTAAAAAACTTATAAATTCTAAAACAAAAATAATAGCTGTTACTCATATATCTAATGTAACAGGTGCTATTTTACCTATAAAAAAAATTGTTGATTTAGCCAAAGAAAAAAAAATTCCTGTTTTAATAGACGGAACTCAAGGAGCTCCTCACTTGAAAATAGATATTCAAGAACTGGATTGTGATTTTTATGCAATATCCTGTCATAAAATGTACGGTCCAAATGGACTAGGAATTCTTTATGCAAAAAAGAAATGGCTAGAAGAATTGCCACCTTATCAAGGTGGCGGTGGGATGATAAGTGAAGTGCTGAAAGACAAAGTCTCTTTTGCAGACACTCCTACTAAATTTGAAGCGGGCACCATGCAAACTGCTGATGTTGTAGCTTTTTCAGAGGCAATTAACTTTATTGAAAAATTAGGAATTAAAAATATTCATAATCATGAAAATGAAATTTTGCAATACGGTATTGAAAAATTAAAAAAGAATAATTCTGTAAATATAATTGGAGAACCTAAGGAAAGAGGTTCGGTAATGAGTTTTACCATCAAAGGAATACACCCGCATGATATTGCCACAATATTAGATGAGGAAGGAGTTGCCATCAGAGCAGGACATCATTGTTGTCAAATATTTCATGATAAGATCGGTGTAGCAGCCACAGCAAGAGCATCAATTGGAGTTTATAACTCTAAAGAAGATATAGATATATTATGTAACGCTATAAATAACTGTAAAAAGGTTTTTAATATTTAAATGGAACTTAAAGAGTTATATCAAGAAATAATTTTAGATCATGCAAGGAATCCCCGCAATAAAGGCAAATGCAAAAATTATAATCATGAAGCAAAAGCTTACAATGCTCTGTGCGGAGATAAAGTTCATATTTATTTAAATTTAGAAGAAGGTAAAAGAGTAAGAGGTTTGAGTTTTGAAGGCGAGGGATGTGCAATTTCTTTGGCATCAGCATCAATTTTGACTGATACATTAAAAGGAAAAGATTTATCTTTTACAAAAAAAATTACAGAAGATTTTTTAAACATGATAAAAACTAAAAGAAAAATAACTTTAAATAGCCTTTCAGAAGATCAAATAACAACAATTAATTCACTATCCGGAGTACAAGAATTTCCTATGAGAATAAAATGTGCTACTATGGTGTGGCACGCATTATTATCTGCTATAGAAAAGAAAGAAGCTTAATATGAGTGATTTAAAAGAAAAAGTAATAAAAGAAATTAAGAAAATTTATGATCCAGAGATACCAGTAAATATATATGAATTAGGTTTGATATACAAAATAGAGATAATTGATAAGAAAAAAGTAAACATAGATATGACTTTGACGACTCCTAACTGCCCAGTAGCTGATAGTTTGCCAAAAATGGTTAAAAACAATATATTAAAGATCGAAGGTATTTCAGACGTAGATTTAAATTTAGTCTGGGATCCTCCCTGGACAAAAGATAAAATGTCAGAAGCAGCAAAATTAGAATTAAATTTATGAGTGAAAAAGTAATAAAACTTAGCGATAAAGCAGTAGAAAGAATTAAAGAAATTATGTCTCAAGCTCACAACTCAACTATAGGAGTTCGAGTAGGTGTAAAATCTGGAGGTTGTGCAGGCATGTCATATGTTATGGAATATGCAAAGGAAGTTAAACCAAATGAGGAAGTTATTGAAGATAAAGGTGTCAAAGTTTTAATAGATCCAAAAGCTATAATGTACCTTTTAGGCACAGAAATGGATTATAAAAAAGAAAAGTTTTCATCTCAATTTGTTTTTAAAAATCCAAACGAAACAGAGAGATGTGGGTGTGGAGAGTCTTTTAAAGTTTAAATTATCCGCTATAGTACATTTCAAACTCAATAGGATGTGGAGTATGCTCAAACTTATAAATTTCTTGAAATTTTAAATCAATATAAGCATCAATTTGATCATCTGTAAAAACACCACCTTGTGTTAAAAACTTTCTATCTTTATCAAGATTTTCCATTGCCTCTCTTAATGAACCACACACTGTAGGTAATTTTTTTACTTCACTTTCAGACAATGTATATAAGTCTTTATCGAAAGATTTACCTGGGTCTATTTTATTCTTAATTCCATCAATTCCTGCCATTAACATTGAGGCAAATGTTAAGTAAGGATTACCTGCGGCATCAGGGAATCTAATTTCCATTCGAGCAGCTTTAGGATTATTTATGATTGGAATTCTACATGATGCAGATCTATTTCTTGCAGAGTAGGCTAAAATTACAGGGGCTTCAAAACCAGGTATTAGTCTTTTATAACTGTTTGTAGTAGCATTAGAAAAAGCATTAATAGCTTTTGCGTGTTTCAAGATTCCTCCGATGTAGTATAAAGCAGTTTTAGATAAACCAGAATATTCTTTACCCATAAACACTGGTGTATTCCCTTTCCAAATTGATTGGTGACAGTGCATACCAGATCCATTATCACCTTTAACAGGTTTAGGCATAAAAGTAGCTGTCTTACCAAAAGAGTGAGTAACCATTTGAACTGCATATTTGTAGAGCTGAAGATTATCAGCCATGTTAGTTAATGTTCCAAAATACATACCCAGCTCGTGTTGGCTAGGAGCAACCTCGTGGTGGTGTTTTTCTACTTTAACACCCATATCTCTAAGAGCTTTTAAATATTCTCCTCTCATATCTTGGGCACTATCTACAGGAGGCACAGGAAAATATCCTCCTTTAATTCCTGGTCTGTGACCCATGTTACCATTTTCATATTTTTTTCCTGTATTGTAAGGACCTTCAGAACTATCAATGCTAAAACTTGTTTCGTTCATATCATTTTTAAATCTCACATCGTCAAATACAAAAAACTCTGGCTCAGGACCAAAATAAGATTTGTCTCCAATCCCGGATTTTTTTAGGTATGCTTCAGCTTTTTTTGCAGTTCCTCTCGGATCTCTTTCGTATGAGTCTTTTTTTACAGCATCAAGAATATCACAAAAAATGTTTAGTGTTGTATGAGAATTAAACGGATCAATAATAGGTCTGGTTAAGTCAGGTTTTAAAAGCATGTCTGACTGATTAATAGCTTTCCAACCAGCAATTGAAGACCCATCAAAAAACACACCATCATTTAGCAACTCATCATCAACAACGGTAGCGTCCATTGTTACATGTTGAAGCTTTCCTCTAGGATCTGTAAACCTTAAGTCAACAAATTCTACTTGTTTGTCTTTCATTAACTTAAGAATATTTTTTGAACTCATCTAATCGCTCTTTTTTTTATCAGTTAATTTTTATTGAACATACATAAGTATTGCTTTCAATATATAATAATTAGTATATATCAGCTATGCATTTTATTCATAATACAATCACTACTTGAAATGAGAGAAGCTAAATCCGGAGATATATTACTTTTAACCTTACTAGGTTTGATTTGGGGTTCCTCGTTTTTTAATATTAAAATTGCTACTTTTTCCTATGAACCTTTCACTCTAGCTTTAATACGAGTAATTTTTGCGAGTTTACCTTTATTAATTCTTTGTTGGTATAAAAAGATAAAAGTTTTGGCATTTTCGGAAAATTGGAAACCCTATGCACTTATTGGCCTTTGCAACATTGCAATCCCATTCACTTTGATTGCTATTGGAACCGCTAAGATAAATAGTTATTTAGCAGCAATGTTAATGAGCACTACACCAATGAGCGGGTCAATTCTTGCCCATTTTTTTACAAAAGATGAGAAAATTACTTTTTTAAAATCTATTGGAATTTTAATTGGTTTTTTAGGAATACTATTTTTATTTTTTGATAAATTGATCATAAATGAAAGTAATTTTATTTATGTATTAATTACTATTCTAGGTTCCACATTTTATTCTATAGGTGGAATCTTAACTTTAAAATTAAGAGCAAAAGGAAATGAGAATGTTACTACGTCCACAACTCTATGGTCAGTAATTTTTTTACTTCCTTTATCAATGATATTTGAAACTCCATGGCAATCAACTCCTTCATTAGAGTCAACTTTAGCGTTATTATATCTTGGAGTGGTTGCTACTGGATTGGCTTGGTTGATTAGATTTAGGATTTTAACTGTAAATGGTTTAGTTTTTCAAACTCAAGTAGCTTATTTAATTCCAATTTTTGGAGTTTTATTTGGATATTTTTTAATGGATGAAATAATTACTTGGAGAGTTTTAATTTCATTGATTATAATAATATTAGGTATTTATATCGTTAAAAAAAACAACAAAGGCTTAAAGAAATAAAATGCAGACAGAGTCAATTGAATTAAGTTTTTTATCAATTTTTGCATTTATAACTTTCTTCGTTTTTTTAATAGTAAGTAAATATTTTAATTCATCAAATAATAGCATCCTTTTAGATACAGATTTTTTAAAACCTCAGGCATTTCATAGCGAAGCAATTCCTAGAAGCGGAGGATTAGCAAGCTTAATTTCTTTATTTGTATTTTTTGGTATTTACTACCTTCTCTTTTCAAATATTCTTTATGATTATATTTTTCTATGTACAATTTTATTTTTAGTGGGCTATTTAGATGATATTAAAATGAAAGTCAGCCCAAATATAAGATTGATATTGATGATTGTGTTTTTAATTATCTTTATAATTTTTGTTCCCATAGAAATTAAATATATTGATCTAATTTTTTTAAATTCGTGGTTAGATAATAAAATTTTTTCAACTATTTTTATACTTTTGTGCTTTTTATTTATAGTTAATGGGGCAAATTTGATAGATGGTTTTAATGGTCTTTTAACAATTAATTTAATAATTATTAATTCTGTTTTATTGTTTATAAATTTAAACAATAATCATTTTGAATTTTCATTTTTTCTAACGGCACAAGTTATTATTTTAATTTCGTTTCTTCTCTTTAATTTTCCAAATGCCAAGATGTTTCTTGGAGATGGTGGATCATATTTATTTGGATCTTTAGTTGCTTTAAATGCAATTATTACTAATAATTTAAACACACATATTTCTTCGTTCTTTTTTTGTATCTTGCTATTTTATTTATTTTTTGAAGTTTTCTTTTCATTTTTTAGAAAAATTTATCAAAAGAAATCACCTGTTCTTCCGGACAATGAGCACTTACATATGTTATCTTTTATAAAAATTTCTGAGATTTTTGGAGCCGATAAAGGCAATTATATTAACTCCATCTTTATTAATTTTATTTTTTGTATACTTGTTTTACCGAGCACATATTTTACTGATAACGGTTTAATTTGTAAGTATTGGTTTTTTTCTTTAATTTTAATTTACACATTAATTTATATTCGACTTTATCGTTTAACAAAAAATTAAATTGATATATAAAAACAACAATTACAATTTGGGCAAGTGGCGGAATTGGTATACGCGCTGGTCTTAGAAACCAGTGCCGCAAGGCTTAAGAGTTCGAGTCTCTTCTTGCCCACCAAAATAAAAATATGAAAGTAGAAGTACAGTCAAAAAAAGGTCTTAGAACAATTTTATCGATAGTAGTTGATAAAAAAACAATCCAAAACAAAATGGATGAAAGACTTAATGAATTACAAAAGGAAGTTTCATTAAAAGGGTTTAGAGTAGGAAAAGTCCCTACTTCAGTAATCAAAAGTCAATTTGGAAAATCCATTTATGGAGAAGTAATAGATAAGATTCTAAGAGAGACTTCCACAAAAGCCATCGCAGAAAAAAAAATTAAAGCTGCAGGTCAACCAAAAATAGATTTAAAAACTTTTGGAGAAGGAAAAGATTTAAATTATGAATTACAAATAGACTCATTGCCAGATATTACTCTTAAATCTTTTGATAATTATAAGGCTATTGAATACAAAGTTAAAATTGAAGATAAGATAATTAATGAAAAGTTAAAAGAAATATCAAATCAAAATAAACAATTTGAAGATAAAAAAGATAATGAAAAAGCAAAAATTGGTGACCAAGTTGTTTTTGATTATTCTGCTACGGTTGATGGAAATAAATTTGAAGGTAGCGAAGGGAAAAGTGTTCAATTAGAACTCGGAAAAGATTTATTTCTAAAAGGTTTTGACGAACAATTAGTTGGCGTTAAGAAAAATGATATAAAAAATTTAGATTCAGTCATGCCAGCCAATCATCCAAAAAAAGAATTAGCAAATAAAAAAACAAAATTTGAATGTAAAATAATGAAAGTAAGAGAGGCCAAAGAAAATAAAATTGATGATAATTTTGCAAAAATCATGGGTGCTAAAGATTTAAATGATTTAAAAAAATTAATTGAAAATCAAATTTCTAGCCAATATTCACAAGCTTTAAACTCAATTACAAAAAAAGAAATATTAGATCAAATAGAAAAAAATCATGAATTAAATCTTCCTAAAAATCTAATAGATCAAGAAATTTTAACAATGACTAGAAGTTTAAAAGAAGAAGAAAAAGAAAAACATAAATCTAATAATGAAAAAATTGCAAAGTCTAGAATTAAATTAGGTTTACTTCTTAATGAATATGGAGAAAAAAATAATCTAAAGGTTTCTGATGATGAGGTAAAAGCTGAAATTCAAAAGCAAATAAAAGGAATGCCTGGACAAGAAAAGATGGTTCTTGATTATTATCAAAAAAACCCTAGCGCATCTCAAAGTTTAAAAGGTTCAATTTATGAAGAAAAAATTATTACTTTAATCAAATCAAAAATTAAACTTGAAATTAGAAATATAAATACAAAAGAAGCTGAGCAAATTATATCTAAATTTAACAAATCAAATTCGGACCAGGCTAATATTGAAAAGACTCCATCCCCCGATAAAAATAAAGTAAAATCAAAAAAAATTAGTAAAAAGTAACCAATAGTTGTATAAGTCATCCTATGAGTCGCGAGTATGAAGAGCAAATGAATAATCTTATTCCTATGGTTGTTGAACAGACAAGCAAGGGAGAAAGAGCGTATGATATTTATTCAAGGCTTTTAAAAGAAAGAATAGTTTTTTTAGTAGGACCAGTTAATGATAATGTTGCATCATTAGTGACAGCTCAACTTTTATTTTTAGAGTCTGAAAATCCAAATAAAGAAATAAGCTTTTATATTAATAGCCCAGGCGGACTTGTTACCGCTGGTCTAGGTATCTATGATACTATGCAATACATTAATTCACCTGTTTCTACTCTATGTATTGGTCAGGCTTCCTCAATGGGATCTTTTTTATTAGCTGCCGGAGAAAAAGGCAAAAGGTATTCATTACCAAATTCAAGAATTATGGTGCATCAGCCATCTGCAGGATTTCAAGGTCAAGCAACAGATATACAAATTCATGCTAAAGAGATTCTTTCTTTAAAAGAAAGATTGAACAAAATATATTCAAAACATACAGGTAAGTCAGTTGATGAAATTGCGAAAGCTTTAGAACGAGATAATTTTATGACAGCAGATGATGCCAAGAAATTTGGTTTAATTGACTCAGTTGTGGAAAAAAGAAAATAAAGCACAATATATAGGTTTGTTTGCAACTTCAGCTTGATAAGGATATTTGAGACATTTAATATAAATTTATTGATTCGTTATGACAGAAAAAAATAACAAAAATATTCTTTACTGCTCTTTCTGTGGAAAGAGTCAACATGAAGTTAGAAAACTTATAGCAGGTCCAACTGTTTTTATTTGTGATGAGTGTGTTGAACTTTGCATGGATATTATTAAAGAGGAGAACAAAAGTTCTCTAGTTAAACATCAAGATGGAGTTCCAACCCCAAAAGAAATTTGCAATGTCCTAGATGATTATGTTATTGGACAAAAGTTGGCAAAAGAAATTTTATCTGTTGCTGTACACAATCATTATAAAAGATTAAACCATGAAACTAAAAACAACAAAGATATAGAATTATCAAAATCAAATATTCTTTTAGTAGGCCCAACTGGTTGCGGTAAAACATTGTTAGCCCAAACTCTCGCAAGAATCTTAGACGTGCCGTTTACAATGGCTGATGCAACTACATTAACAGAAGCTGGTTATGTCGGGGAAGATGTGGAAAATATAATTTTAAAACTGTTACAGGCGGCGGATTATAATGTTGAAAAAGCGCAAAGAGGAATTGTTTATATTGATGAGGTAGATAAAATTAGTAGAAAGGCAGAGAATCCATCAATTACTAGAGATGTTTCTGGTGAAGGAGTGCAACAAGCTTTATTAAAGATTATGGAAGGGACGGTTGCTAGCGTTCCACCTCAAGGAGGAAGAAAACATCCTCAACAAGAATTTTTACAAGTTGATACAACAAATATATTGTTTATTTGTGGTGGTGCTTTTGCTGGATTAGACAAAATAATTTCTCAAAGAGACAAAGGAACTTCAATTGGATTTGGTGCTGATGTAAAAAATAC
>JACWDZ010000001.1 GCA_014653815.1 Pelagibacterales bacterium SAG-MED29 | reverse complement strand
TATATAGTATCATTTATATCTTTTCTAATTTGAGCTAGTTTTAAACATAAAATATAAAGAACTAGCATTTGACCTAAAAATGCTTTTGTTGAAGCAACTCCAATCTCTGGACCAGCATGAATGGGGAGAACCCAATCGGAGTTTCTTGCGATTGTACTTTCTACGGAGTTTACTACAGAACAAGTTTTTACCTTATTTTTTTTACATATATCTAATGCAGCTGCAGTATCAGCGGTTTCGCCTGATTGAGAAACAAAAACATATAAGTTGTTAGAATTAAACTTTAATTTTCTATATCTAAACTCAGAAGCTATATCGATTTCAACATCAATAGTTGTAAGTTCTTCAAACCAATATTTTGCAACTAAGCATGAGTGGTAAGCAGTTCCGCATCCTATAAGAACAATCTTATTAATTTTTTCTGGTTTAATGGGAAAATTATAAATATTAATATCTTTTTTTATACCATCAATGTATTCGTTAATACAATTTTTTGCAGTAGTAGATTGTTCAAATATCTCTTTTGACATAAAGTTCTTATAATCGCCTTTGTCACTAGTATTCTTATCATCAGATAAAACATATACTTTTTTATTAATCTTTTTTTTGTTTAAATCATAAAACTCAACTTTATCTTTAGATAAAACACATATATCGCCGTCGTCTAAGTAAGAGATTTTATTAGTCATAGATTTAAGTGCGTAAGAATCTGATCCAAGATAATTTTCTTCATTTGAATAGCCTACAGCTAAAGGACTTCCTCTTCTTGCTCCTATAATAATATTTTTATAATTTTTAAAAATAATACCTAAAGCAAAACTTCCTTTTAGTTGTTTTAATGTATTAAAAACAGATTCTAAAGGTTTGTTATCTTTTAAGGCTTCCGTAATTAATAAAGTTATAACTTCTGTATCGGTCTGAGATTTAAACTTTAAACCTTTTGATTCTAATTTTTCTTTTAATTCATCTGAGTTTTCAATAATTCCATTATGAACAATTGAAACAATTTCTGAAGAATGAGGGTGAGCGTTAATAATATTTGGAACACCATGTGTTGCCCATCTAACATGCCCAATGCCAAGATGTCCATCTGAGGGAGTTTTAAATAAAATTTTTTCTAACTCCTCTACTCTGCCAGAGCATTTTTTTTCACTTATTTCATCATTATCTAGTGTGGCTAGACCAGCAGAGTCATACCCTCTATATTCCAGTTTTTTTAATGAATTTATAATATTCATTGAAACCGGTTTGTTGCTAGCTATACCAATAATTCCACACATTATTTTTTCTTTTTTCTTTTATAATTTTTAACTTCGATTTGAGATGATCTTGTTATGGCTAACGAATTTTTTTTAACATTTTTAGTAATTACTGAACCAGCGCCAACTATAGAATTCTTTTCTAATTTAACTGGAGCTACAAGAGATGAATTAGAACCTACAAAAACATTGTCAGATATCCTGGTTTTAGATTTTTTAACACCATCATAATTACAAGTTATTGTCCCTGCGCCAATATTAGAATTTTTTCCTATTGTAGTATCCCCAATATATGAAAGATGACTAACTTTTGAATTGGTTTTGATGCTTGATTTTTTTATTTCAACAAAATTTCCGATCTTAGTATTTGGTTTTAAAATAGTACCTGGTCTTAATCTGGCATAAGGACCAACTATTACATCTTTCTCAATTTTGCTTCCTTCAATATGAGTAAAAGATTTTATATAAGAGTTGTCTCCAATTTTTACTTTTTTTCCAATTACAACATAAGGTTCAACAGTTACATTTTTTCCAAATGCAGTATCTTCAGATAAAAAAATAGTTTCTGGAGCGATTAAATTAACTCCTTTTGAAAGAGCTTTATTTCTAAGTTTTTCCTGCGTAAGTCTATAAGCGTTAGCTTTTTTTAATTTAATATTTGTATTCATAAAAATTTCTCTTTACATTAATAATACTTTTGAAATAAGTCACAAAATATTTCTTTTTAATACTACTAACGCTATACTCTTTTTGCAAAATATGAATAAAAAAATTATTAATTATATTCTAATTTTATTGCTTTTTTTAACGCTTTTCATTTTTTATGAAATTATAGGTATCTCAAATAAAACTATAAATCGTAACTTTGTATCGTTTGATATTAACAACATTAGAAATCCTCAAATAAAAAAATTTATGAGAAATTTAGACAACTATTATAGTGGCATGTTGCTGTTAGTTAACAAGAGTCATAAAGAATATTATTTAAATGATTTTGAAGACAATAAACAGCTTCCAAAAGAAAAAATAATAAAAAAGACTAATACTTTTTCTAAAAATATTTATCCAATTGAAAATGTAGGAAATGAATGGCTTAGAAATTACGGAAGTCATGCTTCGAATAGATTTTCAAAATTAAAGTCGATCAATAAAGACAATCTTAATAAATTAAAAATTGCTTGGAAATACAATGTTGATGATGAAATAAGTTATGACATTCAATCAAACGTAATTGTAAGTGACAATAAAATATTTATCCCCAGTTATAATAATAAAATTATAACTCTTAATGCAAAAACTGGAAATCTAATTTGGAAATTTGACCTTGATGAAAAGGCACCAAGACGCGGTATGGTTTATTTAAAAAAAGATATTAAAAACCCTCCACGTTTGTTTTTTTCTTCATATAAAAAATTAATCTCATTAAATGCAGATAGTGGAAAATTAACAAAGACTTTCGGTAAAAATGGTGTTGTAAAATTAAAACGACCATCGATTACAGCGCCATCAATTTTTAGAAATAATTTAATTATAACCACTTCAGAACCTTCAATGGAAGTTTATGACATAAATACAGGTAGTATGCTTTGGAAATTTATCCTCATGGAAAAAAAAAGTAAAAGTAGAAACGGTGGAAAGAGATATGATTATTCTGGAGGAAATCCTTGGGGAGGTTTTTCTTTAGATAAAGAAAGAGGAATAGCTTATATCACAACTGGGAATGCTGGAAGATACTTTAGTGGAGTCAACAGACCTGGAAAAAACAAATATGCAAATTCAATTATAGCTATAGATATTTTAAATAAAAAAAAACTATGGGACTTTCAAGAAGTAAGGCACGATATTTGGAACTTAGATATTCCTGCGCCTCCAATATTAGGTTCTATAACTAGAAATAAAAAAAAAATTGACGTAGTAATTGCTTTAACTAAATTAGGAAATACTTTGGTTCTAGATAGAATTTCTGGCAAACCAATTTATGACTTTCATTTAAAAAAAGCTCCTAAATCAAAAATTCCTGGAGAAAAAACAAATGACTATCAACCGTCATTAAAAATACCCGAGCCATTTGCAAAACAAGTTTTTAATTTAGATGAAGTGACCAATATTTCTAAGAAAAGTAAAAACTACATTTTAAATAAAATCAAAGATCATAAATATGGATTCTTTGAACCTTATGAGCTTGATAAAAAAAATGTACAATTTAATTATCATGGTGGAGCAGAATGGGCTGGAGGCTCATTTAATTTAAAAGATGGTCATTTGTATGTTTCTTCTTCAAATATACCTTGGGAAGCAGAAATTCTTTTATTAAAAAAGAAAAACTTTTTCTCTCCTCCTTTATATTATGAATATACCAGCAATGTTAAGAGATTGATGGATGAAAATGGGTATCCTGGTTCAAAACCACCTTGGGGAACTCTTACTTCCATAAATATCAATAATGGAAAAATAGTTTGGCAAGTTCCATTTGGTGAATACAAAGAATTGTCTAAAAAAAAGATTCCAATAACTGGCACAGAAAATTATAGTGGAGTAACAGGTACAGAATCTGGAATTTTACTTGCTACAGGCACTTTAGACAAAAAATTTAGAATATTTGACATAACAAATGGACAAGAGTTATGGTCTTATGAACTTCCATTTATTGGATCTAGTCCACCGATAACTTATTCGATTGATGGTGAACAGTATATTTTGATTAACTCGACTGGAAGCAGTTCATTAAAAACAGGATATCCAGAGTTAGTGGAATTTGGAAATCAAATTTTAGTTTTTAAAATTATAGATGAATAAAAATTTAACAATTCTTTTTGATTTAGATGGTACTTTGGTTGATACTGCACCTGATTTAATGGATGCTCACAACCATGTAATGAAGAAATTCGGACATAAAGAAAAAAAATTATCTGACATTAAATCTTTGGCTGGTAAAGGAGCTTGGGTAATGATGCAAAGATCATTTAGAGAAGAAATAAAAGATGAAAAAATTAAAAAGGAAATGACAAAAGAATTCATAGATTTTTATTCTCAAAATATTGACAAAGGAAGTAAGCCAATAAATGGTGTAGTGGAATTTTTGAAGTGGGCTAAAACCAAAAATATATCTATGGCAGTATGTACTAATAAGCAAGAACGTTTGGCTGTTGATTTGCTTAAGAAGTTAAAAATCTACGAATACTTTGAATATGTTGCTGGATCAGATACTTTTTCTTTCAATAAACCTGACCCCAGACATCTGACAGATGTAGTTGAAATTATTCAAGGGAATTTAAATAAAACAATAATGGTTGGAGATAGTGAAGTTGATGGAATGTCAGCAGAAAATGCAAAAATTCCTTTTGTTTTGGTAAAAGATGGTTACACAGAAAAATCAACTAAAGAAATTAAACATGACGAATTAATCGAAGATTTTATAAATTTTGATAAAGTTATTGAAAAATATTTATGATTAATTTTGCATTATTTTCGGCTTTAGCTGCTTTCTATTTTACAATGTTTGTAACCCCCGGACCGAATAACGCTATGTTGACAGCCTCAGGAATGAAATTTGGATTTATAAAAACTCTACCGCATTTAATTGGAATTCCTTTGGGTCATATATTTCAAATAGGCTTAGTATGTTTCGGTTTAGGAAATCTTTTTTTAATTTATCCTCAGATACAATCTTACATGAAAATTCTATGTTTCTTATATTTGCTTTATTTAAGTTGGAAGATGATAGGTTCTTTTAATCTTATAAAAAAAGAGTCTGGCAGACCTCTGATGTTATACGAAGCATCACTTTTTCAATTTATAAATCCTAAAGCATGGTCTATTGCAATAGCCGTAGCATCAGGTTTTTTTCCAACTGAAGAAAATATTTTTATTGGTGTAGCTTTCGTAACAATAACAGCAGCAGTCATATGTTTTCCTTCTATATGTTTATGGGCTCTTTTTGGTAGTGGATTAAGAACTTTTGTTAATAATGAAAAAACAAAAAAAATAACAGAATATTTTCTTGCGTTCTTGTTAGTTTTGACAGGATTATTTATCCTAATTAAATAATCTTTGATTTTTATAATCTCCTCTAATATAAGTCTGGTGCAATGCATTTCACAAAAAAAAACGCATTAGAAAAAAGATCAGATTTTGTAAAAAAATTACAAACTAAAAAATTATTAAGATTTCCTGGGGCGTATAATCCTTTATGTGCAAAGTTAATTTCTGAGATAGGTTTTGATGGGGTTTATATTTCAGGTGGCGTAATGTCTAATGATTTGGGTTTGCCTGACATTGGTCTTACGACGTTAGATCAAGTAAGTTATAGAGGAAATCAAATAGCTAGAGTAACTGATTTACCTACAATAGTTGATGCCGATACTGGCTTTGGTGATTGTAAAAAAACAATCTCTACATTTGAAAATAAAGGATTAGCAGGATGTCATATAGAAGATCAAATAGCTGAAAAAAGATGCGGTCATCTAGATAATAAAGAATTAATTACAAAAAAAGAAATGGTTAAGAAAATTAAAGAATCTGTTGGGTCAAGAAAAGATGACAATTTTTTAATTATCGTAAGAACGGATGCAAATACAGTTGAAGGGATTGATAAAACATTAGATAGAATTAAATCTTACGAAGATGCTGGAGCAGACATGATTTTTCCTGAGGCAATGAAAGATGAAAAAGAATTCGAAAAAGTAAGAAAGATTTCAAAAGGATATTTGTTAGCTAATATGACTGAGTTTGGAAAATCTAAGCTTTTAAACAAAAGCGAGTTAGAAAATTTAGGATATAATTTAGTGATTTATCCAGTCACAACACAAAGACTGGCAATGCAAAATGTTGAGATGGGACTAAAATCAATATTTAAAGATGGAGATCAAAATAATATTATTGATAAAATGCAAACTAGAAAAAGGTTGTACGAATTAGTAGAATATGAGAAATACAATACCCCAGGGAAAAAAATTACAGATTTTTCAACTGAAGGACACGAATAATGAGTGAAGAAATTAAAAAAGGTTTATTAGGTATCGTTGTTGATGAAACAACAATTTCGCATGTTGTTCCTGAATTAAGTACTCTTACTTATCGTGGATATACAGTACAAGAATTATGTGACAAATGCGATTTTGAAGAAGTTGCTTACCTTGTATTAAATGGAGATCTTCCAAATAAAAAACAATTAAAACAATTTATTAAAAACGAAAGATCTGAAAGAAAACTTTCTAAACAAATTTTAACAAATATTCAAAAAATGCCAAAAAACGCTCATCCTATGGATGTAATCAGAACTTGTGTAAGTTTAATGGCTTTAGAAGATAAAGACACTAAAGATAATTCTCCAAAGGCAAATATGAGAAAAGCAATGAAAATTTTTTCAAAGACGCCTACAGCTGTAGCTGCTTATTTCAGACATAGAAAAGGTAAAAAAATAATTTCTCCAAGTAAAAATTTATCTTTTTCAGAAAATTTTTTCAAAATGATGTTTGGTAAAGTGCCAGATAAAGAAATAGTAAGGGCTTTTGATATTTCTTTAATTCTTTATGCCGAACATAGTTTTAACGTTTCAACTTTTACAGCTAGAACAATTACAAGTAGTTTATCTGATTTACATGGCGCTATTACAGGTGCAATTGCATCCTTAAAAGGACCTTTGCATGGTGGAGCTAATGAAGCTGTTATGCACATGATGAAAGAAATTGGAAAACCAGAAAAAGCTAAAGCTTGGATTGAAAATGCGCTGAAAAGTAAAAAAGTTGTAATGGGTTTTGGTCACAGAGTTTATAGAACTGGTGACTCTAGAGTTCCAACAATGAAACATTACATGTTTAAAGTCGCTAAACTTTTGAAAAAAGAAAAGTACACTAAAATGTATGAAATTTTAGAGAAAGTAATGTTAGAAAAAAAGAATATACATCCTAACGTAGATTTTCCATGTGGACCCACATACTATATGATGGGAATTGATATAGATTTTTATACTCCGATATTTGTGATGTCTCGAATTACAGGTTGGTCAGCTCATATCATGGAACAGCACACTTCAAATAAATTAATTAGACCTTTGTCTAAATATAAAGGTGAAGAAGTTAGAAAAGTAATGTTGTTAAATCAAAGATAAATGATCGATCAAATATTTCCGGAAACTTTAAAAATTTTATCCGATTTAATTAGATTTAAAACTGTATCAGGTGATTCAAATCTTGAATTAATTAAATATTGTGAAAAAAAATTAAATGCAGTTGGTGCCACATCTTCTAAAACTTTTAATGAGTCAAACTCACAAGCTAATTTATTTTCAACAATTAACGGAAAAGATAATTTAAATGGTAAAGGAATTATCTTATCAGGTCATACTGATGTGGTTCCTGCTATTGCTAGTGAATGGACTTCTGATCCGTATATAGCAAGAGAGAAAGACAATAAAGTTTACGGTCGCGGAACATGTGATATGAAAGGATTTATTGCTTGTACTTTAGGAGTTGCACCTTTATTTGCTTCTAAAAAATTGAAAGCACCAATACATTTTTCTTATACATTTGATGAAGAAACTGGTTGTTTGGGAGCACCATTCGTTTTAGCTGACTTAAAAAAAAGAAATATTAATTTTTCTGCTTGTATAATTGGTGAACCAACAAGTATGAAAGTTATAACTGCACACAAAGGATACAATGAATACATAACTTACTTTACTGGGTTGTCTGGACACGCTTCAAACCCTGAAAGTGGTGTAAGTGCTATCGAATATGCTATTCGATACAGTAACAAACTTATTGAATTGAGGGATGAATTAAAAGAAAGAAACTCAAAAAAAACATCTTTTTCTCCTTCTTATTCAACTCTTCAAATAGGAAAAATTTCTGGAGGAATAGGAGCAAATGTAATTCCGGATCAATGTTATCTTGAATGGGAAGTAAGACCTATCAATAAAGATGACGGGGACTTTGTTAGTAAGAATATTGATTCTTTTGCCAAAGATATTTTGTTACCTGAAATGAAAAAAAATAATCCAAAAGGAAATATCAAAAAGGAAATAATTGGTGAGGTAGTTGGTTTTAATAAAGAAGAAAAATCAGAAGCTGCAAATCTTGTTTGTAATCTCACTGGAGATAATGCAAAAGAAACAATGTCATTTGGGACTGAAGCAGGTCTATTTCAAAATTCTGGAATAAGCACTGTTATTTGTGGACCTGGATCTATTGAGCAAGCTCACACGGTGGACGAATATATCACCTTTGATCAACTAAAAAAGTGTCTTAAAATGCTTATCTCTTTACAAGAAAAAATGGTTAATTAAATTTAACATTTTTAAAGTATTGATATGAGATTATTCCTTTTTACTTTTTTATTGCTTAAAATTTTTTCACCAGCCTACGGCAATACAATCTATTATTTAACAAAAATACCCAATCTACAAGTATACAATCTTACAGCTTCGAATGGCATTAAATATCTTAAAGCTGAAAAATCTTTTAAGGTTGGAATAGTCAAAAATAATGTCCAGTGTAATAAACCAAGTGAAAATAATATTATAAATAAATTTAAGTTAATAAAAAAGAATTTAGAAAAATATGAAAAAGATTTTTTAGAAAAAATAAACCTTAAATACGTTGTGCTTTGTGAAAATCTTAAAGTATCAGACATTAGAACTGCAGGCGTGCCAAATCATAAAGTTAAAACACTTATTATTGATATCAAATCTGACCCAAGATACTTTGAAAGATCAATTCACCATGAGCTCTTTCATATGGCTGATGAAAGTTATGATAACTTATTTTCATATGATGAATGGGAAAAATTTAATATTTCAAATTTTCAATACGGTGAATGTTCAACTTGTTCAAATAGATCAGATTTATCTTTGATTAAAGACTCTAGTGGATTTATTACTGAATATTCAATGTCTACAGCCTCTGAAGATATGGCAGAGATATTCTCATTTATGATGACCGATATGGATAATCTATCAATAATTTCTCAAAAGGACTCTATATTAAATAACAAAATTAATTTTATAATAAGTGAAATTCGAAAAATAGACAATAACTTTAAATTTAAATAAATGATTGAAAAAGTAAAACAAACAACTTCAGAAAAATTATTATTAATTTTGTTTATAATTTTAGGAATTTTAGCTATTTATATATTTGTAATATTGCCGCAAAAATGTTTGTTCATTAAAGACTACAACCCAAATAAAATTACTTTTCAAAAGCCTGAAGATATAGTTGTTTTAAATGTAGATTGTGGAAATATTATAATTAAACTTTATCCAGAAATTTCACCAAAATCTGTCGAAAGATTTAAAATGTTAATTGAGTATAGGAAGTATGATGATATTGCTTTTCACCGAGTCATAAAAAATACTTTAGTTCAATCAGGTGACTTAGAATTTGGAAAAAAAGATAAATTTAACTATCTTTATATTGGATCGGGTAAATCAGGCTATGGAACTATCAAATCAGAATTAAATAATCAAACTGACTTTAAAATAGGCACTGTTGGTATGGCTAGAACCAATAAATTAGATACGGAAGATAGTCAGTTTTTTATTTTGCTTGAGGATGCCCCATTATTTAAAGGAGAGTATACGCCTATAGGAGAAGTTATTTATGGTCTAGAAATTTTAGATACTATAACTGATGATCATAGAAGAGAATATGTTCTTAGACCTGATTTTATAAATTCTTTTAAATTGCTAGATTAAATTTATCTGTTAATTCCTCTTATTCTTTCAGACCTTCTTCTTAGAAGTTCTGCTGCAACTAAAACCAAAGTTGATAGAAGTATTAAACAAGTCGCTACAGATAATATTGTTGGACTTAATTGCTCTCTTAATCCCGTCCACATTTGAATTGGAATAGTTGTATTATCTAATCCAGCTAAGAATAACACAATCACAACTTCGTCGAAAGATGTAACAAATGCAAATAAAGCTCCAGAAATAACTCCAGGTAAAATAAGTGGAAGTGTTATTTTCATAAAAGTGTTTACAGGATTGCTTCCAAGGCTTGCTGCTGCTCTAGTAACACTATGATCAAATCCTGATAACGTAGCTGTCACTGTAATTACTACAAATGGAGTTCCCAATATTATATGTGCTAAAATTATTCCTGTGTGTGTAGCAGCTAAACCTGCTTTAGCCATAAAAAAGAAAATTGCTACTCCTGAAATAATTAATGGAACAATCATAGGAGAAATTAAAGTAGCCATTATTATTCCTTTATAAGGCATGTATCTGCTGCTTAATCCCAGGGCAGCAACTGTTCCAAGAATAACAGCTCCTATTGTTGCAAATATTGCTATAAAAAAACTATTTTTTGCAGCTAATCCCCAAGGATTTTTTGTTCCATAAACCATATCCTTGTACCATCTTAAAGAGAAAGCATCTGGGTCTAGCCTCTTCATTCCATCTGTTATGACTAAAAATTCTTCTGCATTGAAAGATAATGGAAAAATTACAAACAAAGGAGCAATTAAAAAAAAGAATACACAACCACAAATAAATAAATAGGTGTAATGCCATATTCTATAATGTGGTTCTGTATATTTTGGTAAAGCCATAATTATCCTAATTTAATATTATCTATTCCTACTAATTTGTTATAAATCCAGTAGACAGCCAAAACTCCTACTAACAACATTAATCCCATTGCTGAAGCAAAACTCCAGTCCAAAGTATATTTCATATGATATGCGATCTGATTACTGATTAATGTTCCAGAAGCGCCCCCCACCAACTCTGGAGTAATGTAGTAACCAATTGCAAGAATAAAAACTAAAAGTGAGCCAGCTCCTATACCCGGAATTGTTAATGGAAAATATACCTTCCAAAATGTAATAAAGGGAGTTCCTCCTAAAGATTTTCCTGCTCGGACTAGACTTGGTGAAATAGTTTTCATTACACTGTAAAGAGGTAAAACCATAAATGGTAATAAAATTTGTGTCATAGCAATATAAGTGCCTGTTTCATTGTACATCATCTCTAATCTTTTATTGTCAGCCACAAAACCAATCCAAACTAAAAAATCATTAACTACTCCCTGCTGTTGAAGTAAAATCATCCAACTAGCAGTTCTGACAAGTAGTGAGGTCCAAAAAGGTAAAAGAACACAAATCATCAATAAATTACTGTATTTCATTGGAAGAGTGGCAAGCAAATGAGCAATAGGATAAGCCATTAAAAAACAGAAAAGAGTTACATAAAAAGCTATTTTAAGTGTTCTAACCCATAATTTTTTATAAATTCTACGATCTTCTTCTACCTGAACAAATTTGCCATCTTCATTTTCATACATGTCTACACCTTTTAAGTATTTAGAATAAGAATATGCTGGGGCACGTCTTTGAATTGCTCTCCAATACTCAACATTTCCCCATCTTTCATGAACAGACATAATTTGCTCTTTATAATTTCCTTCTTCAAAAGATTTTGATTTTCGTCTTAATTTTTTAATAATACTTTTAAAACCATTTTTTTCATAATTTAATTGAGTTGATAATTTTCCATCTCTTTCCTCTTCCATTAATTTTTTAAAATCAATATAAAAAGCTTCGAAAACTTCCTCTGATGGCAGATCTTGTCCGTCCCATTTCTCCATAGCAATATATGTTTTGGGAAGAGCGTTAGTAACCATACGATCATCAATGCTGTTAAATAACATTCCAAAAATAGGAGAAATATAAACTATTAATAAAAAAAATAATAAAGGTGCAACAAGAAGAAATGCTTTAAATTTATTTCTTCTCTCAACTTTCTTAAGACTCACCTCTAAAGGTATACCGTCAGTTGTTAAAATTTGTTGTGTTTCACTGCTCATAAATAAAAAGGGCGGTTACTTAATAACCGCCCTAAATTTAATATATCATCTAAATCTTTAAAAATTAATTAAAGACCAGATTTCATAGCTTCCCATTTTTCGCCTATTTCTGTACCGTTATCAGCCCAGAATAATGCATCGATTAGGATATAGCTTTTTGTATTGTTTGGATGAGTTGGCATTTGTGACATCATGTTTGTCTTACCATCTTTATACCAAGGCTCACCTGCTTCAATAACTTTAAGAGAAGATTTTCTCCAAGGTGCATAAGCAATATACTTCGCTGATCCAGCTAAACCTTCTGTGCTAGTCATTTCTGCAATTGCTTTCATAGCATCAGCTTCATTTGGACTACCTTTAACAACTACCATGTATTGGTAATCTAAACCTTGAGCATCCCAAACTTGTTTTAATGGTGCGCCTTCTCCAACTTCTGCGTTAAAGAATCTACCATTCCAACCTGTTGCCATTACAACTTCACCCTGCATAAGTAGTTCAGGTGGTTTAGCACCAGCTGACCAAAATACGCATCCTCCGTTAGGGTCTTTGCAAAGAGCTTCCATCATGTCCATTGCTTTTTTAAGACCTTTTTCCTTTGAAAGTTTTTTGTAAATTTTCTTTCCACCTTTACCTGGCTTAGTTCCAGAAGCTGCTAATGCCATCTCTAGATTGTGCATAGCGCCTTTGTAAACACCTCTTTTACCTGGCCATGTTTTAGTGTCAAAAAAATCTTTTATAGTTGTTGGTTTTTTGCTACCAATTTTTGCATCATGGTAAGCGTATGTCCAAGAATATAAAATATTTCCTACAGCACATTCACTTGGCATTGACGTAAAGAAATCTTTACTCGCTTTAGTTCCATCAGGAGCTGCTGGAAAGTCTTTGTCAAAATCAAATTTAACAAATAAACCTTCGTCACATCCATTGATAGTATCCATAGCGAAGACATCTATGATGTCCCAAGTAATTTTACCTGCTGCTTTTTGAGCTTTAATTTCAGATAATCCGCCTGAATAGTCTACCCAATTAATAGGTATGCCTAATTTTTTTGCAGCTGGATCACCATAACCTAATTTTTGACTTTCTGCGTAAGCTCCACCCCAAGATGCAACCGTAACTGCATATGAAGTTGAAGAAACTGAAAGTGCAAAAACTAAGGTAAGTAATAGTTTACTTAATTTTCTCATTTGTTCCCCTCCGTTTAAACGTTTATTATTTGTTTATTACAACAAGTAACAAAAATTAAGTCAACCTCTGATTATGCTTAATTTTTGTTTAAAATAACTATTTTTTGATTGAATCAATCTCAGATTGATTTTGGATCTAATGCTCTAGCGTCATGACTGTTCCAGCCAACATTAATTTCATTTCCTAGCTTTATATCCATTCTAGCAGAACTATTTGGAACTTTTAAAATAAATTCTTTGTTACCTAACAGATTTAATCTGACTCTTGCGTGATCACCGTGGTAAATAACTTCTTCTATTTTTCCTTTATGCTTATTATCCATTTTTTCTTCCGGATCAATTATTGCTCTTTCAGGTCTTAATGAAACTTTAGTTTTTTCTCCTTTTGTTTTTACTCTTATAGGATTAGAAATTATTTCAGCACCAGTATCTAGTTTAACTTTACATTTACCTCCAGAGATATCAGTCACTTGTCCAGAAAATGTATTATTTTCACCTATAAACTCCGCAACAAATGAATTGACTGGTTCTTCATATAATTTATCTGGACTTGATAGTTGTTGAACTTTCCCATCATTAAATACAGCAATTCTACTAGACATAGTAAGAGCTTCGCTTTGATCATGGGTAACGTAAACTACTGTTACACCAATATTTTCGTGGATGTGTTTAATTTCATACTGCATACTCTCTCTTAAATTTTTATCTAAAGCTCCTAAAGGTTCATCCATTAAAACTAATTGAGGGTCAAATACTAATGACCTTGCTACTGCAACTCTTTGTTGTTGACCACCAGACAATTGATTAGGCATTCTTTTTTCAAATCCAGATAAAGAAACCATCGACAAAGCTTTATCTACTTTTTTGTCGATATCATCTTTTGATAGTTTTCTTACTTTAAGTGGAAAAGCTAAATTTTCATAAACAGTTAAATGTGGAAACAAAGCATAGTTTTGAAAAACCATCCCTATTCCTCTTTTGTGTGGAGGAATTCTTGATATAGGTTTAGAATCTAAATAAATCTCACCATTAGTTGGTGTCTCGAACCCTGCTAACATCATTAAGCAAGTTGTTTTTCCAGAACCAGAAGGTCCTAACATTGTAATGAATTCACCTTCGTTGATATCAAGATTTAAGTCTTTAACAACTAAAACCTTGCCGTCATAACTTTTATCTACTTTATCAAATTTAACGAAGCTTTTTGTAGACGTCATATTGTAAATATATAAAGCATTTGTAAAAATTTATTTCAAGGTTTTTGTTATTTTATATGTAATTCTCTAGATAAATTGCAGAATAATTCTGAACCTGTTTCTGTTACTCTCACTGCTTCGCTAGCTTCTACACCCCAATCACCAAACTGCATTACTGCAATCATATGAAAAGTAACGTTAGGTTGTAAAACAGTTTTATCGCCCTTTAATATATTAAAAGTTTGTTCTCCCCAATCTGGAGGATATCCGATCCCTATTGAATATCCTGTTCTTGAATCTTTTTTAATCTTATATTTATCTAAAACTCCCCAAAATTTTTGAGCTACATCATCAACGGTGTTACCAGGTTTTGTTGCTGCAATACCAGCGTCTAATGCTTCGTTAGTCGCTTTCATTGTATCAATCTTTTTTTGATCTTTTTCACCTAACAAAACTGTACGCGCCATAGGACAATGGTATCTTTTATAAGCGCCTGCTATTTCAATAATTGTTGCTTCTCCTGAAACAAATTTATCTTCCGTTGCTGTTAAATGAGATGCTGAAGTTCCTTTACCTGTCGGTAACAAAGTTGCAATACTCGGATAATCTCCTCCAAATTCTTTTGTTCCATTAAATAAGGCTTTTTGAATATCTGCTACAGCATCACATTGTCTTACGCCAGGATTAATGCTTTTAAAAGCTGTTTTCATTCCACTCTCAACTATACGGGCTGCTGATTGCATTAATTTAATTTCTGCACTCGATTTAACTACTCTCACCCAGTTAACTAATCGTTCAGCATCCTTAAGTTTTGCATTCGGTAAACCTTTTTTAATCGTTTCATAACAAAATGCGGTGAAGTAATGACTGTCCATTTCCAATCCAATATTGAGATCTTCCCATTTTCTCTCTTTTATTATTTCAACTAAGTACTGATAAGGATGTAGAGGCCAAGTATGAATATACTTTTCATCATATTCAATGATATTTTTATCTTGTAAATATGTTTTTATATACGCACCTCCTCCATCTTGTGCCCTTACAAAACAAATTGGTTCCTCTTCATTAACATGAACTAAAACACATTGAGCATAATAGAAAGACCACGCATCATAACCAGTTAAATAATTCATGTTTGCTGGATCGTGAGAAACTAATAGATCAATGCCTTTTTTTTGCATACTGGTCTTTACTTTTTTTAAACGATCTTTGTATTCTTGTTTTTCAAAAAGCATTTAGTTTTCTAAAAGTTTACCATATCCTTTAATTGGAGATTCATATTGAACTGATCTTATCGTATCCCAAATTAAGGTTTGATTGCTAGATAATACTGGTTTTTGTATTTTTTTTTCTAACTTATCAAGAATATTCAAAACTGGTAAAGCCGTACAAGAAATAAATAAAGCATCTGCATTTTTTGTTTCTAATTTTGATGATATTTCTAAAATATAATTTGGATCAACATTAGCAAACTCTGTGTCTAAATTTAAATTTAAACTCGCAAATGATGAAACTTCGATATTCTTTTTGGTGAAATATTCTAAGATAGTTTTATTTACTGCATCTGGATATGGAGTAAATAAAGCAATTTTTTTTATATTCATTTGTTGAAAAGCTTTAATCGCAGAAGTTACTGGTGTTGTAACGTAACAGCCCGGTTTAGCTAACAATATCTTTTCTTTTACTTTATCCTCTCCAATAGCAATTGTTCCTGATGTACAGCCGTATGCAATAGTGTTAATTTTTTCATTAGGAAGTATTTTATTTGTCACTGACTCAAGATCATCTTCCATCTTTAATAAATTTTCTTTTGTTAATGGATTTTGATTATGAATACGGTTTATAAAGATCTCTAAAGGTAAATTCTTACAAATATTATTAAAATCACCTTCTATAGTTTGATCGGTTGATAAGGCAATTAAACCAACTTTGGGATTTAATTCTTTCTTAAATTTTGTATCAAAATGCTTGATAGCTATGCTCATGACAATTTATGATACTTTAATATCTTTTGAAATTAAAGATTAAAGAAGAAAGTTTAAATAATTATTTCAGCAAAACGATCTTCAATTACATTTATATGTAAACTTCGTTTCTTGGAAAAATCATTAACTGCTCTCTCTACTTCAGGTATATGGCTAGCTTTGCCATAATCATCACAAAGCAAAACTTTATTTTTTCCTTTAAGATTTTGATATAAAATAGTTAAATCATTCATTACAGTTTCGTAGCTATGGCCCCCATCTATAAAAGCAAAATCAATATTCTTTAGATCAATCTTATGCAATACGGTATTTGTGTCGCCAGCTATAAGATTGATATTATTTTTGTACCTTTTTAAAAGATTTTTTACGCTATCTAATGAATTAAGATTTTCTTTAAGAATATAATTATAATAAAGGTTCTTAAGTGGATTTGAAAACTTTTGATTTTTTAAAAATTTTGGTTCTATTTCGTCTTCTTTGGATTTTTTTGAAATGCCAAATAAATCAATTCCGGTATAATTAAAATTATTTCTGTGAACTTGAAATAGATAATCACAAGTATTTCTAGCTGTGACACCACAAAATACACCTATCTCTAAAAAAATTTTAGGTTTATATTTTTCAAGTCTACTAAGATAAATTTCTCCCCATCTGCCTTTTAAACCAGATTTTCTCCAAAATGTTTTGTAATTTAATTTCAAAAATTAAGCAAAAACTTCGCCCCATGTTCCTCTTGTTGAAGCTTTAGAATATTCTGTAGCTCTGCCTTCAAAAAAGTTCATGTGTTCTACGCCGTTCAACATAGTATCTAACCATGTTAAAGGATTTTTCTTAACATCATAAATTGGATCAAGACCTAATTGTTCAAGTCTTCTATTTCCAATAAATCTAATGTACTGCTTAATTTCATTAGCTGTTAAACCTTCTAATGGGCCCATTTGAAAAGCTAAATCAATAAATGCATCTTCGTGCGTTACAATTGTTTTGCAAGCATCAACGATTTCTTTTTTAAGTTTATCATTCCAGATTTGTGGTTCTTCCTTTATAAAATCTCTAAACAATCTGATCATAGAGTTGCAATGTAAGGTTTCATCTCTTACAGACCAAGTTACTATTTGGCCCATACCTTTCATTTTGTTAAATCTTGGAAAGTTTAGAAGTATTGCAAAGCTCGCAAAAAGCTGAAGGCCTTCTGTGAAAGCAGAAAACACTGCCATCGTCATTGCAATGTTGTGTTTTGATTTAACATCAAAACCTTGCATGTAATCATACTTATCTTTCATTTCTTTGTACTGTAAAAAAGCTGAGTACTCTGTTTCAGGCATTCCAATTGTATCTAATAAATGAGAATAAGCAGCAATATGAACTGTTTCCATTGCAGCAAAAGCTGTCATCATCATCAAAACCTCGGTTGGCTTAAAAACTGTTGTGTAGTGTCTTAAATAACAATTGTTAACTTCAACATCTGCTTGGGTAAAAAATCTAAATATATGAGTTAAAAGATTTTTTTCTTCTGGCGTTAAATTTTTTTGCCAATCTTTAACATCATCTCCAAGAGGAACCTCTTCTGGCAGCCAGTGAATTCTTTGTTGTGTTAGCCATGCATCATAACACCATGGATATCTAAACGGTTTATAAACTGGGTTTTCTACTAACAAGCCCATTTTTTTTGGCTGAATGATTCCTGGCTTAATTTCTTTTGCTACTGACATGATAAACACTCCTCATAGTTATTATCTTTATTATTTGATTCTTGTTCTTTAGAATAAACATTTTTAGTCACATCTGTTGATGATCCTGCTTGTACATTTTCTGCTCTTTGAATAGATTTAGATCTACAGTAGTAAAGGCTTTTAAGGCCTTTTTTCCAAGCTTGAAAGTGAATATCGTGTAGTTCTTTCTTATGTATATCAGCTGGCACAAAAACGTTTATAGATTGAGCTTGTGAAATGTGAGGAGTTCTATCTGCGCCTAACTCAACAATCCATCTTTGGTCTATCTCAAAAGCTGTTTTAAAAGTATCTTTTTCCTCTGCTGTTAAAAAATCTAAATGTGAAACTGAACCTTGATTTGTGGTAATACTGGACCAAACTTCATCACTATCTTTTTTATATTTTTGAAGAATTTTTTTTAGATACTTGTTTCTTACGTTAAAAGAACCCGATAAAGTTTTATGTGTAAAACTATTAGCTGCAATTGGTTCAATTCCTGGGGAAGATCCTCCACAAATAATTGAGATTGATGCTGTTGGTGCTATAGCTGTTTTATTTGAGAATCTCTCTTTAATTCCGTATTCTTCTGCGTCTGGACAAGACCCTCTTTCTTCAGCAAGTGAAACTGAAGCTGCGTCTACTTTTTCTTGAATATTTTTAAATATCTTTTTATTCCAAACTTTACTCATAACAGAGCCAAAAGGGATATTTTTTTGTTGAAAAAAAGAATGTAGACCCATAACTCCGAGGCCAACACTTCTTTCTCTCATTGCAGAATATTTTGCATGAGCAAATTCATCAGGCGCTCTGTTAATAAAATCAGTCATAACATTATCTAAAAATCTCATTACATCTTCTACAAATTGAGGATCATCTTTCCACTGATCGTAAGTATCGATATTCAAAGATGATAGACAGCATACTGCTGTTCTTTGTTTGCCATCATTATCCATTCCTGTCGGAAGAGTAATTTCACTACAAAGATTTGATGTTTTAACTTTTAAACCAGCTAGCTTATGATGTTGAGGTATTTGTCTATTAACAGTGTCAATGTATACTATATATGGTTCCCCAGTTTCAATTCTTGCTGTTAGAAGTCTTATCCATAAATTTCTTGCTGGAAGAGTTGACTGAACAGTTCCATCGTAAGGACTTCGAAGCGCCCATTGACCATCTGTTTCTACGGCTCTCATAAAATCATCAGTGACTAGAACTCCATGATGTAAATTCAAAGATCTTCTATTAACGTCTCCACCAGTCGGTCTTCTCATTTCAATAAATTCTTCAATTTCAGGGTGATCTATTTGTAAATAACAAGCTGCTGATCCTCTTCTTAGAGAACCTTGACTAATTGCTAAAGTTAGAGAGTCCATAACTTTTATAAAAGGAATAATTCCAGATGTCTTACCAACTTTACCTATTTTTTCTCCTATGGATCTCAAGTTACCCCAATAACTTCCGATGCCTCCCCCTCTTGCGGCTAACCAAACATTTTCTTCCCATAAATCTGTGATGCCTTCTAAACTATCATTTGCCTCATTTAAAAAACAAGAAATTGGTAAGCCTCTTTCAGTTCCACCATTAGATAAAACAGGAGTTGCTGGCATAAACCATAGATTGCTTATGTAATTATAAATTCTTTGGGCATGCAGATTATCATCTGCATAAACACTTGCCACTCTAGCGAATAGATCTTGGAAGCTCTCGCTATGTCCTAGATATCTATCTTTAAGAGTTGCTTTTCCAAAATCTGTTAAGTTAGAATCTCTAGATCGATCAATTTTAATTGTTATACCTCTTTCGTTTTGAAAAAGTTCTGTTTCACCGGATAAAGAAAACAAATCTGGTTTTTTAGGACCGTTATTATTTTTTAGTTCATTATGGTTTTTTTCGCTTATACTGCCGACAGCTTTCTCTATTGCCAATGATACATTTTTATTCATATTATCCTTATTTTGACCGATTTATTAACAAAAACACTACATATAGTGTTATATTATAGGTTGTATACTAAATAACATCGAAATCAATAGAACATTATATGAACATTGATTTAATTTTGCAAGTGGAAAGTTTTGTTAATAAACATTTAATAACAAAATTCCCCATTTTTTAGTATTTATAGTTAATGAAAATCAATCCAAACGGTTTTAGAGAGTACGACGCCAGATGGGTCTTTGAAAAAGACATAGATTTAGAGGGAATCGATGATTTAGGGAAGGGTTTAGGCACTCAAGTAATTAAACATACCAAAATTACAAACCCAAGAATAATAGTCGGTCATGATTATCGTTCATATAGTGAAAAAATCAAAAAGGCACTGATCAATGGTTTAATTTCAACAGGATGTAATGTTGAAGACATAGGTTTATCTTTATCTCCAACTGTTTATTACGCACAGTTTAATTTAAATTCTGATGCAATAGCCATGGTTACGGCCAGTCATAATGAAAATGGTTGGACAGGTGTAAAAATGGGTATCAAAAAAGGGTTAACACATGCTCCTGAAGAGATGAGTGAATTAAAAAATATAACTCTTAATAAAAAATTTGTTGAAGGCAAAGGTTCTGTCAAAAATATAAAAAATTTTAAAAAAATTTATTCTGAAGATTTAATAAAAAAAAATAAAATTAATAGAAATATTAAAGCAGTTGTTGCTTGTGGGAATGGTACAGCGGGAGTCTTTGCTCCTGAAATTTTAAGAGGTATAGGATGTGAAGTTATTGAATTAGACTGTGATTTGGATTGGTCTTTTCCAAAATACAATCCAAATCCAGAAGACCATAAAATGCTAAAAGAAATTACTAAAGCTGTAAAAGATAATAACGCAGATATTGGTTTTGGATTTGATGGAGATGGAGATCGTTGTGGAGTGATTGATGACAAAGGTAACGAAATATATTCAGACAAAATTGGCTTATTAATTGCAAGAAATTTATCTGATAAACATAAGAATTCTAGATTTGTGGTAGACGTAAAATCAACTGGTCTTTATTCAAAAGATAAAGTTCTTTTAAATAATCAATGCAAAACAATCTATTGGAAGACAGGACATTCTCACATCAAAAGAAAAGTAAATTTAGAAAAAGCTTTAGCAGGATTTGAAAAAAGCGGTCATTTTTTTTTCAATAAACCTATAGGTTATGGTTATGATGATGGAATTAATTCTGCAATACAAATTTGTCATCTTATAGTCAGTCAAAATAAAAAAATTAGTGAGATTATAAGTGAACTTCCTAAAACTTACCAATCGCCTACTATGGCTCCTTTTTGTAAAGATGAAGAAAAATATAAAGTTGTGGAAGATATGGTAAACAAAATTCAAGAGCTAAAGAAAAAAAATATTAAAATTGACGGACAAACTATTACAGAAGTATTAACAGTGAATGGTATTAGATTTACTTTAGAGGATGGTTCTTGGGGTTTAATAAGGGCTTCGTCAAATAAGCCATCTTTAGTAATTGTTACTGAAAGCCCAACTTCACCAGAAAAAAAGAAAAATATTTTTGAATTTATTAATGATTTACTCAAAAAAACTGGAAAGATTGGTAAGTACGATCAGGAAATTTAAAGATTAAGATATTCATAAAGAAACTTAGTTCCAATAATAATTAAAAACAATCCAAAATATTTAGTCATTTTTTTTTTACTAATTTTATGACTAGCTTTTGCTCCTAATCTTGCCATAAAAGTCGTTATGGGGAAAAAAATTAAAAAAGCTGGTATATTCAAAAATCCAATACTTAAAGGTAAATTGGCGTTAAGATAATTTCCTGAGATTAAAAAACCTATTGCACCAAACAAAGCTATTATAAATCCTATTGCTGCAGCGCTTCCAATAGCTTTATTAATCGAATAACCAAAAAACTTCAAAATAGGCACATTCATTACTGCTCCACCAATGCCCATTGGTGCAGAAATAAAACCAGTAATTATGCCAGATACAATCTTAGCTGGTAATCCCATCTTAATTGTAATGTCAGGTTCTTTTTCTTTTAAAAATAATAAATAAAAAGACAAAATGTATACAACAATTGTGAAGAATAATATTAAAGGCCTAGTCTCTAAGCCTGCAGCTAAGATAGTTCCTAGAATAACTCCAATAATAACAAATAACCCGTAACCTTTAACAATATTAAAATCTACAGCCTTATGTTGATGGTGAGTTAAAACTGAAACTATAGAAGTAGGTATGATTATTGCAAAAGAAGTTCCAACAGCAAGGTGCATTAAATATGTAGGTTCTATACCTGCAGAACCAAAAATATAAAACAAGATAGGAACTGTAATTAAACCTCCACCAATCCCAAATAAACCTGCAGCAAATCCGGCAGGAATGGCAGTGACTGCCATTATAAAAATTAATAAAATTGTTTCTGATTGTGAAAGAAGATCCAAAATTATCTTTCTAAAGATACTGGATTTGTTTTTTTAACTTGATCCATTATATGATTTACTTTTTGAAGATCTGCGTCTCTAATACACATATTTTTTGAAAGATATTGTTTCCAGATCTTTGAACCATTTTGGCCATGAAATAAACCCACAGTATGTCTCATGATATGATTTAACTGAATACCTTTTGATGTCTCTTCTTGAATATAAGGTATTAAATTTTCCATAACTTCTGATCTTGAGGGAATATTTTTATTACCAAATATTTCTTTTTCTATTTCAGCTAAAAAATAAGGAGAATGATAAATAGCTCTACCAATCATAACACCATCAACTTTTAACAAATGATTTTTGATGTCATCAATTGTTTTAATACCTCCATTAATAATTATTTCATCATTTTTAAAATAGTCTTTAATCTTATAAACAGAATTATATTTCAATGGTGGAATGTTTAAATTTTCTTTTGGGCTTAATTTTTTTAATAATGCTTTTCTAGCGTGAATAATAAACTTTTGAGAACCTGCATCTTTAGTTGTTTGGATAAAAGATTTTAAGAAATCAAAATTTTCTACTTCATTGTAACCAATTCTTGTTTTAATTGTCACTGGAAGCTTTGTGGATTTAGCCATTGACTCAATGCAGTTTGCTACAAGATCAGGCTCTTGCATTAAACATGCACCAAATTTATTTTTTTGAACTTTTTTACTAGGGCAACCTAAATTAAAATTAATTTCTTTATAACCATAATCTTCTGAAATTTTACAAGCTTCTGCCAATTCTTCAGGGTTAGATCCTCCTATTTGCAAAGTAACTGGATTAGATATTTTTTTAAATGATAAAAGTTTACTTCTATTTCCTCTAATGATCGCATTTGCTACGATCATCTCTGTATAAAGATGAACATTTTTACTAATTAAGCTTAAAAAATATATCTCATGCTTATCAGTGCAATCCATCATAGGTGCTACTGAAACAGTTCTGATCATAATCTATTCTGATGTTTTGTCTTCTTCTGCTGGAGCCTCTTCATTTAATTCTAGAGGAGTCTCTTCTTTATCTAAATTTTCTTCTTTAATTTCTGGCTGTTCAGCTTTTAATTCTGATAGAGCTTCATCTGCTAAACTAGGCTTTTTAATTTCTGGAATTCTTCGCGTTCTTTTTGAAGGTAGGATTGCAACTCCACTTTTTGAAATTTGACCTTTGTATAAATTCTCAAAATCATCATTAGTCTCTTCTTCTACTTCGTCTTGTTGTTCGTCCTCATCAGGTTCTTTTCGAAGTCTTTTGATTGCATTTTGTTCTAATTCTTCTACAGAAATTTTACCATCACCAATCTCTCTTAAAGAGATAATTGTTCTTTTATCGTTATCTTCTGGAACTAAAATAGGAGCACCTGAATTTAATTGAACAGTTCTCTCTTTTGCTAATAAGACTAAATCGTATTGATTATCAACTTTTTCTAAGCAATCTTCGACGGTAATTCTAGCCATGATGGAGAGTATATATTCAAATAATCTAAATAAATCAATTATTTTTTAAGCCTAATTGGTTCTAAAGTTTTTCTTATCATTATTAAAAGAATTAAGGAAATAACGATATACACACCCGAAATTAAAGCAATATTTTCAATAGTAAAACCATTATCAATTAATAACCCAAAAACAGCTGTTCCGAATGCTGTTGAGAAAACCATAAAAGCAGTGGTTAAAGCTTTAATAGAACCAATAAATTTTACACCATAAATTTCAGCCCAAGTAGAAGAGCCAAGAACGTTTGCCAGTCCATTAGAAATGCCAATTAAACCTAGAAAAATAAAAGCTGAAATTTCGTGTTCGTAATAAAACAAGACAAAAGTCGATAAAAGCAAAGGAATATTCATTAAAGGAATTAACTTTCTACTTGTAAATTTATCGACCAAAAAACCAGAAAAAAATAAAGTTATTATAGAAGCTATGGAATAAACCATAAAAGCTTTAGGTATAGTGTAGATGTTCCACATTTTTGATTCAGCAATATAGGATTGAAATACGAATACTCCCGTAGCTATCCAAGGCATAGCTAACATATTTAATGAAACAATATAAAATCTGTAATCTTTGATTACATCCTTTCTCCTCCAACTTTTTATTTTAATTTTTTTATTTTGGCTTTGATCTTTTTCTCTAGAGTCTAGTTTAATATGTCTAATTGTATTTAAAACTACAAATGGTAAAAATAGAATTATTAATATTGAAATTCCTTGCCAAACAGTCCTCCAAGAATAAATTAAAAATAAATAAGTAATTAATACTGGTAAAATAAATTCTGCAAATGATAAACCAAACCAGATTGTACTGAGCGCTTTTCCTCTTGATCTTTCAAAAAATCTTGAGATTGTAGTTGTAGAAGCATGACTCATTAAACCTTGACCAGAAAATCTCATTAAAAATATTCCAACCGCTAAAAAATAAATACTGTTTATCAAAGAAAAAAACAGTGATGATAAAAATAATAATATAATAACAAAAAAAGAATAATAAATTATTTGATACTCATCTATTTTCTTTCCAACCCAAATTAATAAAAGACTAGAAAAAATTGTTGCAGTTGCATAAATATTTCCAAATTGACCATGGGTGATGCCTAATTCATTTCTAATTGGTGCGTTAAACAATCCCAGAAAAAAGCTCTGTCCAAAACTAGAAAAAAATGTAAATATGAATCCGTATATAATTACTTTTTTATTTAAAGAAAGGTTCATCATTTATGAGTAGTAAAGTTTCTTTCATAGGTTTGGGTGTAATGGGTTACCCTATGGCAGGTTATATATCAAAAGCTGGTCACAATGTAACCGTTTATAATAGAACAAAAGCTAAAGCTGAAAAATGGACTAAAGAATATAAAGGTAAGATAGCTGAAACTCCTATGGATGCAGCTAAAGATTGTGATTTCATTTTTACATGTGTTGGAAATGACAATGATTTAAGAGAAGTAACTTTAGGAGATAAAGGTTTATTCAAATCTGCAAAAAAAAGTGCAGTCTATATTGATAATACAACAGCATCAGCAAACATTGCAAGAAAGCTTTATAAAGAATCTAAAGCTAAAGGATTTGATTTTTTAGATGCACCAATTTCAGGTGGGCAAGCTGGAGCAGAAGGTGGAACTTTAACTGTAATGGTTGGTGGAGATGAAGTTCCATTTAAAAAAGCAGAACCTGTAATCGATTGCTATAGTAAAAAAATTAAATTACTTGGACCTTCTGGAAGTGGTCAATTAACTAAGATGGTTAATCAAATTTGTATTGCTGGTCTTGTTCAAGGCTTGTCTGAAGCAATAAATTTTGGAATGAATGCTGGATTAAATATGCATGATGTTATTGAAGTAATATCAAAAGGTGCCGCTCAATCATGGCAAATGGATAATAGACATAAGACAATGATAGAAGATAAATTTGATTATGGTTTTGCTGTGGATTGGATGAGAAAAGATTTAAAGATTGCAATGGATGAAGCAAAGAAAAATAATTCGCCGCTTCCTATTACAAAATTAATTGATGAATATTATAGTGAAGTACAGAAGATGGGTGGTCAAAGATGGGATACCTCAAGTTTAATTAAAAGATTTAGGAAGTAAAGTATGCAACCAGCATACTATGAAAATTTAGAAGAAATTCAAAAAAAGTTATGGTCCTTGTTGGACGACGCAGTAATTAATAGAAGTTCACCTTTTAGGATACCAGTTTTTATTTGTACTGATCAGAATGATATTGATGGAAGAATAGTAGTTTTAAGAAAGTCAGATAAAGAAAATAATGTATTGCAATTTCACACCGATCTTAGGTCTCCAAAAGTAAATATCCTAAAGAAAAATAATAATGCGTCTTTAGTTTTTTACGACAAAGAGGAAAAAATTCAATTAAGAGTAAAAGTTACTTGTAAAATTAATAATAAAAATTCAATAGCTGAAGAATCCTGGAAAAAAACTCAACACATAAGTAGACGTTGCTACCTTACAGATAGTGGGCCTGGATCTATATCAGAGAATCCAACATCGGGCATGATTTCTAAATTAGAGGATTTTGATTATACAATGGAGCAAAGTGAAAAAGGTTATGAAAATTTTACAGTAATAAAATGTAATATTAAATCTATTGAATGGTTATACTTAGCTGCAAAAGGTCACCGTAGAGCTATATTTGATTTTGAAAATAAAAAGAATAATTGGTTAGTTCCCTAGATTGACTTTTTATATTTTTTATAATTTGCAACATAATGATCAGCATTTTCTTTTATACTTTTAATTTCTTCATCCGTAACTTGCCTAATAATCTTTCCAGGGCTTCCGAGCACTAAAGATCTTTCTGGAATTACTTTATTCTCAGTTACAAGAGCATTTGCTCCTATAATAGAATTTTTTCCAATCTTAGCTTTATTTAAAATTGTACTTCCTATTCCAATTAAACAATCATCTTCTATCACACAACCATGAAGCATTACTAAATGACCAATAGTAACATTTTTGCCAATAATAGCTGGGCAGCCTGGGTCGGTATGTATTACACTGCCATCTTGAACATTTGTTCCTTCGCCAATAGTAATAGGTTCTACGTCCCCTCTTAATGTTACATTAAACCAAATATTCGAATCTTTTTTTAATTCAACCTTGCCAATAAGCGCTGCATTTGATGCAGCCCAACTATTTGGATCCATTTTTGGTGTGTTACCTTCAAAATCGTAAATCATAAAATCGCTGTAAAATTAATTTATAACTCTTATAATATATTATGGCTTTAACAAAAACACCAGTCTGCGACTTCGGTAAAAAAGCTGAAGATTTTAAACTCAAGTCTATAAATAACAAATTCCTCTCTTTAGAGCAAATCAAAGGCAAGAATGGAACATTGATAATGTTTATCTGCAATCATTGTCCTTATGTAAAAGCAATTATTAAAGATTTAGTTGAAGATTGCAAAGATTTGAGGAATGAAGGAATAAATTCTGTTGCTATCATGTCAAATGATACAAAGAACTATCCAGACGACTCTTTCGATAAAATGAACGAATTTTCAAAACATAATCAATTTGGTGATTTAGACTATCTAATTGATGAAACTCAAGAAGTTGCAAAAAATTATGGAGCAGTATGTACGCCAGATTTTTTTGGCTACAATAAAAAATTAGAACTTCAATACAGAGGTAGAATTAGAGAACTTAAAAATTTAAAACCTGTAAGAGATGGTGATAGTGATTTAAAAACAGCTATGAAAATGATTGCAAAAACTCAAAAAGGTCCAAAGGATCAAATTCCAAGTATGGGCTGTAATATTAAATGGTTTAATTAATGTTTTTAGTTTCAACTAGAAATTTTCCTCCCGATATTGGTGGAATTCAAAACTTAATGGAAGGTTTATCAACTGCACTTCTAAACCATGGTCCTGTAAAAGTTTTTGCTGATAGTTTTGAAAATTCTGAAAGTTATGATCAAGATTCTAAATTAGATATACAAAGAATTTCTGGTTTTAAGATTTTTAAAAAATATAGAAAAGCTAATCTTGTTAAGGAGTTTATAAATGAAAACAATTTAAGAGCTGCCTTTTTTGATCATTGGAAAAGTATAGAAAATATAGACTCGCTTACTTTAAAAAAAACAAAAACCTTTTGTTTAATACATTCTAAAGAAATCAACCACCATCTTGGATCTACTTTAAATAAAAGAATGCTTAATGCATTAACTAAAGCAGATTTTGTAATTGCAAATTCAGAGTTTACAAAAAATTTAGTTATTAGATTAGGTTTTAAAAATGATAATATCAAAGTTATTAATCCTGGCTGCAATTACCCTGTCAAGGTCAATGAGGTATCCAAAAAATTTGCAAAAACAATTTATGGTGATGCTTTTCCAAAATTGATTACAGTTTCTAGATTAGATGGAAGGAAAAGTCATAAAAATATTTTAATGACTATTAAAAATCTTTTACCTAAATTTCCAAAACTTAAATATATATCAATTGGAGATGGAGATGAAAAAAATAATTTAGAAAAACTAAAAAAAGAACTTGGTTTAGTAAATGAAGTAAGTTTTATTTATAGGTCTACTGAACAAGAAAAAGTAGGCTTGCTAGAAAAATCAGATATTTTCGTAATGCCTTCTGTTGTTTATAAAAAATCTATAGAAGGATTTGGAATTACTTTTATTGAAGCGGCATCCTATGGAAAACCTTCCATTGCAGGAAAATTCGGTGGGGAATCTGATGCTGTGCTTGAAGGAAAAACTGGTTATCTATGTGACGGTAATGATTTAAATGCTCTTTATGAAACATTATTAAAAATTTTAAGTAATGATCATTATAAAAAATTAGGTGCTAACGCTTTGGAGTTTTCAAAAAATTTTAGCTGGGATAAAATTGTTAAAAAATATATAGAATTAATTTAATTTATTTTTTACCTCTCTCATAACTGTATCTACATGTAAATCAGCTAATTTTTTTACACTTAATGCTTTAAAATTAGAATTTTCAATACTAACTTTTTTTGCGGAAGTATGGCTACCAAAAAGGACTAATCCATTTTTTTTTAAATGAGAGGCAATGTGTGCTGGTCCTGTGTCATTAGCAATAACAAATTTTGCGCCACTTATTAATGAAATTAACATTTTTATGTTAATAGGATCTCCATCATTCATGATAACTTTTGCATTTAACTGATTAGCTTCTTGCAATTCATTTGGGCCAGGAGCAACTAGAACGGAATAATTATTTTTATATTCTCGCCTTATTTTTGCGGTCAAGTCTTTGAAAAAAGGCCACTTTTTATTTTGATGTTTTTTTGAGCAAAATGGAAAAATTAAAATATAATCCCTATTTGTATACTGACGAGTAAGATTTGATAAATCTTCTTTAGCCCAGCTTAGATCAACGTTTTTAATATATTTTGTTGGAATGTTGTTTTTGTTTAGTTGTAACTCCATACGATCCAAAACAGGGTGGGTATCAAAATCTTTCTTGCTTTGTCCAGGGTCTAATGTGTCTTTTGATGATGACCATTCAGCATTTTTTAAAATAAAATTTCTATAAAACTTTGTTCTACGAGAATTTTGTAAATCAAATACTTTACTGAAATTATATTTGGATAGTAATTTTTTTAAATTATATAAATAAAACAAATTCCAACGTGGTAATTTTTTGTCAATAATTACTCCATCAATATAAGGGCATTCTGACATAAATATTGAATATGGAGCTGAAGTTAACAAAAAAACTTTTCTATTCTGATAAAATTCTTTAATATCTTTAATAGCGCCGTTAGCTTGTATCAAATCTCCAAGAGAACCATGTTTGATTATTAATATATTTGACATTATTTAATCTGCGTATATTTATTATTCTAGTATAGTCAAAAAATATTAATATGAATACTAAATTAGACAAAATATTGACAGAAATCTCAGCAGGTGAATTAATAGATAAAATAACTATCTTAGAAATAAAAAAAGAAAAAATAAAAAATAAAGATAAATTAATAGAAATTGAAAAAGAATTACTATCTTTAAATGATACAATGAAAAAATTTATTCCTAATAATTCTGAAATTTCAAAATTTAAAGATAGTCTTAAAGATATTAATCTAAAACTTTGGGATATTGAAGACGGTAAAAGATCTGCTGAAAAAAATAATAACTTCGGAGAAGAGTTTGTTGAACTTGCTAGAAAAGTTTATAAATTTAATGACGAGAGAGCTAAGATTAAACTAGCCATCAATAGTACTCTTGGTTCTAATATTAAGGAAGTTAAATCATACGAATAATCAATCTTTTTCTAAACTTGGAATAATTGATCTTAATCTTTTAGGTAAACTCGGGTCGATTGAGGCTGTAATAATACCTTCTTTTTTTTTTAATGATTTTAAAATTTTTCCATCAGGAGAGATAATTAATGAATGTCCAAATGTTTTTCTTCCATTATAATGTTTTCCTCCTTGAGCAGGTGCAAAAATATAACTAAAATTTTCAATAGCTCTAGCTTTTAATAAAGTATGCCAATGTCTTTTGCCTGTTGTTTCGGTAAATGCGGAAGGAACTGATAAAAATATTGCTCCTTGTTTTGATAATTTTCTATATAAACTTGGAAATCTCAAATCATAACAGATAGTTAATCCAATTCTACCCCAAGGCAATTTGAAAGATTTAATTTTATTACCAGCTTTAAAAGTTTTAGATTCAAAGTACCTTTCTTTTTTACTTAAGGTAACGTCGTACATGTGAATTTTATCATAATAAGATCTAATTTTTCCATTCCTATCAATTAAAACAGATCTGTTTACTAATTTATTTTTGGAAACTTTGATTACTAAAGAACCTACTAAAATCCATTTTTTATATTTTGTAGCCAATTCTTTTATTCCTTTTAAATAAATATCATGATCCATCGAAGTGCAAATTTTTAATAATTGTTTTTTATTTATTGAAAATAAAGAAGAAATTTCAGGAGTTAAAATAAAATCTGCTTTTTGTTTTACAGCTTTTAAAAAAAATTTTTTAGTACGCTTTAAATTATAATCAATATTATTATTAGAACGCAGTTGAATGCATGATACTTTTAACATATTTATATAATTTAACTATTTGTTGTAATATGCAAGATTTAATTGTATTAAATTATTATCCATTATGAACAGCAACAAGTCCGTAACTTTAATTTTTGGCGCCTACTTCAGTCACAAACATATATATAGAACTTGTAAAAATCTTAATAAAAAATTTAAAATAATTGTTGTAGAAAATTCTTTAGACAAAAAATTTAAACAAGACATAGAAAAAAAATATAAAAATGCTAAAGTAATTATTCCTGAAAAAAATGTTGGGCTTGCGAAAAGTTATAATATTGGAATAAAAAATTCAAAAACAAAATATGTTTATCTCAATTGTCCTGACATAGATATTTCGAACAAATCTTTAGATGAATTAGTTGATTGTGCCGAAAAATTAAAAAATTTTTGCATTTTAGCTCCAAACTTTAAAGATACTTCGATTTTCCAAAATTATGCGGGAAATAAGTATATTTTAGAGAAAACACCATCAAATATTTTAAAATATAAACTGAGGAAAGTTGATTATATAGATAATAGTTTTTTTATGCATACAAAGAAAGCAAGAAAATATTTGTTTGATGAAAAATATTTTTTATATTTTGAAACAACAGATTTTTGTTTTAAATCAAATAAATTAAATGAAAAAATTTATATTTCTGAAAAAATAAGATTTAAGCACCATGGATCGGATTCTGTTGATAGTAAGTATTTACTAGTATCAAACTTAACTAGAGCTTTTCATTACAATTGGTCAAAATTTTATTATTATAAGAAAAATCACAATTATTTTTTTGCTTTAAGAAAAATTATTCCAAATATTATCAACTCAATTAAAAAAATTGTCTTTAGCTTAATCACATTTAATAAAAAAAATATAATTACTGGCTTAGTTGAATTTTATGGAATTATTTGTTCTGTTCTAAATTTAAAATCTTTTTATAGACCTAAAATGTGAAAATTTGAATAATTAATTTGTGCTCATTTTTTTTTCGGTAAATTTAATTAAGTTGTGGATCAAAAAAGTTAAAAACAAGTAAATTCCACCGGCTACAATAAAAACCTCTACTGGTTTAAAAGTGGTAGAAATTATATATTTAGCTACACCTGTTAAATCCATTAATGTAACAGTGCTTGCTAATGAAGTGCCTTTTAACATTAAAATTATCTCGTTACCATAAGCTGGTAAAGACTGCTTGATAGCTACTGGTATCTGAATTTTGTAAAATATTATCTTACTTGATATTCCAAGACTTTTTCCAGCTTCAATTAATCCAGGTTTGATTGTTTGAAAAGCTGATCTTAAAATTTCAGAAGTATAGGCTCCAGTATTAAGTGAAAAAGCTATGATAGCACACCAATATGGTTCTTTTAATATAGTCCATAAGATAGTAGATCTTAAATATTCAATTTGTCCTAATCCAAAATAAATAATAAATATCTGAACCAATAGCGGTGTTCCTCTAAATATATAAGAGAAACCGTAAGAAAAATTGCTAATAAACTTATTCTTGCTTAATCTCATAATTGCAAAAAACAAACCAATAATTAAACCAAAAATTAGTGATAGCGATAAAAGTTTCAAAGTTGTTAAAGTAGCACTCAACAACTTTGGCAAACTGTTAATCATTAAATCTAAATCCATCAAAAACCTTTGCTATAATTTTTTTCTAATTTGTTAAGTATTTTCATGCTTAGAAAAGTTAAAATTAAATATAAAAGTGCAGCAAAAGAATAAAAAAACAAAGGATCTCTTGTAGATCCAGCTGCAATATAAGACTGTCTCATTATCTCGACTAATCCAGTGACTGAAATAAGAGAGGTGTCTTTTAATGTTATCTGCCAGACATTACTTAAGTTTGGTATTGCTAGTCTCAACATCTGTGGAATTATCACTTTAAAAAAATAAATATATTTTTTGAATCCTAAAGCTTTACACGCTTCGAACTGCCCTGTATCTATTGATTGAATAGCTCCTCTAAAAACTTCTGTAGAGTAAGCTCCAGAAATTATACCAATTGCAAATGAACCAGTAATAAAAGCATTGATCTCTATATATTCATTGTACCCGAAAATGCTTGCCACAAACATAATGGCACCAGTGCCTCCAAAAAAAAATAAATAAATTACTAATAATTCAGGAACACCTCTAATGACAGTAGTGTAAAAATTTGCGATAAAATTAAATATCTTATTGTTAGATAACTTTAGAGGAGTAAAAATTATTGAAAATAATATTCCAATCAACATAGCTGTTATTGAAACAGCTATTGTCATTAAAAATGCTGCAAATAGTTCGTCACCCCAACCCTTTGAACCAAAATAAAGAAGTTCCATAAAGAAAAGGCGGTTATTTAATAACCGCCATTTCAAAATATTAACTACATAGAGGCGTCAAAGCCAAAATGTTTAATAGCAAGTTTACTAATTATTCCTTTTTTTCTAGCAGTATCGATAGCTCTATTAAAATCTTTTAATAGTTTTGCATCTCTTTTACCAACAGTACTAGAATTGTCACCTTTTCTTATTCCAATTCCAACTCCATTACCAAAAGCACCTCCAGAAAAAGTAGGTCCAACTAGAACAACAGGTTTTTTAGATTTAGCTGCATAATCTGTAAAAGCAACTGCTGCTGCTAAAGCTGCATCAATTCTTCCTGCTGCTAAGTCTAAATTAACTTCATCCTGAGTTTTGTATTTTCTAACAGTCACATTTCCTACATCGCCTGACTCTAAGAAGTTTTGGTGAATTGTTCCTGTCTGAACCCCAATGGTTTTACCTGCTAAAGCTTTAGTAAGTTGATCTAAAGTTTTTTTAGCCGCACTCTTTTTAGACAAACTCAGAGATTCTACTGTTTTTAAATTTTCAAGATCTGAACCTTTCATTACCGCTAGTGATGCTACTTCATCAGCATAACCTTGTGAAAAATTAATTGTTTTTAATCTTTCCTCTGTAATAGACATTCCAGCCATAATTAAATCAAATTTTCTCATTAATAATGCCGGTATCATTCCGTCCCAATCTTGTTCCACTATAGTACATTCATGTTTTAAGATAGCACAAAGCTCTTTAGCTAAATCTACTTCAAATCCAATTAAGTTACCTGAAGAATCTTTTGCGTTCCATGGTGGATAAGCTCCCTCTGTACCAATCCTAACTTTGTCGGAATATGCATTTCCAACTAATAGAAAAGATATAGTAACAAAAGAGATAAATAGTTTTTGTAATTTACTCATATGTCCCCCTTTTTTTTCACTATTGTAAATAAAAAGAAAAAATTTACTAGAGATTAAATAGTCAACTAGATCTAAGGTTATTTCATGATAGAAGATGCAAAATTCCAATTGCAGTCAAAACTTGGAATATAAGCACCCGAAACTTTGACATTACCAAAACTTTTATTTAACACTTTGCACCAATTTTCTACTTGTTTTGGTTTCTTATCCTTGCTGCCTACTTGTGCGGTAATAACTCCGCCTTTTTTAAGAATTCTTTGAAGACCTTTCATGTTTTTTCTAGCTAGATCAATACAATACTGATCATCGTTCAAGTCTACGAAAATTTTATCATATTTAGAATCTTCTATAGATTTAATGCTCTCAAATGCATCTCCCCAAAAAGTCTTAACTTTATTGCTTTTCTTAACTTTAGAGCAAACTTTTGGAAGGTGTTTAAAACAAGTTTCAACGATCTCGGGATCCAATTCATACCAATCTATATAATTAGCATTATTTTCTAAACATTCTCTGGCTACGCCTCCATCACCTCCACCAATAATGGCAACATTTGAATTCTTTTTGCTTAAATCATAGCTCGATTTAAAAAAGTTAGAGCTGTAAATTTTTTCATCTTTTTCAGCTACCTGAATTTCATGATCAATAAATAAAGCGTTTCCAAACTCTTCAAGTTTCATAATCTCAACGAACTGACCTACTTTTGATGTAAAAGATTCAAGAACATCGTTAACTACATAAAATTTCTTCTGACCTGATGTGCTGTAGATATCGTCATAAAGACTTACACTACTTCTATCGAAACTATTAGTTACAACTCTTTCATGTTGAATTTCTTTTTTCAATATCTTTAAAGCGATTTTAGGATGGACTTTACCGCATGTAAAAAAATCAAAACTAATTACACCTTTCTCAGGAAATGTATGAAAACTAAAATGACTTTCTGCAAGTAGTGCAACTAACGTAAATCCTTGAGGTTCAAATCTATGAGAAGAAACATTTAAAATTTCAACTTTTGCAGCTTTAGCGATTTTATAAATTACTTTTTCGTAAAACTCTGGTGAATAATCTTTTTTAACACCTAAGAAATCTATAGTTATGTGCTCACCTACTTTTATCATTAAAAATTACCCTTTTTTATAATTTTTAAACTTACCTAAAACTATTTTCATTTCTTTTTTTGAAAGAATTTTAGGTATTCCAATTCTTAGGGCATTTATATATTGATGGCAAATATTTTCGACCTCTTGAGCTAGCTCAAAAGTTTGCTCTAAATTATTTCCAAAAGCAACTTGACCGTGATTTGCTATTAGACAAGCTGATCTATTTTTGAGTGCTTTGATAATATTTCTTGATAAGTTTTTAGTTCCAAATGTAGCGTATTTAGTGCATTTTATGTCTTCTCCGCCTGCTACTGCAACCATGTAGTGAAAGGCTGGAATATCTTTTTGATGAGTTGAGATAGCTGTTGCGCATGTTGAGTGAGCGTGAACAATTGCTTTTGCTTCTTTTTTATTCACATATATATCTTGATGAAATCTCCATTCTGAGGATGGTTTTCCTTTTTTTCTGTCAAAGATTCCTTTTAGAGAAACAAAAACAATATCTTTAGTTTTTAGTGATGAATACTTTCTGCCTGATGGAGTTATATAAAAACCATCTATACTCTTTTCTCTGGCTCTTACTGATATATTTCCTGATCTTAGAGAAGATAAATTGGTAATGTTTAATTTTTTTGAAAATTTTATAACTTTAGCTTTTAACTTGCTCACTATAATAAATTATCTTTAAAGAATTTAATAAATTGAGGCATATAAGCATCTGCGTTATCTCCTCCTATAGTAACTCCTTTTGAAATACATTTTTCTTTTTTCATAATTTTAAAACCAGATTTCCATGCTTTTCTTGGATCCTTTTGAGCCATTTCATAAAACGCTTCTACTGAAGGGTAAACTTTGTGTTTATTTACCATCCACTCTTCCCATGTGGGATTAGTAAATCGACCTTCGTTGTCTACATAAAAATCAGGACATTCATGAACAGTCATTGCCATTTTTTCTCTCCAAGGTTTTTTGCCTGCATGCCATGCATGGTACCAGCCCTCTTTAATATCGATTTGTACTTTTCCTGGCGGAGCTTTAATTCTCTCTGCGTGCTCTTTACAAAACTTGGCCAAAGTATAATCATCTGCACCACCATGCACTACAAGCATTGTTGTATTAGATGTTAATTCTGGTTTTGCAAAAAACCCCGCCATCCTACATTCTGCTGCTTCTGGAAGAATTGCATCGAAACCTTTTGTGCCTCCAAGAAACTTAGAAGTTAGTTTTACATCTGCTAAGAAAAAAGAATTAGTTCCACCTCTTGAATGACCAGTTGTTCCAAATTTTCCATTAGATCTTGGATGAGATTGTAAAAGTTTTAAAGCCATAAGTGCATCTATTGCACCATTTATCAGAGGAACTCTTGATTGATCTCTCCAAGTTTCTCTAGCGCCTCTAGGGCAAAAATTATCAATATACATAACCCCAATGCCCTCTTTCAGAAGATTTTGTGCAGCATGATATACAAAATCATCCCAAACATAATCTCCAGGTCCTCCGCTACTGTGAGTATAAATGACTATAGGAACTTTACTTGTTCCTTCTGGTAATCGAAGATATCCTGTAATTTCAATAGGATTATTCTTATGACCATCTATCAAAACTGTTCTTTGATCAAATCCTGTGTATGAATTAAATTTGATAATTTCTCCCCCGCCATAACCTTTTAATTTTGAGATACCTTTAAGCATTGATAATTTCTTTCTACAATTGTCTTTGGAATTAAATTGCGGAGACGAATGAGCTAATAGGCTGGTTGAAAATAAAACCGCAAATAAAATTAATATCATTTTTTTCATTTAAATAATCCTTTCAATCCTTTTTCTGATGCTTCGCAAATTCCTTTTTCTGTAATTAATCCTGTAACTAGTTTAGCAGGCGTAACATCAAAGGCTAGGTTTAAAGACTTACTTTTTTGTGGGTAAATTCTCACTTTTTTAATTTTGTTATTTTCATCAACTCCTTCAACATGAGATAGTTCTTCTGAGTTTCTCTCTTCGATAGGAATTTGCTTGTGATCTTTAATGCTCCAATCAATTGTTGAACTAGGTAAAGCAACATAAAAAGGAACATTATTATCTTTTGCTGATAAAGCCTTCAAATAAGTACCAATTTTATTACAAACATCTCCATTAGATAAAGTTCTGTCAGTTCCTACAATACACATATCAACCTGCCCTCTTTGCATTAAAATTCCACCAGTGTTGTCTGTAATAATTGTATTTGGTATTCCCTCCTCATTTAATTCGTAAGATGTTAAATTAGCACCTTGATTTCTTGGTCTCGTTTCATCCACCCAAACATGAACTTTAATTCCTTTTTGATGCGCATGATAGATAGGAGAAGTTGCTGTGCCCCAATCAATTGTTGCAAGCCAACCAGCATTGCAATGAGTTAAAATATTTACAGTATCTTTTTTTTTATTAGCTATTCCTTCAATTATTCTAAGACCATTTACACCTATATTTTTACAAAACTTAACGTCCTCTTCTACTATCTTCTTAGCTTCTTCTAAGGCTATCTTTAAAATTTCATTGCTGTTTATACCTGATAGTTTTTTCATCATTCTATCTATTGCCCATTTTAAATTAATGGCTGTGGGTCTAGAAGCTATTAGATCTTCACTGGATCTTTTTAAGAAAGATTGATCGTTTTTTTCAATAATAGATAAGACTAATCCATAAGCAGCCGTAGCCCCAATTAAAGGAGCGCCTCTGACTTCCATTGTTTTAATTGCATTAATTGAATCTTTGACTGTTTTTAAATCTTTAATAATAAATTGATGAGGAAGCTTTGTTTGATCAATAATTTTTACAATATTATTTTCAACCCAAATTGTTCTATAAACTTTACCGTTAATTTGCATTACTTTTTACTAAGTGCTCTACCTGCGATATATTTTAATTTTTTTATCGTTTTTTTAGTTCTTAATTTTGGATCTGTTATAATTGCTGTATCTAAACAATTATTAGCTGGATCTTTTTCAACTGAGAAATCTTTAAATGTTTTAATAAGCTCTTTAATCATATTTTGAGCATTTGATGAATTTTTCTGCAATGTTTGGATTACCATTGTTACATCAACTTCATCATGGTCTGGATGCCAACAATCATAATCAGTCACCATAGCAACTGTGCAGTATCTAATTTCTGCTTCTCTAGCCAATTTTGCTTCTGGCATATTTGTCATTCCAATTACATCTGCGTTCCATGATCTATAAAGATTAGACTCTGCTAAGGTAGAAAATTGAGGGCCTTCCATGACTACATAAGTACCTCCAATTTGATGACTAATATTTAATTTTTTTAATGCTGACTCACAACATTTAGATAGCCCAGAACTAGTTGGTTTAGCCATTGAAACATGGGCTACAATTTCTTCATCAAAAAAAGTTTTTGATCTTGAAAAAGTTCTATCAATAAATTGATCAATTATTACAAATTTTCCAGGGTTTAAATCTTCTTTTAAAGAACCAACTGCAGAAACTGAAATAATGTCAGTTACTCCTAACTGTTTCATAGCGTCTATATTTGCTCTAAAGTTTATATTAGTTGGATTAATCTTATGGCCTCTAGAATGTCTTGGTATAAAACAAATTTCTTCTTTTCCTAATTTTGCAATTAAAATCTCATCGGATGGTTTTCCCCAAGAAGTTTTAATTTTTTTCCATTTAGTCTTCTCAAAACCATCCATTTGGTAAAGACCGCTGCCACCAATTATCCCAAGCTTTCTTTTTTTCATCATTTAATTATTAATGCTTTTTTGTTAGAACTTGAAGCTAAATATGGATTTAAAAAAACATATCAGATCTATTCCAGACTACCCTAAAAAAGGCATTTTATTCCGAGATATTACTACTCTGATTAAAAACCCTGAGGCCTTTAAATATACGAATGACAAAATAATAGAATTATCAAAAAAACTAGACTTTGATAAAGTTTCAGCAATAGAGTCTAGAGGTTTTATTTTTGCATCTACCGTATCTTATATTTTAAATAAACCTTTTATTTTACTTAGAAAGAAAAACAAACTTCCATCAGCAACTCATTCGGTTGATTTTAAACTCGAGTATGGTGAGGCAACTATTGAAGTGCACAAAGACTCTATATCTAAAGGAGAAAAAATCCTTGTAATAGATGATCTAATCGCAACTGGAGGAACTGCAGAAGCTGCCGCAAAATTAATAGAAATATCCGGAGGAATGGTTGCTGGATTTATTTTTGTAATTAACTTATTTGACCTACAAGGAAATGATCTCTTGAAAAAGAAGGGTTACAAAGCAGAAAGTTTAATTGAATTTCCAGGGCATTAAGAATTTTTCTTCAAAAAGTCTCTAACATAATCCTTTAAGCTTATTTTTCCGTAAAATTTGTAAATTTTATTGGATAGATTTTTATTTACTAGAGCAGAAGCATATCTTTCTCCATCTCTTTTAGGTAAATATCTAATCTTTGATTTAAACATTTTAGCTACTTCGTTTATTGAGTATGATTTTGTATTTGCAATTATATAATGTCTATTTAGTTTTTTTTTCCAAGCTAAGTAGCATATTTCGATTGTATCATTTATATGTGTAAATCTTCTTGTTTGCGTACCAGGTTTAACAACAGGTAAAGGTTTTTTTCTTAAATAATGATCTTCAAAAATACCTATTACTGTTGACATATTCCCTCTAGATATTTGGTGAGGTCCATAGACATTATAAAAATATATAACCTCATATTTAAGTTTAAAGCATTTTTTAAAATTCTCTAGCTGCTCAAGATTTTTTGCTTTACTAAAAGCATAAGGAGACAAATTTTTATCGTTACCTTTGTTGCCTAACGAAGCTGATGTAGCCGAATAAATAAGTTTAATATTATTTTTTAAACAAAAATTAAATACTGCATTAGAACCAACAAAGTTAGAATCAATACATTCTTTCATTTTAAGAAAACTTTGGTAAATTCTTGCAAATTCACCGAAATGAAAAACTGAATGAATATTTTTAGGATTTTTGATCAAATTCGTAATATTTTTTGTATTACCATTTATATATTTAACCCTTTTACTTTTTATATGATTTTTTTTAGTCCCTGATGAATAGTTGTCTAAACTAATAATATTAAATTTTGTTTTTTTAAGGAAACAATTAATTAAATTTGTTCCAACAAATCCTGCACCACCTGTGACTAAAATTTTTTTTTTACTGTTTGACATTTAAACTAAATATATCTTTGAAATAATTAAATCAATCTAATCTTGGTCTAAACCATGAGCTTTTATTTAATGCTGCATTTATAAATCCTGATGCTCTGAAATAGTACAATTTACTTTTAAATTTATTATTTATTATTAAAAAATATACACTTTTAAAAATTGATTTAAAAAATATAAAGAATCCAGAAACAAAAGCTTTTGTAAAACCAAAATGTTTTTTTCTAAAATAAAATTTTGACCAATTCCAATGCCAGTTTCTTGAAAATTCCAATTCTTTAAAATATTTTTCATCAACTGCTTTTGCTCCAAGGTGTGAAATTAGAGAATTTCTATAAATATAGATCTTCTTATTATTTTTTTTAGCTCTCAAACAAAGATCATCATTTTCTAAATACATAAATATTTTTTCATCAAAAAAATTATCATTGAATTCCTTTTTGTCTAAAATCATGGCATAGCCATCTACTTGATTAACTTCAAATAAATCACTCTCCTCCTTTTCTTGTTTATTATTTATTTTATAATTTGGATAATCTTTATTATCACTTAATGGACTCAAAATAGAAAATTCAAGATTTTTTGATATTTCAAAAATTTGACTCAAAGTGTCAGTTTTTAAGATTGTGTCTGGATTTAAAACCATAACATATCTCGTATTTGACTTTTTTATTCCAAAATTATTTCCTGCTCCCATGCCCAAATTTTTACCAGTAAGATAACATTCGATATTTTCATACTTTTTTTTCAAATATTCTACAAATTCCCGATCAGAAGAGTTTTCTACAATAATTTTTTTTATACTTGGGTCGATTGATTTCAGGCAATCATCAATAATATTTTGGCTCTTTATTGTGACTATAATTATCGTTAAGTTTTCTTTTGTTATTTGCATCAAAAAAATGCCTTCATTGCGATAGAAAGTATACTTACAAACATAAATAATATAAATAATAGCAAATGAAAAGGTTTATCGTAACTGGGGGGTATGGTTTTATTGGCAGTAACTTAATAAAACTATTGTTAAAAAAAAAATTTAAAGTCTTCAACATTGATAATTTATCATACTCTGCTCAAAAATATAATTTAAAGGATATTACAAGTAAAAACTACTTGTTCAAAAAAATCGATATAAATAATAGAAAAGAAGTTGCAAAAATTTTAAGAAAATATAAACCACATGGGATTTTTAATCTTGCCGCAGATACTCACGTGGATAGATCAATAGATGACTCATCCAACTTTATTAAAAACAATATTCTTGGTGTTTATAATTTATTAGAGGCTATAAAAGATTATAAAAAAAAAATCAGGTTAGTTCATATCTCTACAGATGAGGTTTATGGTGATATCTTGGGTTCGAAAAAATCAAATGAAAATTTTCCTTATATTCCTAGTTCACCCTACTCTGCCTCAAAAGCTTCTTCCGATCATTTGGTAAATGCTTTCATTAGAACTTATAAAATTGATGCTGTTATTTCTAATTGTTCAAATAATTATGGACCAAGACAATTTCCCGAAAAACTAATTCCTAAAATGATTTACAATATTCTAAATAACAAACCCCTTCCGATATATGCAAATGGAAAGAATTCAAGAGAATGGATTTATGTAGATGACCATTGCAATGCTCTAATAAAATTATTTTTTAAAGGAAAATCTGGAGAAAAATATAATATAGGTTCCGGTGTAAATTGCACTAATACCTTCCTTGTTAAAAAAATTCTAAAAACATTTTCCGATAAAAAAATAAAAATAGGGAAAAAAGTAAAGATAATATTTGTTAAAGACAGACCAGGTCATGACTTTAGATATTCGCTTAATAGCAATAAGATTAAAAGAAAATTAAAATGGAAGCCAAAAATAAACCTTAATCAAGGAATATCTAAAACGATAGATTGGTATATAAGAAATCAGAGATATTTTTCAAATATTTCAAAAAAACTTTTTTTAAAAAGATTGGGTAAATAATAATAAATGAAAATAAAAAAAACTAATTTTAAAGGTCTTAAAATAATTCAAAGCAAAGTTCATTACGACTCTAGAGGTTTTTTTAAAGAACTTTATAAAAAAAAAATTTTAAACAATCATAAATCAATTTTCTGGTGTGTATCTAAATCGAAAAAAAATGTACTAAGAGGTCTTCATCTGCAAACGAAAAAGGAACAAGAAAAATTTATTTCAGTAGTTAAAGGGAAAGTTTTAGACGTTGTAGTGGATTTAAGAGCAAGATCAAAAACTTTTGGTAAATTTTATAAAATAATATTATCAGATAAAAACGGTAAATCTCTCTTTATACCAGCTGGATTTGCTCATGGGTTTGTAGGATTAGATAAAGAAAATATTGTTGTATACAGCAATGATAACTATAGATCAAAAAAACATGAAATAGGTTTAAAATGGAACGATAAAAAACTCAAAATATCTTGGCCTAATGTAAAGTTTATAATATCAAAAAAAGATAAAAATAATTTAAGTTTTGTAGAACTTTGTAAAATGAAAAAATTTACTAATGTCTAATTTAGATATTTATTGTTTGAGTCTTTACAATGAGGATTATAATAAAATTAAATCGTTAAACTATAAGCCAGTTGGCTTAGGTAAAAAAAATTTTAGTATAAATTGGTTAAGAGATAATACTGGAGAAAATATATCTTTAAAAAATAAATATTATGGAGAGTATACATTCCATTATTGGTTTTGGAAAAACAGTTTAAAAAATTTAACTCCAAATCGATGGACTGGTTTTTGTGCATATAGAAGATTTTGGACGAGAAATGAAAATACTTTGACAATTAAAAATAAAAATGACTTTTTAAATTATGTGCCTGATGAATGGTCAAATTACGATGTAATTTTAGGAAATAATATTTATATGGATGGGTGGAGCCCGGCAAAAATTATAAAACATGGGCTTAGATTTTTTATAACTAATCCAAAATACTTCTTGAAAAAAAACCAAAATTTGAAATTACATTTTGACTCTTTTCACGGATACGGAAATTTAGAAAAAGCAATTAATCTGTTAGATAAAGAAGATAGAGGAGATTTTCGATCTTTTATGGAAAATCAAAATTATTACAATCAAGGAAACATGTTTATATGTAATAAAAAGGAAATTTTTGAAAATTATTATAATACTATTTTTCCATGGCTTTTAAGATGCGAAAAAGTTTTTGGATTTAATGAAAAAAGTTATGGAAGTACAAGAATTTACGGTTTTTTATTAGAAAGATTTATTTCATATTGGTTCAATAAATATACAAAAGTAAAAATTTGGCCAATAGCATTTTTAGATATTAATCAAACAAAAGAATTTAATTAAAATGAAATGTAAAATAACTGGAAAAAAAATTGATAATATTATGTCTTTTGGAAGAATGCCAATGGCAAATGGTTTTCTTGAAAAAAAAGAATTTAAAAAAGAATTTTTTTATAACCTTAAAGTTGGTTTTAATAAAAAGAACTACTTATTCCAAGTTGACAATCACCCAAAATCTACTCAAATATTTAATAATAAATATCCATTCTTTACTGAAAAATCAAAGTACATGGTTAAGCATTTTAAAAATTTTTTTATTTGGTTAAAAAAAAATTATTTGAAAAAAGGAGATAAAGTAATTGAAATTGGATCAAATGATGGAACTTTTTCATCTTATTTTTCTAAGAGTAAGTTTAATATTTTAGGCTTTGAACCTTCTTTAAATGTAGCAAAAATTGCTAGAAAAAAAAAATTAAGAGTAATATCTAAATTTTTTAATTATAAAAACATCTCTAAATTAAAAAATTATAAAAAAAAAACTAATCTTATTTGCGCTGCCAATGTAATATGTCATATTCCTAATCTAAAAGATCTTATAAAATGTATTGATTTTTTATTGTCAGAAAATGGAGTATTTATTTTTGAAGAGCCTTACTTGGGATCAATGTTTAAGAAAATTTCTTATGATCAAATCTATGACGCACATGTATTCATTTTTTCTTTACACTCTGTAAGAAGTGTATTTAATGCTTATGGATTTGAATTAATAAATGCCTTTCCTCAAAAAACACATGGTGGTTCAATGAGATATGTTATTAGCAGAAAAAATGTAAAAGTTATTAGTAAAAATATTAAAAAACTTATTAAAAAGGAAAAAAAACTTAAATTAAATAATATAAGCTCATGTTTAAAATTTAAAAAAAATTGTGAATTATCAAAAAAAATTTTTAAATCTAAAGTTTTCAAATTTAAAAAAGAAGGAAAAAAAATATGTGGTTATGCTGCGTCAGCAAAAAGCACCACGGCTCTTAATTATTGCGGTATAGGTCATAACTATATTGATTTTATTGCAGACTCAACTAAAGAAAAAACTGGAAAATTTACACCAGGGACTCATATACCAGTTGTTAGTATTGACTACTTTAGAAAAAACTATCCTGATATAGCTATTTTATGTTCATGGAATCACAAAAAAGAAATTATGGAAAAAGAAAAAGAATTTAAAAGAAGAGGCGGAAAGTGGATATCTCATGTCAAATAAATTTAAAATAGTGGTAACGGGAGGCTCGGGAAGATTTGGAAGTTTATTAAAAAAAACTGTTGGTAAAAATTATTTTTTTCCTAATAAAAAAAAACTAAATATATTAAATTTAAACTCAACAATAAAATATCTTTCCAAAATTAAACCAAAATATTTAATTCATTTGGCAGGATTATCAAGGCCATTAAAGTTGCATGATATAAACATAGAGCAAAGTATAAAACTAAATATAATTGGTACTTCAAATATCACTATCGCATGTAAAAAACTTAATATAAAATTAATACATTTTTCAACTTCATATGTATATCCTGGTAAAAAAGGTAACTACAAAGAAACTGATTCTTTGATGCCAAATAATAATTATGCTTGGTCAAAATTAGGTGCTGAATCTGCTGTTAGAATGTATAAAAATTCTCTTATACTGAGAGTAAGTATGACAGAAAAACCTTTTGTTCATAAATACGCATTTGCTGACATGAAAACAAATTTTATATTTCATGAAGATTTTATAAAGATTTTTAAAAAAGTCATTCATGAAAAAGGAGTTTTAAATATTGGCGGTCCCACTAAATCAGTCTACGAATTTGCCAAAAAGAGTAATAAAAATGTTAAAAAAAAGTATCTTAAAAAAGAAAAGAATATTAATGTTCCAATAAACGCCTCTATGAACTTAAGTAAATTAAAAAAAATTATTAAATAATGTTGCCAAAATATTTTAAACCAAAAAATGAATACGATCTTATTAGACTTGGTCAAGATAATGATGGGGGCTACTTAGTTGAAAAAAAATCTATTGAAAACTCCAAATCATTAGTTACCTTGGGATTAGGATATGATTGGAGTTTTGAAAAAGATTTCTATTCACTAACTAAAAAGCCAATATTTTGTTACGACCATACTGTAAATTACTCAGCAATAAAAAAAGTTAGTAGAAAATTTCTTTTTAGTTATATTTTTAGAATTTTTAAACCAAAATATATTTTTAAAAAAAACTTCTTTAAACATTTGTTTAAAAATACTCTATTATTCAGAGACTATAAATTGTTTTTTAGTACAAAAGCAAAACATTTTGAAAAAAGAATAGGCTCCGGACAGGGGGGAATAAAATTAGAAAAAATATTAGAAGACAAAAGAGATCTATGTCCTTTATTTCTGAAAATTGATATCGAAGGATCAGAATATCGTATATTTGAAGAAATAATTAAATATCAAGATAATTTTACGGGTATAGCAATTGAACTACATGATGTGGATTTACATCTTGAAAAAATAAAAGATTTTTTTGAAAAATTAAATATGGAGTTAGTTCATATTCATCCACAAAATCCTGCCTTTGTCACAGAAAATAATATACCTACACAGTTAGAACTTACATTTGCAAAAAACCCAGTTCCAGTAAGTTCAGAGATTAAAATTCCACATAATTTAGACCAGCCTGCGAATCCTAACTTACCTGAAATTGAGTTAATTTTTGAATAAAGAAAATAATTCAATTCTGAGTGTGTCGAAATTGGACCTAAAAATTATGATTTTGTTAATTATTGGTAGCGAGGGGCGGATTCGAACCGCCGACCACAGGTTTATGAGTCCTAATTTCTCTAATAATATAGTAAGTTTCAATTATGAAAAAAATTTTGATCATATTTTTTTATTTTTTAAGTTTTATAATTCCATCACAAGCGGATGATATAAGAGACATTCAATTAGAAGGGATTAGCGTTGAAGACAACTTATTAGATCATTCATCGACTCTAAATGTTACAAAAGACTTCATTAAAAACAAAAAATACCTAACTTATCCAAAGAGCGATAAATTTGTTACTATTGGCTTTAAATACGAATCAGAAAAATATGAACGTATACAATTTTTAATAGACCCTAAAACCTACAGAATAATACTTGTTACTGGAGCAATGTTTGTAAAAGACAAATTAGGTTGTGAGAGAAAACAAAAAGAAATTTTTAAAGAACTTTCATCAATTTATAAATCTGCAAGAATAATTAATGAAAAATTTGAACCACACGCATGGGATAAAACTGGAGAGAGTATTACTAATGGTGTCTACTTAAGTCTTAACTCAGGTGACATTGGAATAGAATGTTATATATGGTCAAAAAAAATCAAAGCAGAAAAGGGTTGGGTTAACAATTTAAAAGTTGCAATTCAAAACAAAGAGGCAATTAAATTTCTTACCTATGAAGCCTATTAAGGTCTTTAATTTGATTGGTAGCGAGGGGCGGATTCGAACCGCCGACCCCAGGCTTATGAGTCCTGTGCTCTAACCAACTGAGCTACCTCGCCGAATTTTGAAGTTATAATATATTTATACAACTAAATCATTAATTTTAGTTGAGGTGGAATCTGTCTAAATTATTAGATTTTCTATATTTCTATATAGAAAGTATTATTCCAAAAACAGTAACCGCAGAGATTGCAGCAACTGAGAGAGCTATATTGCTATTTCTCTCTTTCTTTTTTTCGTTATTAAGCCTTGATACTAAATCAGTTAGCTTAACTCTATTTCTATTAATCTCTTTTGTTGATGGTGCTATGTGATTTTTAAACTTCATATCGGAGCTCATTTATTCCATATTCCTATAAAAAACCTGTTAATGGAACTCATTGCAAGGGCATAATGGGTTTAAATTTGATTTTAAAGCTAAAAATAATGAAACAATTTCTTTGATCTAGTTTTATTCTTGCAAAGCTTTCTCGGCTGGAGTGTAATTTAAGTTAAATGCTTCAGCCACTCCTTTAAAAGTAATTTTGCCCTTATAGATGTTTAAACCAGCTAAAAAATTTTTGTTTTCTTGTAAGGTTTTTTTGTAACCCTGATCTGCTAGCTTAATTAATAATGGTAAAGTTGCTTTATTTAAAGCCATTGTAGAAGTTCTTGGTACACCACCAGGCATATTCGCTACACAATAATGCACTACGTGATCTACTAAATAAGTTGGGTTTGCATGAGTTGTTGGTTTGCTTGTTTCAACGCATCCTCCTTGATCAATAGCAACATCTACAACTACTGATCCTCTTTTCATATTTTTAACCATCTCTTTTGTAACTAATTTTGGAGCTTCAGCGCCAGGTATTAAAACACCTCCAACCAAAAGATCGCATTCTGAAACTAATTTTTTGAGATCAATTTTATCACTTTCTGTTGGTATAATCTTGTCGCCAAACATTTCATGTAATTGTTTCAATCTTTCTTTTGATTTATCTACAACATAAACTTTTCCTCTCATGCCAGTCGCTATAATTGCTGCATTTTCTCCAACAACTCCTCCTCCTAAGATCACTACATTTGCCGGTTCAACTCCTGGGGCTCCACCCAATAATAAACCTCTTCCTTTTTGATTTTTTTCAAGCGAATGAGCTCCTGCTTGTATAGACATTCTTCCAGCTACAGCGCTCATAGGTGCTAATAAAGGTAGACGACCATCATCATCTGTTACTGTTTCATATGCTATGCAAATAGATTTTGTTTTGATTAAACCTTCTGTAAGTTCTTTTGCAGCGGCTAAATGTAAATAAGTATAAATAATTTGATTTTCTCTAATCATTTTTACCTCATTCATTTGAGGTTCTTTTACTTTTACAATTATCTCAGCTTTTTTAAAAATCTCTTCAGCTTTTTCAACTATCTTCGCACCAACACTTTTATAATCTTCATCGCTAAAACCTGCTTCAAAGCCACCATTATTTTGAACTAAAACCTCGTGTCCTTTATTAATTAATGTTTTCACGCTATCAGGCGTAAGACCGATTCTATGCTCTTGAAGCTTGATCTCTTTTGGAACTCCAATAATCATTTATGACTTTGAGTAGTTTGAAATACCTGTTCTCAGCTTTTCTATTATTTCATCTATATGCTTCTTTTCACATATAAATTGAGGAGCTATAATTAAATTATCTCCGGTGTTTTTGAAATTTACACCCGCATCATAACAATGTTTAAAAACCTGATACCCTGCTTTACCTGGTTTTTCTTTCATATTTATTTCTATTCCACCCATCATTCCATAACCTCTAATACTTACTATTTCCTTAAGGTCTTTTAATGAATGAAGTCCGTCTTGAAAGTATGGAGACATTTCTTTTGCTCTATTAATCAGATCTTCTTTATCAAAAATATCTTGAACTGCTAAAGCAGCTGCTACAGCAACCGGTATTCCTGAATAAGTGTATCCATGAAATAATTCTGGAGTTCCTTCAGGTGCTGATGAAGCATCTAACACTGAATCATAAATTTCTTCTTTAACTGCAACCACGCCCATTGGAACGACGCCGTTTGTTGTTGCTTTAGCCATGGTCATAATATCAGGAGTAACATTCCACTCTTGGGCTGCAAATGCAGATCCGGTTCTACCCCATCCTGTAATCACTTCATCAAAGATCAATAATATTCCATGCTTGTTACAAATATCTCTTATTCTTTTTAAATAACCTTTTGGAGGTACTAAAGTTCCAGTCGATCCTGCGATTGGTTCGATTATACAAGCTGCAATATTTTCTCCCCCAAAATTCATAGCAATTCTTTCCAAGTCTTCTGCCATTTCTACTCCGGTATCTGGTTGCCCTTTTACAAATTTATGCTCAGGTAAATGTGTGTGACGCATGTGCTGAACTCCTGGCATTAATACACTGGCAAAAGTTTTTACGTTATTTATCATTCCGCCAACAGTAGTAGCGCCGATATTCATGCCGTGATATCCTCGTTCACGCCCTACAAATCTAAATCTTTTTGCGTCTCCTTTAGCTCTATGATAAGCGATAGCAATTTTAATTGCTGTTTCTACAGCCGTAGATCCACAAATTGTGTAAAATATTCTATTTATTCCTTCAGGTGTTTTTTTAGCTATTCTAGTAGCTAATTCAAAGGAGCCTCCATAACCTTGGTTAAATGGCTGGCAATAATCTAATTTATCCAATTGTTTTGATACTGCTTCAGTAATTTCTTTTCTTCCATGTCCTAAGGGATTGCAAAATAACCCTGAACTTGCATCAATCATTTTTTTTCCTTCATGATTGGTTAAATAAACACCTTTAGCGTCGGTAATTAATCTAGGTTTTTTTTTAAAATTTTTATTATCTGTAAACGGCATCCAATGCTCATTTAAGGAATTAGGAATGTTAGTTCTATTAGATGAACTCATGGGTGAAAGTAGTAGACAATTGTTAAATTAAATCAAGAAATAATGTATACACTTATAAGTTGTATGAATAAAGAAGCCCATTTTAGTTTTTCTTTGTGTTTACTTATCATTAAAATTCATTTTAAATCTTACATATTAACAAACTATATATAGGGAGAAAATATGAAAAAAATAATTAGCGCTTTATTTGGTGCGTTGCTTGTGTTCTCTTTGAATACCTCAGTAGCTAATGCTGCTGCTAAAGAAGTAAGAGTTGCTTACTTTTTAGAATGGCCATCACCAAACCTTGAGGATATGAATAAAAAAGCATACTCAAAAGCATTAGGAGTACCAGTTAAATGGACTAACTTCAGCAATGGAGTAGCGATGACTGATGCTATGTTAGCTGGAGATATTGATATCTCTTACTCACAAGGATTAATGCCTTACATTAATGCTGTTAAAGCTAAAGCACCTATTAAGCTAGTAGATGTAGCTATGGAATACGGTATGGGTGGAACAACATGTGTAACATCAAAAAAATCCGGTATTACAAAAGCTAATGCTTCAGAACTTGAAGGTAAAAAAGTTGCGGTTCCTTTAGGAACTATGGCTGAATATGTTTTTACTGAAAGTATGAAAATAGTTGGTGCTGACAGAAAGAAAATGAACATAATTGCAATGGACCCTGAAGAAGGTGCAGCTGCTTTAGTTAGTGGTGACGTTGTTATGGCTTGTTTATTTGGTGGTAATTCTATCAAATCAGCAACTTCTGTAGGAACTAGACTTTTAACTGTAGATGAAGCTAAAGCTGGTGGAATTATGGGTATTGATATCGTTTCTGTTACAAACAAATTCATGAAAGAAAACCCAGGAATGTTAAAATCATTCGTTGAGTTAACTCATGAAGCTAACGAGAGATACAGAAATGGTAAAAGTGATATGAAAGCTATGTCTAAAGAATCAGAAATGAAAGTTGCTGATATGAAAGATACTTTAAGTGGCTTTAAATTCTTAACACCAAAAGAGACAAAAAAATCTATGAAGAGTGGAAATCTTGCAAAGTTTTTAAAAGGTTTAGACACTCCTGGTGGAACGGTAACTACAAAGTTTTTACCGTAGTTTAAGAAATCAAATTAATAGGCGCCAATTAACATAATTGGTGCCTATTTTTTTAGTAAAATTTTTAATATAATTATCGTATGAGCGACTTAATTTCTCAAAACTTAAATATGATATTTAAAACTCCAAAAGGAGAAACGGTTCATGCGCTAAAAGATTTAAATTTTACAATAAAAAAAGGAGAACTTTTAACCGTACTTGGTCCCTCAGGATGTGGGAAGACAACTTTATTAAATATTACTGCAGGATTTATAAGACCAACTTCAGGAAAAATTACTCTTAATAATAGAGAAATCAATGGACCAGGTGTAGATAGAGGAATGGTTTTTCAGCAAGGTGCATTATTTGAATGGTTAACTGTTGCTGAAAATGTAAATTTTGGTTTGAGAATGAAAAAAGAGGATGCTACTCATACTCAAAAAAAAGTTGACGAATGGTTAGATATTGTTGGATTAAAAGGTTTTGGCAACACTCCCACTTACCAATTATCAGGAGGTATGCAGCAAAGAGTAGCTTTAGCTAGATGTTTAATAAATGATCCTGATTTAATTTTAATGGATGAGCCTTTAGGAGCTTTAGATGCATTGACGAGAGAAAAAATGCAGTCATTGGTTCTAAAAATTTGGAAAGAAACAGGAAAAACAATTATTTTAATAACCCACTCAGTTGAGGAAGCACTGTTACTTGGAGAAAAAGTTTATGTTATGGCTCCCAGACCTGGAAGAATTCATAAAGAATATAAGTTACCTTTCGCATCAATGGGTCTTAAGGGTGATTTAAGAGAAATCAAAAATAATAAAGAATTCGTTTCTAAGAGAGAGGAAATTCTCTCAATGATATGGGATATGGAAGAAGAAATAATGGGTAAAGACAATTAATGATCACAGCTTTTTTAACATTTGTATTTTTTTTTGCTATCGTTGGATGTGTTTTATATGGAAGGCGATTAATCAAAACTGAAAAAGTTGATGCTGTTTTTGGGAATCCTGAAAGAGCACAAGGTGGAATTCATTGGGTTATAGTTGGAAGTAGTTTTTTATTATTAGTATGGCTTTATTATTCATGGGATATAGCAAAATCATTTTTTCCAAAGTCCGCCAACGAACTTTGTCAGGTTGGAAAAGTTGACGAATCGCTTCTTTCACTTAAATATTTATTTCCAATTGAAGAAAGGCAGCTCAAAAGTACTTCAGTAATTGAGACTGAAACAAAAAACTTAGATAAAATTATTCTTTTGATAGAAAAATCAAATGATGTAGAAAATCAAAACAAAAACAAACTATTAGATTTTGTGGTTCAAACAAAAAACACAATTCCATTACTCACAAATGAAAATCTTTTAGAAAATCAAACTAAAGAACAAATAAATTTAATCACAAAAAAAATTAATAATTTAACCAATGATTTTATTAAAAAGGATTACCCTTTTGAAAAATCAGAAGATGAAACTAAGAGAATTGAGCTTGCAAAACAGGAAGGTAATTGGGGTGCTTCTAGTACATCTTTAGATAACGCAGTTGAAATACCATCAATTCCAAAAACCAAAAAAGGTTTAAAATTTCAAGCTGCAGCAGCAGAATTAAATTTAATAAGTGATGAATTTTTTGAACTACGAAATCATAATGCTCAATATGCTTCAGCATTAGAAAACCTTAAAAATGAAATTAAAGAATTTAGATCTACATTTGATGATTCAAATGAAATTACATCTTCTTTCGCAAAAGATATTCTTAAAATTGCGAGAAGAATAGAGTATGCAAGTATATTTCCACCTCAAACCTTAATAGAAATGCAGGCTTCAATTGTAAATTTTGATAAATTACAAAAAAAAGAACAAGGTGGTCTTAAATGGGTGGATTTTTTCTTGTTCCCATCTGGAACAATTATGTCTAGTGGTCCTAGCTGCACAGAACAAGGTTCAGGAAGATGGCTTCCAAAACCTTCGGATACACTTAATAAATTTGCTTTAATGTTAAACCCAAATGTGGGTTTTAAACAGATTCCTTTAATTTGGTATGAAATGATGGATGTAGGTAAAATTATTGGATTTGTTCTTCCAGATTGGATTGCAGATATTTTACCTGGGGAGTACCCGGTTCATAATGAAAAAGGAGAAATTAAACCTAATTTCAAAAGTAAAGTTTTAAATGTTGTATCAGGTGATTTTGAATTATTTAAAATACCTATTCCAACTGGTCACATATGGGATTCATTTTTAAGAGTTTTTCTTGGATTGGTAGCAGGAATAGTAGTTGGGGTTCCATTAGGATTATATATGGGTTTAAATAGATTTGCTAAAGGATTTTTTGATCCATTAATTGAATTATATAGACCAGTTCCTCCTTTAGCTTGGGCGCCTTTAGTTATCTCTGTGCTAGGTATAGACAATTTTGGTAAAGTTTTTCTACTATTCATGGTTTCACTTTCTATAATGATAATTTCAGCAAGAGCAGGTGCATCTGGCACACAATTATCAAAAATACATGCTGCGCACTCTCTCGGAGCATCTAAATGGCAAATTTTAAGACATGTTATTTTTCCAAATTCATTACCTGAAATACTTACTGGAATAAGAGTTGCTACAGGAATGTGCTGGGGAACTTTAGTTGCTGCAGAATTTTTGGCGGGAACAACAGGTGTTGGATTTGTGGAAAATGTTGCTAAAAAATACTTTCAATATGAGGTGATATGGATCACAATATTTATTATGGGTATGCTTGGTTTATTATTTGATATCACAATTAGAAAAATCATTGATAAAACTATTCCTTGGCGAGGAAAAGGATAAAAAACCTTTTTTTCAATCGGTAATTGAAGCTATTCTGACTGTTGAATAATCTGCCTTAAATTAATATAAATAATTAAGAAATAATCATTTTGGGTTTTTTATGAGAGCATGGTTAAAGATAGCTGCTATAGGTGTAACTTTATTACTTAATAATAATGCTTGGTCTGGCGAAGTTACTATGCCGTCATCTTTAACAGCAGATACTTCAGATTTCGTTTTACTCTCAGACTCTGGAACAGCACCTAGTATAAGTGGTTTTGATGGTACTCTTTTAGTGACTGCTACTGCTTCTGCGGGAAATGTAAAAATTACAACTACTACAGATACTTTAAGAGCTAATGGTTATTGTGGTTATACATCTGATGCGGACTCAGAAGCATCTGATTGTTCTGGAAGCAGTTTAGACGAAATTGGATTTAGAGGAACACAAGATGATATAAATACTGCTTTAGCAACATTATCTTTTAAAGGAGATGGTGCTGAAGGATCGCCAACAATTACACTTGCGGTAACACCGGCGGGAACTAATTACTATTCAGGTACGGGTCATTATTATGAAGTAGTTTCAGCAACAAAAACTTGGTCACAAGCAAAAACTTTAGCTGCAGCTAGTACTTATGAAGGATTAACAGGATATTTAGTTACAATTACAAGCGCTGGAGAAAATGCTTTTATAAAAGAAAAAGTAAGTGCAAATTCATGGATTGGTGCCAGTGATGATAATGACGAAACAACTGGAACAACTGTTGAAGGTCATTGGCAATGGGTTACAGGACCGGAAGCTGGTAAAACTTTTTTTTGTGATGATATAGATGAAAGCGATGGATGCGAAGTTGATGATGGATATTCTTATCAAAATTGGAATTCTGGTGAACCAAACAATTCTGGTAATGAAAGTCGTGGTCAATTTTACACTGCAAGTGGAAAGTGGAATGATTTACGGACAACTCATACACAAACTGCTTACATAATTGAATATGGTGGACTTAATGGAGAAACCGCAACCGTATCTGGAACAACGACATTAACTATTAACTCTATTGAAGCAAGTGGAAGCACTCATGAAGCTTTTGATGATAAACAGTTAGCTGGTATGGTGGAGGCGCAAACAGAAAGTGTAAAAAGATGGATGTTTAATTCTACTAATACTGTGCTTAGTAGAATGGAACAATACAGAAGAACTGGAGAAAATAACAGTTTAAAATTAAGTAATATAAAATTAGCTCTAGCTAACAGCGGTGCTGATCAAAATGTAGAAAAAAGATTAGCAGAACATTATATAAAAAAATATTCTCAAATTGGATTAGACAACAAAGGTATTTCAAAAGACAGTGTTGATAGTTTTATAAGTGAACTTCCATTAACTAAATATTTAAAAGATGGTTTTGGTCTTGAGCCTAAAAAATGGGCTGTTTGGAGCAATGGCTTAATATCATCAGGTGGCATTGACTTTAATATCAATCAATTAGGAAGAAGAAATGATTCAAATGGATTTACTATGGGTGCAGACATTGATCTAACAGATAACTCGTTATTTGGATTTGCTATCAGAGAGGAAAATGAAGATGTAACGATTAGTACTGATGGATCTAAATTCAAATCAGATAACATAAATATTTCTTTTTATAATACTTGGTTTTCAGATAATGAGAACTCTAAAGGAGCTTTTGACACTTTTTTAAGTTTTGGAGAAACAGCTCAATCAACTACAAGAGTTGTTGATGTTGCAAATGATACTAAAGTTACCGGTGAGTTAAAAAGTCAACAAGCGTTTGGAGCGATAAAGTACAATTTTGCTAAAACTCTTAACAAAATCACTTTTAGTAATTACTCAAGTTTCAACTTTAGCTATACCATGTTTGACGATTATTCTGAAAAGGGAGATAGCAATTTAAGGTTAAGTTATGATGATAGGGATTTAAAAAGTACTTCAATAACATTAGGAACAGTAATTCATGCAGACTTTGGTTTAAAAACATCAAAATTCTTGCCTTATCTTAAGTTAGATTTCAATGAAGACTTAACTGAGGACTCTACTTTAAAAGCCAATTATGTCACTAGTTCATCAAATCAATACACCACTAATATCAAGAAAGATTTTTCATCTTCAATACTTGCTGAAACAGGTTTTGACTGGAATTTCAACAATGGATGGAATTTATCAAGCACAATAAATCGAATTGATAAAAATGGTATTGGACATCAAAACTTTCTGAAATTTAATGCTTTTAAAGTTTTTTAAATAACATATTAATAGCAACTTATGATTGGAATCTTAGGGGGTATGGGAACTCAAGCTGGTCTTGATTTCTGCAATAAATTAGCAAAACTCAACAAAGGCAAAATAGATCAAAAGTACCCTTTGTTTGTTTTATATAACAAGTCAAATATACCTGGACGGCCAGAAAATCTTCATAAATATAATAAAGTTTTTAAGAGTCTTTTATCTGGCTGCAAATTTTTAGAAAAAAGTAAATGTAAATTCATTGTTATTCCATGCAATACAGCGCATTACTGGTTTGATGATTTACAAAAGAAAACTAAAATTCCTATCATTAGTATGCCTAAAGAAGTTTATTTACATACCGTCAAAACCTGTAAAAAGAACTCAAAAATAGGATTATTAGCTACAGAAGGAACTTTAAGAACAGGCGTGTATAATAAATTTTTTGATAAAAAATTTGAATTAGTTAGTCCAATTAAAACAATTCAGTTTAAAAATGTTAATAAATCTATCAAACTAGTAAAAATGGGTAGAATAAAAGAAGCTGAAAAAGCCATTAAGCCTGCGGTAAATTATTTAATTAAAATGAAATGTAAAAAAATAATCCTAGGATGTACAGAGCTTCCAATTGCAATTTTTGCTTTTAAATCTTTTCAAAAGATAAAAAAATCAAAAACTTTTTTAGATCCTAATTTGATACTAGCCAATTCTTCTATGAAAAAGTATAAAGCATAATTATGAAAATTATTGACTGTTTCATGTATTTTGATGAAGACATGATGTTAGATATTCGTTTAAATATTTTGAATAAATTTGTATCGCATTTTATTATTTGTGAAGCTGCGTTTAATCATAAAGGAATACCAAAAAAATTAAATTTTAATATAAATAATTTCTCAAAATTCAAAGATAAAATTTCTTATGTGCTGGTAGATAAACAACCAGACACATTACGTAAAATTAACGAAAATGATAACATAATAAAAAAAAATTCTAAGATTCTTGATAATGCGCTTATAAGAGAAAATTATCAAAGAAATTATTTAGCTAGTAAATTAACAGGATTTTTAGATGATGATTTAATTATAATTAATGACTTAGACGAGATTCCTAATCTAAATAATTTTAAATATAAAAATAAAATCACAATATTTAAACAAAAAATGTTTTATTATAAATTAAACTTAGTTTACCCTGATTTTTTATGGTCTGGAAGCAAGATTTGTAAAAAGAAAGATTTAATTAGTCCTCAATGGTTAAGAAATGTTAAGTCTAAAAAATATCCATTATGGAGATTAGATAGTTTTTTTTCCAAAAAAAAATATAGCGATATTAATTTTATTGAAAATGGAGGTTGGCATTTTACAAACATTAAAAATGCAGAACAAATTGATTATAAAATGAGAAATTTTTTACACCATCTTGAATATGAAGAAAGTGGAATAAGTATAGAAGATGTTAAAAAAAATATTCAAGAAAAAAAAGTAATTTATGATCATTTTGCAGATAAAAGAAAAAATAAAGTTATCAGCTCAGGGTCTTTAAAAAAATTAGATATTAATGACTTGCCAGAATATATTTCAAAAAATACCAAAAAATTTAAAGAATGGATAGATTAATATATAAATATTAAAATGAAAAAAATATTATATTTAATTCTCATATTTTATCCTTGGTCTGCATCTGCTATTGAAAAGACTAAAGAAGAAAAAGTAGCAAAATATATAATAGAAAATATTCAAAAAGATTATGTTGCTTGTTATAGTTTTTATAAAGTAAGCGCAGCAAGCTTTAAAAAAACAAAAAAAGAAAAAAATATTATTGAAAGCTTAGAAAAGAGTGCAGATGTTACTTTAAAGTTTAATCATGATTTAGGTGAAGTTTTAGGTTTAAAACCTGCAACTATGTCTAAAACAACTAAACAAGAAGTAGAAAGATTTACTAAATTAGCAAAAGAAGATTTTGCATCTTTTGTTAAAAAATATGGTCTTATGTGTAAAAATTTAGTGGAAAATCAAAAACAAAGAATTGATTATTGGGAAAGAAAGGGAAACAAAAAAATTAAGTGAAAAAAAATATATTAAGAGCAAAACTAATACAAATTTTTAGTAAATACCAATTATCAAAAAAACATTCAGAAATTTGTGCTGATTATTTAATTAAAGCAGAACTTATTGAGGCTAAATCTCATGGCTTAATAAGACTTAAGATGTATTGTGATCGAATAAAAAAACGATTAATTAATCCAAGACCAAAAATAAAAATTAAAAAACTAACCTCATCCATTTCTCATATTGATGCAGATAATAGTATTGGCTTTGTATCTGCTCAAACTGCAATTAATCAGGCAATAAAAAATGCAAAAAAAACTGGAATTGGTTTAGTTGCCGTAAAAAAAAGTGGTCATTATGGATTGTCTAGTTTTTACGCAGATCAAGCAGTAAAAAAAAATCTAATAGTTTTTTGTTTTACAAATGCTCCTCCTGCTTTAGCACCTCACGGAGCAAAAAAATCTTTGTTTGGAACTAACCCAATTTGTTTTGGTGTTCCAACTGGTAAAGTTCCTTTTATTTTAGATACTTCAACTTCGATAATTAATAGAGGAAAGATAAGAAGAGCGCATAAACTCGGTGAAAAAATTCCATATGGTGTTGCCTTAAATAAATCTGGTAAAATTACAACTAATGCTAAAGAAGCTTTGTTGGGATCTCAGCTGCCTATTGCCAGCTTTAAAGGTTCTGGTTTGGCTTGGATGGTTGATATTTTAAGTGGTGTTCTAACTGGAAGCAGTCATGGAGGAAAAACAAAAGATCCCTTTGATGATTTTACAGGCCCACAAAACGTAGGTCATTTATTTATTACAATTGACCCTAAAGTTTTTGTAGGACTAAATTTTATCAAAGAAATAAAAAAAAATATCAAAATTGTGAAAAAACTTCCAAAAGCAAAAGGTTTTAGTTCAATTCTGTATCCAGGAGAGAGAAAAAATAAAGTATATAAAAAAAATTTAAATAAAGATATATCTATACCTTCAAAAATTTTAAAAGAAATGGATGAATTAAATGCTATCTAGGAAAGAAATTATCTGTCCAGAAAATTTATTAAAAATTGCTAAAACTAAAGGTCCAATAAAAGTAGTAATTGTTAATGCTGGCAAATCTCTTTCAATAGAGTCTGCAAAACAAGCTGTTAATGAAGGTTTAATAGATCCAGTTTTCGTTGGTGACAAAACAATCATAGAAAAATTAGCAAAAGATATTAAATGGGACATTTCAAAATATGAAATTACTCATGAACCAGTAGAAAATAACACTGCATTAATTGCAGCTAAAATGGCAAGTGAAGGTAAGGTAAAAATACTAGTAAAAGGTCATATCCATACTGATGTATTAATGAAAGCAGTTTTAAAAAGAGATCTAAATTTAATAGGTAAAAAAAGATTGAGTCATATCTGGCATATGACATTAGAAAAAAATGATAAGCCTTTTATTATTACAGATGGTGCTTTGAACGTTTTGCCAAAATTAGAAACTAAAATTCATATATTAAAAAACTCAGTAGAATTTGCAAAAAGAATTGGGATTAATAAACCTAAAGTTTCAGTTTTATCAGCTACAGAAGAAATTTTGGATAGCATGCCAAGTTCAAAAGAAGCAAAAGAGCTTACAGAGAGAGCTTTAAAAGAAGGTATCGAAGCTGATGTTTTTGGACCGATGGCTTTTGATAATTCAGTTTCGAAAAACGCAGCTCAAATAAAAGGGATTAAAAATGCAGTTGCAGGTAAAACAGATATTTTATTAGTTCCTAATGTTGAGTCTGGAAATGCTCTAGTTAAGATGATGATTTATTTTATGGGAGCTTGTGCAGCTGGTGTGGTTGTTGGGGGCAAAGTCCCAGTTGTAATTACAAGTCGCGCTGATGATACTCAAGCCCGTTTAGCTTCAATAGCAGCAGCTATAGTAGCTCTTTAATGAAGCAATTAACGAATTGGGATAATAAAACTTGGCTTGCTTCAAATACATACATTTTATCTTTTCATAAATTCCTTAAAACAAAAATTAAGATTAATAAAAACACTAAAATTTTAGACATCGGCTGTGGAAGAGGAAATATAATTAGCTTTCTTCATAAAAGATATAAATTTAAAAAAAAACCAACAGGAATAGATATTGTTAAAAATAAAAATATTAAAAATGATATAATTTTTTTTAAGTCAGATGCAATTAATTATTTAAAAAAAAGTAATGGTAAATTTGATTTAATCTTAATTAAGCAAACTATACATTTTTTTTCAAAAAATAATTTAAATGTTCTATTAAATCTTGCAAAAAATAAACTCACAGCTAATGGGAAAATATTAATTTTCTCTCTTAAAACAAAAAAAAATGAAATTCCATGTTTTAAAAAAATGAAATTTAATTTGATTAATAGTCTTAAAAAAGATGAGTTGTTAATTAAACAATTTAAAAAAAATTTGAAAATCGTAAAAAAATTGGAATTTAAGTTTAAAGTAAAAATTACAAAAAAAAAATATATCGAAATGCTTAAAAATAGATATATCTCTTGTTTATTAAATCTCTCTCAAAAAGAAATTGAAAAAGGAATTATTGAAATTCAGTCTATGTATAAGAAAAATATTCAATTTAATGATGTGCTAAATTGTTTTATTTATGAAAATTAAAAGCTCCTAATAACCTTAAGTGCTTTTTCTAATAACCAATTTATAGATTTGTAGAAAAAGCTGTTATTTACTTTTTTGATTGCTTGATCGTAGGAAATTATTTTTGATTTATTTTTGATTATAAATTTTTCAAAATTTATAAAATCTGCTTCTTTCCAATAATTTAAATGAATTTGTGTAGATTGTATTCCAAAAGGAAGTAATATTTCTTTATAGAACAATTGAGGTATGAAGTTTAGCTCATATTTTTTAAATGGCATTAATCCATAACCATCAATAATATTTGTAATATTGTTTTTTTTTAATGCAAAAAAAGTATTTTGATCATACGTATGATTTGGTGCAAAAAAAGATCTTATCTCGATATTTTCTTTTTTAAATATTTCTAAACTTTTTTTAATTCTTTTAAATTGTTCATCATAACTGTGTCCAAAAAATTCTGATCTTCCCCCATAATTAAAAAAATCTTTTTTATTTGTTTCTTTATCATAAACATGAGTAAATCCATGCATTGAAATTTCCCAATTTTTTTCTTTCCATGATCTTATTTGATTCCAAAAATTATTATTTTTTTTGTAGGATAGAAGTTCAGGATCCTGATTATTGCTTACTACACCTAATAAAGGCTTGATATTATATTTGTCAAACAATAATTCACATCTTTTCATCAATGGCCAATTCATATTTTCAGCTATATCATCTAATCGAATGAGAATACCTGTATTTTCTGATATGTATTTTTTAATAAAATTAAACATTTTGATAATGAACAATATAATTAATGGATTATAAAATCAAAAAAATATCAGAAGTGAATACAAAGCTTCTAGAGGATTTTTATAAAACTGCTTTTCCCTCTCGATATAAGAGCTTAGCAATTCATTGGAAATGGTATTATAAAATAGGTGTTTCAAATTTTGAGCCTCTGATCTTAGAATACGACTCCAAGGTTGTGGGTATGGCAGGTTTAATACCTGAGAACCTTTCATTTCAAGGAAAAATTCAAGAAGCTATATGGTTTACAGATTTTCATGTTCTTAAAGATTATAGAAATAAAGGATTTGGTTCTATTTTAACTAAAGAATGGATGAAAATATGTCCAATACAAATAACATTTTGTAATGAGGAATCATTAAAGATATTTAAAAAATTTAATTGGAAAAATAATAATAAAATCTACAGAAAAATAAATCCATTAAATCCTTTTAAATTAATTCCAATAATAAGAAACTTTAATATAGATGCTAAATCAAAGTTGTTGATAAAGTTTCTTAAAAAAAATTTAAAAGAAGACAAGGATATTAAACCAGAAAAAATTAATAATAAAAATTTGATAAGTTATTGTGAGTTTGAAGAGAAAAATAAAATTGATAATGAATTCTTTGCAATAATAAGGGATGAAAAATGGTTCAGGTGGAGACTGATTGACTGTCCTTACAGTTCTGAAATTTTTGAATTTAAAAACAATAAAGATATAGTTGTTTGTCATATTTCTAAAATAAATAATCTTACAAGATTAAATATTTTATATACCTGTATTGAGGATCAAGAAAATAATGAAATACTAAACTTAATTTATAACTGGTGCTTGAATAATAACATTGATTTTATTTGGACACTTAATACAGAACGTAATAAAATCTTTAAAGAGACAATTTTAGACAATCTATTTTTAAAAAAAAAAATAAATTTTGCTTATTGGGCAAAAGATAACGATCAATTCACTCACCTCGAAAAAGGTCTGTCCAACCCACAAGGTTTTGATAGCGATTTAGAAAGTATCTTATATCAAGGTGAGTAAAAAAATTATTTACCTGGTTCTTTATAAGTTGTCGCCATCTTTTGGGCTGTTTTAGCTATTTGATTAAGATCTACGTCTTCTAAAATAGTAAAATCTGATACAGCTCCACTTGAAACTGCAACCATTGAAGCCGCAGCAGCTTGTTCAAATGTGCCTTCTATCTCAGCCATAAAGTCATATTTACCTCTTAAGCCAGCGTATCTAGTGACCTTAGCGCCAACAGAAGCAGCTAGTGCAGAAGTTGCTGCTTTTCTGTCTGTAGATGGATTGCTTACAAATCCTCCAAGTCCTTTAGCAGTATACTTTCCTAGAGTTATAAATTTTGCCATTATTCCTCCTTTCTTATTTTTCAACTATAACTGTTCCAGAGTAAGGGTCAGTAACTCCTAACTCTGAGGACAGTTCTTCTAAAGTGTGCCTAGCTTTGTCCAAAAATTCAATCATTTTTGGTCTTGCTTTAGCTATATCATCTTCAGAATTCCATTCACCAATCATAAAAAATTCGTTTGGTTTTGTTTCAACATACTTTGCTGAAATTTGCCCATCGAACTTTGGCATCTCATCAATGATTTTTAAGTACTCTTCCCTGTTAGAAGATTTGACTTTACATCTAACTATATTCATAAATTTTGCCATTATACCTCGCCTTAAACGTAAATCTTATCAGCTAAACCGTAACAAAGAACTGCACTAATAATTACAAGAACAAGTGGCGCGTATATCCCATCGTTTCTTGTTTTTTTAGTTAAACCTGTCTTATCAATTTTTAACGTATAAAAATTTACAGCTAATATTGAAACATTAATTATAAAAACTAAGTTAAAGAACGACCAAGTAGCATCTAAACCACCTGATCTTACAAAGGCTACATAGATCGCCATTAAAACTATTGCAATCATAAATGAACCAGCGAATCTAGTGATTAAAGTAGCTGTCTTATCTACTCCTCTACCTTTAAGAAATTTTTTAGTGTCAAACACTAGTTGGTACGCGTAACTTCCAACTATAATGAAATGAGCTAAGTAAATTATTAAATAAAATGCGTTTCCAAATTTATCTATCATATTTATCCTTTTAGTTATCCTTTATATTGTTCTAACAGATCTTCACCCATTAGAGTTGTAACGGATTTCTCTAAAACTACTCCAGCTGCTGCTCTTTCTTTATGAAGTTCCTCATCAGCCTTAAAAGCTTTAAGACCATTCATTGTATCAAATCTAATAATGGTAGTTATTTTTGAGTCATTATCTTTTTCTGTTCCAGCATAAAGAAATGTCATACCGTATTTTTTAATCTTTTCTGAATTGCTGTGAACCATTGCTTTCCATTTTGCAAAAGTTGCAATTGGACTTTCTATTTTTACTATCATGTTTTCCTCCGTTTAGTTTAATAAATTCCAGATTTTACCAGTTTATCAATTTCCACTTTAGCTTCAGGTATTAGTTTATAAATATATTTATCACAATCTCCTGTTTTTTTTTCATCATATGGTTTTCCATAAAGTTCATCGATAGATTTATTAAGTTCTGAATTAATAAAATCTTCTTTGACTCCCTCTTTAATTAAATATGATGTTAAAAATTTTTTAACAGCAATAGAGTAAACAATCTTGTCTAGTTCTAAAGTCCCTTGAGGTATCATGCTGTTTGCATAATAAAGTCCTGTACACTTTAAAGTGGCTTTTTTATCCTTGTCACTTAAGTGTCCGCCAGCGTTCACAGAAGTAAACAAAAATAAAGAAATAAATGTAATAATTTTTTTCATAATTTTAGTTTAATTAAAATTACTTCAGATTAACCATGTTAAAAATTTATTTCAGGTATGCATATTGTTGCACAACTGCTAATTGATTCATGGAATAAGAATGATTTTAGGTGCTACGCACGTACCATTATGTATTTCGTTAAAAGCTTCTGAGCCTTTTTTTAAATCTCTATACTCTATCCAACCTAGATCACCAAGTTTTTTTTTCAGTTAGAATTTCTAGAGTCTTTTGAAAATCCATATTTGTATAGCAATAAGTTCCAACTAGCGTGATTTCTTGGATTGTTAATTTTTTAAAATTAAAAGTCCCTGAAGGTTGTGTTAAACCTATATGAACAATTGTACCACCAGGTGCGATTGATTTTATAGCTTGATGACGTGTGACTTCTAAGCCCACAGACTCTAAAATTAAGTCAAAGTTATTTTCTTTAATTGATTTATCATTTGGAGATACAAAATTTGCTTTTAAATATTTAGCACATTCATCTAATCTTTTTTTATTTGGATCTGACAATATTATATTTGTAGATTTTTTTTCTTTATTTAAAACTAAACCACACAATAAGCCTATGGCCCCAGCTCCTTGGATTAATATCTTACACTCAGATAAAGGTTTTTTTAAATTTTGCTCTGCTAATAAAACTGCATGTAGCGCTACTGCAGCTGGTTCAGCTAAAGCTGCTTCTTTAATGCTTAATTTTTTTGGAACCTCAAAAATATTTTTTTCTGGAGCTGATACTAATTCTGCTAAACCACCTTCTCTTTTTATTGGCGTACTCATTCCTATCATTGTCCTTTCTGGACATAAATGTTCTCTCTGATTTTTACAATAATCACATTTCTCACAACTGATTAAAGGATTTATAACAACATCTTTATTTTTGTATTTACCGTCTAGACTAGTTCCACTCACTTCATGACCTAATATTAGTGGTGGTATTCTTCTTTCATCATTGCCGTGGTAAGCATGCATATCTGAACCACAGATACCAGAGGCTTTTACTTTTATTAAAGTTTCACCTGGTTTGGCAATTGGATCTTTTTCTTCTCTGAAATCTATTTTGTTAGTACCAGTATAAACTAGCGCTTGCATTAATTTGAAAAGCCGTATTTTCTTAACCTTACGTCTGCAGTTCTAGCATGGGCTTCCATACCCTCTGCTCTTCCCAATCTTGCAGCTGTAGCACCAACCACTTCTGTAGCTTCCTTTGTCATTCTTTGGAAAGTAAGAGTTTTTATAAATTTTCCTACAAATAAACCGCCTGTATATCTTCCGCCACCTTTAGTTGGAAGAATGTGATTTGTTCCTGAACATTTATCACCATAGGCAACAGTTGTTTCTTCACCTAAGAATAATGATCCATAATTTCTTAATCTTTTTAACCACCAATCTAAATTTTCTGCATGGACTTCTAGATGTTCAGAAGCATACTTATCGCTAACTTCTGCCATTTCTTCATTGGTGTCGCATAAAATTACTTCACCATAATCTTTCCAAGCTGCAGTTGCATTTACTTTTGCTAATTCAGGCAACTCATTGATTAATTCTGGAACTCTTTTCATTGTGAAGTCAGCTAACGCTTTATCAGTGGTAAATAACCAACCTGGAGAGTTGTAACCATGTTCTAATTGACCAACTAAATCTACAGCAACTATTTCTTTATCAGCTGACTTGTCGGCAATAATGGCTATTTCAGTTGGTCCGGCAAATTGATCGATACCAACTTTTCCATAAACAATTCTTTTTGCCTCAGCTACATATTGATTGCCTGCTCCAACTAAAAAATCTACTGGAGGATTTTTAAAACATCCATGTGTCATTGAGCCTATAGCTGCTACACCACCTAAATTCATTATTACATCAGCTCCGCAATGATTAGCCGCAAAAATTATTCCAGGATTAGCTCCATCTTTATCTTTAGGGGGGCTGGCACAAATAATGGTCTTTACGCCAGCAACTTTAGCTGGTGTTATGGCCATAACAGCTGAAGAGATATGGGCATACCTTCCACCTGGTATGTAACATCCGGCTGTATCTACTGGGATTAATCTTTGTCCAGCAAACAGCCCTTTTGATAATTCAACTTCAAATCCATTGTTCATACTTTTTAATTGGTGTTCAGCAAATTTTTTAATTCTTTCGTGGGCAAATTTTACATCATCTTTAGTTTTTTGGTCAACTTTCTTGATTGCTTCTTCTATCTTTTCCTTTGAAACAATTACTTCTCCTTCATACTTATCAAATTTTTTATTAAGTTCTTTGAGTGCAACTTCTTTTCTTTTTGCGATATCATTAAGAATATCTTGTACAGCTGCTTGTGTTTTGTGATCATCCGTCTCAGGAGTTTTAGCTGCTTTTTTTATATATTTAGTTGCCATAAAGTACCGTTGGTAACCACAATGCTATTTGTGGGAAAATTACTATTAATATTAATCCTATAACTTGCAATACCATAAATTGCATCATTCCTACATAAATATCTTTTAAATCCCATTCTGGAACTACACCTTTTAAGAAATACGCAGATAGCGCAACAGGTGGAGACAGCCAGGCGGTTTGTAAATTAACTGCGACTAAAATAGCAAACCAAGTTAAATTAAAACCTAATTCCTCTATCAAAGGCAAGATAATAGGAATTATGATTAATACAATTGGAACCCATTCTAAAGGCCAACCTAAAAGAAAAATCATAGCAAGAACAATACCTAAAATGATATATCTGTTCATTTCTAACTGTAATAAAAATTCAGTTAAAACCATTGGAGTTCCTAGTCTAGAAAATACCGATCCAAAGAAATTTGAAGCTGCTACAAGCACCATAATTAGAGCTGATATTTCTAAAGTTTTAACAAGAGCTTCCTGTAACTTTGGTAGTGTTAATTTCCTATAAGCTAATGCTAAAAGTAGTGAGCCGACTGCACCACATCCTGCAGCTTCTGTGGGTGTTGCATATCCAAATAAAATACTTCCAAGTGCTGCAAAAACTAAAAGCGCTGGTGGTAATAGACCTATTAAAAATTCTTTAAAGACTTCTAACATGCTTGTTGCTCTATCTTCTTCTGGAAGAACAGGGCCTAATTTTGGATTTAAAGCACATCTAATGGTTACGTAAGCAGCGTATAAAAGTGCCAACATTATTCCTGGTATAATTGCAGCAGCAAATAAATCAGTTACAGGTATTTCCATTATTGGACCCATGACAACTAACATAATGCTTGGTGGAATTAATATTCCTAAAGTACCGCCGGCTGTAATTGTTCCTGCAGCTAATCTTACGTCATATCCAGATTTGTTCATTGATTTAGCTGCCATAATTCCAAGAATTGTTACGGATGCCCCTACTATTCCTGTTGCAGCCGCAAATATTACTGAAACGAATAGTACTGCATAAAACAAAGCTCCTCGAACTCTAGATAACATTAGTTGAACAGAAGAAAATAATCTTTCCATTAATCCTGCATTTTCCATCATAATACCCATAAAGACGAACAGCGGGACTGCCGCCAGTGCCTGTTCTGTCATGACCATTGAAAACTGTAAGGTCATTAAATAGAAAACTAGCTTACCGAAACCTAGATAACCAAATACAAACCCTAAAAAAATTAAGGTAAATGAAATTGGAAAACCAATAAAAATTGCAAACAACATTACTGCAATTAAAATAAAACCTAGTGTAGCTGGATTAATAAATTCTGCTATCATGCGTCTGGCCACTTACCTTTTTTTGCTGCATAATAACTTTTTAAAACTTCTGAAATTCCTTGGATTAATAAAAATAAAATTCCAAACCATAAACAAGCTTTGATAGGCCACATATAAGGCATCCAAGCTGTATCCATTCCTCTTTCTCCTCTTTTAATGGACTCCAAAACAAATCCCGTTGTCATGTAAAAAAAGAAAAGCAATCCTGGAAAATAAAATAATAAATATAACCAGAAATCTATAAGACCTTGTGTTTTTACTTTAAAATTTCTGTATAAAAAATCTGCTCTAATATGAACTCCTCTAGAAAGAGCGTATCCAGCGCCCAGCATAAATAAAGCACCGTAAAGAAATCTGCTCATGTCGTAGGCCCACATTGTTGGGGCTAAAAATAATTTTCTTGCTAAAACTTCATAAACCATTGCGATCATTAAAGGCATTGTAATCCAGCAAACTGCATTACCAATCCACTTACTCCATTTATCAATATTTGTAATTGTTGATGACATCCATTTAGGCATGTCGCTCGGCATTTTGCCAGTACCTTGCCTTCTTTCGGCAATCATTTCATCTGATTTATCTAACTTTGTTCTTGAAGGCATTTGTTCCTTTTTTTACTTAAAAAAATAAAGCGGATCAAGTAAATGATCCGCTTTATTATAATCTATATTTATGACTACTTTAATGTCGCTGCGTGAGCCATTCCTAGCTTAGCGTTAGACATTTGAGCTCCACTCCAGAAAGGTACTGCGATATCAGCAAATTTCTTTTGTGAGTTCCAAACTTTTGCAAAGAATTTATTTTTCGCTGCATTAGTTTCTAAACTTTTCTTAGCTGCTGCCATATAAGCTGGGAAATAATCAGCAGGAGTATCATGTAAGATAACACCGTGATTCTGAGTTAAATCCGCTAGCGCTTTACCATTTTCATAAATTCTATAACTCATAGCTTTACTTAATGATGCATTCGCTGCAACTTCCATAGCTTTTTTCTCAAGCTTAGTCATTTTTTTGTAAACGTCTCCATTTACGTAAAGGTCAGCATTTACCACTACTTGGTGTAAACCTTGTAGGTAGTAGTGCTTAAGAACTTTTTGGAAACCAAATACACTGTCCGGTTTTGGACAACACCATTCAGCTGCATCGATAGTTCCTTTTTCAAGAGCTGGTAGAATATCTCCACCACCCATTGCAACAGAAGCTACACCGATATCTTTATAAGTTTGACCTGGAATTCCTGGAGGAGTTCTAAATCTATACTTTCTAAAGTCAGCCATGCTGTTAATAGGCTCTTTAAACCAACCTAAAGCCTCTGGGCCCACTGGTTGAAGCATAAAACCTTTTATGTTTCTTCCCATTTCTTTCCATAATTGGTCGTATAATTCTTTACCACCACCATATTGAAACCAAGATAGGAACGCGATGTTATCTATACCTACACCTGCGCCTGCTACTGGCGAACCAAATAACATAGCTGCTGGGTGTTCACCAGACCAGTAATGAGTCCAAGCAAATCCACAATCGATCAATCCCTTGTCTACTGCATCTAATGTTTCTTTAACTCCAACAACAGTTCCTGCTGGCATAATTTCAAACTTAATTGAACCACCTGTTAAAGCCGTTACATCAGCTCCGAAGTCTTTTAACATTTTTACTTCGTCAGCCTTAGCGCTAATAACAGTTTGGCATTTTAATGTTTTTGCGTTTGCTGAAGATATTGAAAATCCAATAAATGCAACTAAACTAAAAACAACAGTTAATAATTTTTTCATTATTCCCCCGTTTGTTTAATAAAAAAAGAATTAAACCTGTTATAAAAATAAAAGTCCATAAACCACAGGTTGTATTATACTGGTGGAAATTAATAAGTTTCTCACCTATAAGAGATATTTAAGCATGGAAAAATTTGATTACATAATTATTGGAGCAGGGTCAGCTGGTTGTGTTTTAGCTAATCGATTGACTGCAGATAAGAATAATAAAGTCCTTTTACTAGAAGCTGGAGGCAAAGATACTTATCCTTGGATACATATTCCAGTTGGGTATTATAAAACTATGCATAATCCCAAAGTGGATTGGTGTTTTCATACTGAAAAAGATGAAACCATGAATAATAGATCTATTCGTTATCCTAGAGGAAAAACTCTAGGTGGAAGTTCCTCTATAAATGGACTGCTTTGGATTAGAGGTCAAAGCAATGATTATGACAACTGGAGACAACAAGGAAATACTGGTTGGGGTTGGGATGACGTTCTTCCATATTTTTTAAAGTCCGAAAATAATGAATTAGGAAAAAGTGAATTTCACAATGATGAAGGACCAATAAGTGTCACAAATAAAAAAATTAATTTAAGAATGTTAGAGGAATTTCAAAATGCTGCTGAAGAATTTGGTATTCCTAGAACAAATGATTTTAATAAAGGTGATAACTTTGGAATAGGTTATTTCCAGTTCACTACGACACGTCAAAAATTATTAAAACTACGATGTAGTGCTGCTAAAGGATATTTAAATCCTGTAAAGAAAAGACCAAACTTAAAAATAACAGTTAATGCACATGTTCAAAAAATTAATTTCTTGGGAAAGAAAGCTATAAGCGTAAATTTTTATGACAATGGAAAATTAACAACTATTAAAGTAAATAAAGAAATATTACTTTCAGCTGGTTCTATTGGTTCTCCACACATTCTACAAGTTTCTGGTTTAGGTGAAGGAAAAAAATTAAAATCACATGGGATACCAGTTGTGAATGAGTTGGAAGGAGTTGGAAAAAATTTACAAGACCATTTAATGTTTAGACCAGTTTATAAGGTAAAAAACTTAAAATCTCTTAATGGAAAAATTAATAGTTTATTTGGAAATCTACTTATTGGATTAGAATATATATTTAATCAAAGTGGGCCAATGACAATGGGTGCAAGCCAAGTTTGTGGCTTTCTTAAAAGTGACTCATCAAGAGCTACTCCTAATTTACAGTTTCATGTGCAGCCAATTAGTACTGATATTTTAGGTGCTACTAAGATGCATGACTTTGATGGTATCACTCCTACTATTGCAAATATTAGACCTACCAGCAGAGGTGAAATAAATATTACAAGCAATGATATTAGAGATAATCCTAAAATCAAAATGAACTATTTATCTACTCAAGAGGACAGAGATGTTGCTGCAAAAAGCTTAAAAATTGTAAGAAAGATAATGTTAGAAACAAATGCATTCAAAAAATATGAACCAGAAGAATATAGACCAGGAATACATATTACTGATAATGAAGAATTAGTTCAGGCTGGAAGTGAACATACCCAAACCATCTTTCATCCAGTCGGGACGTGTAAAATGGGAAATGGAGACGACTCAGTGGTAGATGAAAAATTAAAAGTAAGAGGAGTAGAAAATTTACGTGTCATAGATGCATCTATTATGCCTAATATAACTTCGGGTAATACAAATGCCCCCACTATAATGATTGCCGAAAAGGCGGCAGACATGATATTGAATCCATAAAATGTCAGAACAGATAATTATATTTTCACAGATAGTGTTTATAGATCTAATTTTAGCTGGAGACAACGCAATCATAATAGGAATGGTTGCATCAAAATTTCCTCCTCATCAAAGAAAAAAAATAATCTTTTGGGGTATCGGTGGTGCTGTAGTGTTAAGAATAATTCTTACTTTACTAACAGCTTATCTTTTGCAAATTACAGGCCTTAGATTAGTTGGAGGAATTCTTTTACTTTATATCGTTTATAAACTTTACGTAGATATTATCAAAAATACAGAAACTAAAAATAAAGACATTAAAGTTGATAGCTCAAGCCTAATGAAAGCAATTTTCACAGTTTTGCTAGCAGATTTTACAATGAGTTTAGACAATGTCTTGGGAGTTGCGGGGGCAGCTGGCCATCATTATCATTTATTGATATTTGGATTAGTCTTATCAATAGTTTTAATGGCTGTGGCAGCTACTTTAATCTCAAAATGGATTAAGGAGTACAAGTGGATTGCTTGGATTGGTTTATTGGCTATATTAATAGTAGCTTTGGAGTTAATCTATACGGATATAAAAATATTAATTTAATGCTAAAACAAATAAATTTAAAAAATAAAGTTGCTTTGGTTACAGGTGCTGGAAAAGGCATTGGTAGAGCATGTGCTATAGCTTTAGCTCAGGCAGGAGCAAAAGTAATTATTATTAGTCGAACAAAAAGTGACTTAGATAAAGTAAGTAAAATAATAAGAAGAACCAAAGGATCAAGTCAATCATTTGTTTGTGACGTTACTCATGCATCTAAATTTAATACGATCATTAAAAGTTTAAAAAGATTAGACATATTAGTAAACAATGCTGGCAATAATCGACCAGAGCATTTTACAAAAGTAAAAAAATCAGACATGGATTATATAGTTAACTTAAATATAAAAGCTTGTTTTAATATTGCTCAAATATGTACTAAAAAAATGCTAGAAGCCAAAAATAGAAAAAAAATTGGTGGTTCAATTATAAATATGTCTTCTCAACTTGGTAAAGTAGGCGCTCCTATTAGAAGCGTTTATAACATGACAAAATTTGGTCTAGAGGGTCTTACAAGAGGAATGGCTATAGATTTAGCTAAGGACAATATTAGAGTAAATACTGTTTGTCCTACTTTTGTATTAACGCCAATGGTAAAAGGTTTTTTTAAAAATAAAAAATTTAAAAAAGAAGCGATAAAAAAAATTCCTTTAGGCAGAGTTGCGGAAGAAAGTGATGTAGCGACGGCTGTAGCTTTTTTAGCAGCTGATAGTTCGGCAATGATAACCGGAACATCTTTGGTGGTTGATGGTGGTTGGACAGCTCAATAAATTCTTAATCTTATTTTTACTAATAATATTTTCAAATCAAAATTTGTTTGCTGTAGAATTTACTGGAAAATTCAATCAAGGATCTTTTATTCTAGGAAAAACAAGTCCTGGAGCAAAAGTCAAAATAGATAACAAAGATGTTTTGGTCACTAAAGATGGTCATTTTGCTTTTGGCATAGGTAGAGACAGAAAAAATGATATAACTATTAGAATTACAAAAGATCAAAAATTAGATGTAATCGTAAAAAAAGTCTTTAAAAGAAAATATAAGATACAAAGAATAGATGGTCTTCCAGAAAAAAAAGTCACTCCTCCTAAAGAAGTATATGAAAGAATAAGAAGAGAGAATAAAATAATTGTAGATGCTAGAGAAATAGAAAGTGACTTAACCTTTTTTACCAAAAAATTTATTAAACCTCTCGATAAAGCAATTGTTACCGGAGTTTATGGTAGTCAAAGAATATTGAATGGAAAACCAAAATGGCCTCATTATGGAATAGACTTTGCGGCAAAAGAAGGGACTGAAATTAAAGCTATGTTAGATGGAACGGCAACCATGGTGGAGCTTGATTTGTTTTATACAGGCGGCACTTTAATCTTTGATCATGGGCATGGAATTTCTACTTTGTATATGCATATGAAAGATATTTATGTAAAAAAAGGGCAGAAAGTTAAACAAGGAGAAATAATAGGGACAGTTGGATCTACAGGAAGATCAACAGGACCGCATTTAGATATTAGACTTAATTGGTTTGGTGTAAGGTTAGATCCTGCAACTGTCCTAGATTTAAATTAATCTAACTCGAATTTATTTTTATAATCTTTGAGAAGTGATTTATCTTGATCTTCTTTAAATAAAATAAAATTTTCTATTACTAGAATATCTAAATTTGTTCCCATAAAACAATTAAAAGCATCTTGTATTGAACATACAATCGGCTCTCCTCTTACGTTAAAAGAGGTGTTCACCAAAACAGAGCAATTAGTATTCTTTTTAAATTCTCTCAATAAATCATAGTATCTAGGATTTGTTTCTTTATGAACTGTTTGAATTCTTGCGGAGTAATCAACATGAGTAATTGCAGGAATTGATGATCTTTTTATATTAAGTTTATCAATTCCAAACAAATTTTTATCACTATCTGACATTTTTATTTGTTTTGCTTTATTAACCTCTGAAACTAAAAGCATATAAGGGCTGTCATAATCAAGATCAAACCATTCAGAAACATCTTCTCGTAAGACTGATGGTGCAAATGGTCTAAAACTCTCTCTGAATTTTATCTTAAGATTTAATTCTTTTTGCATTTTTTCAGATCTTGGATCTGCTAGTATTGATCTTCCTCCTAAAGCTCTTGGTCCAAACTCCATTCGACCTTGAAACCATCCAACTGTTTTACTGTTTGCCAGTTCTTTAGCTGCAATCGAAATTATTTCATTTGAATTTTTTTTCTTAAAAACTGCTTTTAATTCTTTAAGCTTGTTTTCAATTGTATTTTCACTAAAATTTGGGCCTAGATAAGAGCCTTTCATTTGATCTTTAAACTTATTTCTAGGTTTATCTAATTCACGATACCAATATGCTAAAGCTGCTCCTAGCGAACCACCAGCATCTCCTGCAGCAGGCTGTATCCAAATATTTTCAAAAATTTTTTCTTTTAAAACTTTTCCGTTAGCTACACAATTAAGTGCTACTCCACCTGCTAAACATAAATTTTTAACTTTGTATTCTTCAGCTAGATTTTTTGTTATTCTTAAAACTATTTCTTCCGTAACTGCTTGAATTGATGAAGCAATATCCATATGAAATTGAGTTAACAAATCTTTTTTTGGATTTCTTGGTGATTCTCCAAAAAGATCAGAAAATTTTTTATTTGTCATAGTTAATCCAGTGGCGTAATTAAAATATTTCATATTTAGTCTAAAAGACCCATCATTTTTTAAATCCATTAGTTTTTTAATTATTAAGTCTTTGTAATTAGGTTTTCCATATGGAGCTAAACCCATAAGTTTATATTCGCCGCTATTAACTTTAAAACCAGTATAGTAAGTAAAAGCTGAATAAAGTAAGCCCAATGAATGTGGAAAATGCATTTCTTTTAACATTTTTAAATTATTTCCTTTTCCAATTGCAACTGTTGTTGTCGCCCACTCACCCACACCATCTAATGTTAAAACAATTGCTTCTTTAAATGGCGAAGGGTAGAAAGCACTTGCTGCATGACTGTAGTGATGTTCTGAAAATTTAATTCTTGCTATATCTTCATAATTTTCATCATGTTGCTTTAATTTATCAAATAAAAATTTTTTTTGAAATAATTTTTCTTTTAACCAAATTGGCATAGATAAACTAAATGATTTAAAACCTTTAGGAGCAAAAGCCAAATAAGTCTCAAGCAATCTTTCAAATTTTAAAAATGGTTTTTCAAAAAAAACTATATGATCTACTTCGTTTAATTTTAATTTACTTTCTCTCAAAACATATTCTATTGCATGAAAAGGGTATCCTGCGTCATGTTTTTTTCTTGAAAATCTCTCTTCTTGAGCAGCTGCAACAATATTTCCATCTTTAATTAAAGCTGCTGCGCTGTCATGATAAAATGCTGATATGCCTAGTATAGATGTCACTTAAAAAATTGTATAAATGAATGGAGCCACTGCTGATCCTTGGCTCAAAACTATTAGAAAGCCAAATAAAAAAAGGACTATTATAATTGGCAATAACCAATATTTTTTTCTTTCTTTAAGAAACTCAAAAAATTCTTTAATAAATTCAATCATTTATTTTATAATCTTATTCTCAATAAGTAATATAGATACAAATTTGTGTCCAGCATTAGATAAATGAACAGGGTCATATCCAATAAAAAAATTTTTACCATTGCTATCAGTACAAAAATTATTAGTAAAATCATAAAGATCTAAATTTAATTGTTGAAATATTTTTTTTACTTTAATTTGAGGTTGAATATACTGTTTTTCACAATTTTTGATAACTTGATAAGAATAAGGCAACAAAACAAAATTTATTTCAAAATTATTTAACTCTGAAAAGTTTTTTATTTCTTTTATATACTCTGAATATTTGAAGAGTAAGTTATCATCTTCATAAGCTTTTCGCATATATTCATAATGTCTTTTTACTGAATTTGTACCTATTGATTTTAAAAAAACAAATAAAGCAGATTTTTCTCTTAAAAAAATATTTATTTTAACAAAAGTCTTGTTTTTTAAAAATTTTATAAAAAAACTATCTTTCTGATAATCAATATTTTTTTTTAATTCATCTTCAGATGCTACACCTTGTTTTAAATGAATGTCATTTAAGCATAAAAAAATTATAGCCTTATCAAATTTTTCTCTAGATTTTTTTATATGTTTATTTAATAAATAAATATAGCTCTCCAAATTATGTCCTATAACTGATGAATTAATTAAATTTGTGTTTACTTGATCTCTTAAGATTCCTGCAAAGGTGTCTTGTTCTTTTACACCAAAACCAAAACTTACACTATCACCTAATATAAATGTTGACTTAATATCATCCTTAAATTTATATCCTTTTAATGGAATTCTAAATCCTTTCTCATCTGTTTTAACTTTTTTTCCAGCAACTTTTAAAATTGTTGAGTTAGGTTTATTTAATATAATGTCATTTTCGGAGAAAAAAAAACCTTTATCGATTCCTTGTAAACTAACCAAATTTAAAGATCTAATTAAAATTTCAAAAAAAATAAATAATGTAGAAATTATTATTATATTTACAAAAATTACTTTCTTCATTATTTTTCATCAAAACTGTTTATTCATTGAACCTACATCTTTAATTCTTTTTATCCAATACGTATTAATTTTATTAGAGAATTTTACTTTAAGTAAGTCTTTCCCTGATATTCTTATTAGAAAACTTAATGGTGTTAATATAATAAAATATACAACAGCCATTACTATTGGAGCTATAATTCTGCCCAATTGCTCACCAAATTTGATCCATAATTTATTTAAAGGAGTTAAAATTTTAGAGTTAATAATGCCTAAAACTAAAAATAAAAATGCAATAGGAATAAAATATATTCTTGGATTGTCACCTTTTAATAAAGGCCATAAACCAATTAAAAGAAATACTATAAAAAATAATAGGCCAAAACCTTTATTATTTTTTTTAGATTTCATTAAATATTTTTTAGTTAAGACTTTTTTGAGTTTTCATATCTTCTTTTTTAATACCAGCAACTCTAACCGGTTTTTTCATGGCATCCCGTCTAAAAGGTTCGCCTAATTCTTGATTTAAAATAACTTCAATAAAAGTTGTAATTCCTTTTTTTTGATCTTCACAAGATTGTTTTATTGCTTTTGTAGTTTCTTCCATAGTTTTAACGGTAACACCCTTTAAACCACAAGCGTTAGCTACTTTAGAATAACTTAATTCTGGATCTAATTCTGTTCCAATAAAATTATCATCAAACCATAATATAGAATTTCTTTTTTCTGCTCCCCATTGATAATTTCTAAAAATTACCATTGATATAGCTGGCCACTCTTTTCGAGCGCACGAGCTCATTTCATTCATGCTAATTCCAAAAGCTCCGTCACCAGCAAAACCTATAACAGGAGTATCTGGACAGCCAATTTTTGCTCCAAGTATTGATGGAAACCCATAACCACAAGGGCCAAATAAACCAGGTGCTAGATATTTTCTACCTTTTTCAAATGTAGGGTATGCATTCCCTATTGCACAATTGTTTCCAATATCACTTGATATAATTACATCGTTAGGCATTCCAGCTTGTATAGCTCTCCAGGCTTGTCTTGGTGACATTCTATCTTTATCTCTTTCTCTCGCTTCTTTATTCCAGACTGTACCCGGATCATCATCCTCATGGTCTAGACTTGATAATTTTTGTAACCAAGCTGATTTAGTCTGATGGATTAAATCTTTTCTTTTCTTTCTATCTGTATCACCCGCTTTTGAAGAAAGTTTACTTAATAACTGTTGAGCTACTAGTTTTGAATCTCCACAAATACCAACTGTTACTTTTTTTGTTAAGCCAATTCTATCAGAATTCATATCAACTTGAATTATTTTTGCATTCTTGGGCCAATAATCAATTCCATATCCAGGTAAAGTAGAAAAAGGATTTAATCTGGTTCCTAGAGCTAAAACTACATCCGCCTTTGATATTAATTCCATTCCTGCTTTGGAGCCATTATATCCTAAAGGTCCAACTGCTAAAGGATGGCTTCCTGGAAAACTATCATTGTGTTGGTAGCCAGAACATACTGGTGAATCTAATTTTTCGGCTAATTTCACACAATCATCAATTGCTCCGCCAATAACAACTCCAGCTCCAGATAAAATAACAGGGAATTTTGCATCAGATAATAATTTTGCTGCTTTATCAATAGCTTCTGCTCCCCCTGCTTGCCTTTCTAATCTAACAATTGGAGGTAGATCTATATCTATAACTTGAGTCCAATAATCTCTTGGTACGTTAATTTGTGCCGGGGCAGATCCTCTAATTGCTTTTTCAATAACACGATTTAATACTTCAGCCATTCTAGACGGATCTCTCACTTCTTCTTGATAACAAACCATATCTTTAAATAAATTCATCTGTTCTACTTCTTGAAATCCACCTTGTCCCATTGTTTTATTTGCAGCTTGAGGAGTTACTAAAAGTAATGGAGTGTGATTCCAGTAAGCTGTTTTGATTGGCGTAACTAATCCGGTAATGCCAGGGCCATTTTGTGCGATTACCATAGACATCTTTCCTGTTGCTCGAGTATATCCATCGGCGATTAATCCGCCATTAGTTTCATGAGCAACATCCCAAAATGTGATTCCTGCATCAGGAAAAATATCAGAGATAGGCATAAAAGCTGATCCGATAATACCAAAAGCATGTTCAATACCATGCATTTGTAGAACTTTTACAAAAGCTTCTTCTGTTGTCATTTTTGCCATAGAAATCCTTTAAAAAAAATTTAAAACATACTTTAAATATATCAAAATTTAGTCTATATCCATTAAATATTTTATGTCACAGCCAGACCTTATTATTCACGACGAAAAAGATAACGTTGGAGTTGTCGTGATAGAAAAAACCAAAAAAGGCCAAGATTGTAGCGCTTGGATAATGGAAAATGACAAAACAATCAAAGTCAGCTCAACAAATGAAATTCCTTTGGGTCATAAAATCGCCCTTAAAGATCTAAAAGAGGGTGATACGATATTAAAATATGGTCATGACATTGGTAAAGTTGTTAAATCAATAAAAAAAGGTGATCATGTTCATGTTCATAATGTAAAAACTAAGAAATGGTAATTTAATGGAAATTCCAAAAAGTTTTTTAGGTTATAAAAGAGAAAATGGAAGAGCTGGTACTAGAAATCATGTAATCATTCTTCCTGTTGATGATATTTCAAATGCTTGTGCAGAAGCTGTAGCAAATAATATTAAAGGAACAATTGCCTTGCCTCACTCATACGGAAGATTACAATTTGGAGCTGATCTCGAATTACATTTTAGAACAATGATAGGAACTGGGAAAAATCCAAATGTAGCTGCAGTAATAGTTATTGGTATTGAGCCTAAATGGACTAAAAGAATAGTAGATGAAATAGCAAAAACAGGTAAGCCTGTAGAAGGTTTTCATATCGAAAGGACTGGAGACATTGGTACAATTATGAAAGCATCTAAAAAAGCTCAAGAATTTTCTCAATGGGCTTCAGAAAAACAAAGAGAAGAATGCCCTTTAAGTGACTTATGGATTTCGGTTAAATGTGGTGAGTCAGATACTACTTCCGGATTAGCATCAAATCCTACTGTAGGTAATCTAATGGAAAAATTGGAACCTTTTGGAGTTCATTTATGTTTTGGAGAAACATCTGAGTTAACTGGAGCAGAAACAGTATGCGCTGCTAGAGGAGCAACTCAAGAAGCAAAAGATAAGTTCATGAAAACTTGGACTTCCTATAATGATTTTATTTTAAAAGAAGCAACTGATGATCTTTCTGAAAGTCAGCCTACTGCTGGAAATATTGCTGGTGGATTAACTACAATAGAGGAAAAAGCTTTTGGAAACTTTCAAAAGATTGGTAACTTAAAGTTTATTGATGTACTTGAACCCGCTGAAGAACCAAAAAAAGGAAAAGGTTTATATTTTATGGATACTTCTTCAGCTGCAGCAGAATGTGTGACTCTACAAGCTGCTGGTGGTTTTAATATTCATTTATTTCCTACAGGACAAGGAAATATAATTGGAAACCCAATTGAGCCAGTTGTTAAACTTACTGCAAATCCTTTAACTGCAAAATTAATGAAGGAACATGTCGACTGTGATGTTTCAAAAATTTTGTCTAGAGAAATGAATTTATCTCAAGCAGGAGATGAATTGATCAAAGAAACATTAAGAGTTGCCAATGGTAGACTTACTTGTGCCGAAGCATTAGGTCATAAAGAATTTGTAATGACAAAACTTTATAGAAGTGCTTAAAAATTTTATTTCTCTGGGAATTTTACTTCTTCTTTCTTGGTTTTATTCTTATCTCTAAATTCACTTAATAATTTTTTAACTATTGGGCTCATGAATTTTCTCATCCAGGCAGCTAAAGCTCCTAACGTTATAGCTAAAATTATTGCGAAGGCTCCATATAATAGCGGAGACTCATTCGAAAATCTTAATGTAAATTCTGCAAAAATATTTAAATTACTACTTACTACTTGATTGTTAACAATTTCATTTGTTTTATCTCTGAAGAAAGAGTCATAAGCGATTGCAATAGCTACTGCACATAATAGTAATGCAAATAACGTTTTTAAATGAGAGCTGTCTAAGTATTGACCTATCTTTTGTCCTAACTGAACGCCTAAAATTGATCCTAGTATTAGTGGTACAACTAAAGTTAAATCAATCGATCCATAATTAAACGCATGAAGTATAGTCACAATTGCACTAATAAAAATTGTAACAAATAAAGATGTACCTGGTATAAATTTAACAGGCATTCCAACTATATAAATCATAGCCGGAACCATAAGAAATGCTCCGCCTATTCCCATCATTGCAGCAACAAACCCTACTACTAAACCTAGAAAAATAGGTGTTAATGCACTTTCGTATAATTTTGATTTAGGAAAGCGAGTTCTGAACGGAAGTCCTTGAAACCAATTATGTTCATGCAATTTTTTTTTAATAATTATTTTTTTTCTAGCTTGATCAACTTCTTTAACTCCTTCGATAATCATTAAAGTTCCTACTATTGCTAATAAATACATATATAATAAAGAGATAATTAAACTAATTTTTCCAATTTCTGAAAAATATGTAAATGTAGTTATTCCTAAGAGTGTTCCAATAATGCCTCCGCTTACTATCAATAATCCCATCTTGTAATCTAATGTATTTTTAAACCAGTGAGTTAGAGAACCTGATACAGAGGTAGCTAAAATATTATTCACTTCATTAGGTACTGCGTAAACTGGGGGGATTCCCATAAATATAAGAAACGGAGTCATTAAAAACCCTCCACCAACTCCAAACAATCCAGATAAAACTCCTACTGAAAAACTTAAAAAAAGAAGTAAAAAAATATCTACTTTAACTTGTGCTATAGGTAGATAAATTTCAAGCATACCCCTAAGTATGCCTCTAATATAACTATGTCAATGAATAGAAAAGCCTTAAAAATTTAGTTTTTTTGAGAATATTAAGTTAAAAAAACTTAATGAAGGTACCAGCAAGAATCAAAGCCCAAAATGCAAATAAACCAATTTGAAGAAATAATTTTATATTTAAGAAGCTTGATAGTTTAGTTTTAAATTTTTGATTTAAATTAACAGCGAACATTAATTTGGTGTAACACAAGAATATAATTTTTCAAAAAATTATATTTTGACAACTTGACGCACCTAGTAGATAGTTGCTCCAAATATTTTCACTGCCCCATCTTCGACTCCTAGAACTAATCGTCCAAGAAACTCTCCAGGCATAGTATTACTAGTTTGTTTATAAAGAACAGTCACGTATTGTGCTCGTCTTATACAGCCAATAAAATCCTGTTTTTCTGAAAGGCTAGTTAGTAATTTATTATTAGCCCATTGTTTTCCTAGCTCTACCTCATTTGCCCCGTAAAGCATTTGAGATGAAAAATCTCTGGTAAAGCCACCATAGTCTTTAATATTTGAGGTTTTTACTAGATTATCCCAAATGGGTTGGGCTATTTCTTTAATCTCGTTATCGGATTTTTCAAGAAACTTCATTAAAATTTATGAAGCTTTCTTTTCCTTTTTGTCGTCTACAATGTGATAAACAGGAACTTTTTCCATAGTGAACTTTTTAGTTTTAGGATCTCTTCTTGAAACTGTTAAGCAATGCCAATTTTCATCATCAAGTTTTAAATGATCCCCTCTATAATAATATCCTGGCCAACGTGTTTCTTCTCTAAATTTTGTATGTTCAGTTACACATTGAGAAGTAATAGTTCTGTGTTTTAATTCCCAAGCTCTCATTAATTGGTGATAATCCTCGGCTCCAACATTTTCTAAATCTTCTTCTAGCCATTTAAGAAGCTCTAAACCTCTATTAAGCATATTTTCATTGGTCATGTAATTAGTTGCTATACCACCAACGTATTCATCCATTATTCTTTGAAGTCTTTGAAGTCCTTGTATTGGAGAAATATAGCTTGGAGATACAGTTCCGCCAGTTATTTCATTTCTCCCAACCGTATAATTCTCTAAAGGTTTATAAATTACTTCTTTAAGATCTTCATATTGTTTTGAATCTACTTTTATGCCTTCAGCTTTTTTATCTTCAATATATTTAACGGCAGCTTTAGCGGCTAAGCGTCCTTCAGTGAATGAACCTGATGAAAATTTGTGAGCACTTCCACCTACTGTATCTCCTGCACCAAAAAGACCTTCGACAGTTAACATTCTATTATAACCCCAGAAATATTCTGGTGGAGAAAGATCTTCTGGGCCACTTACCCATGCTCCTGAACAAGTTGCATGAGATCCCATTACATAAGGTTCGGATGTAGTTAATTCTGGGTTTGTATACTTTGGATCTATATTTTGTGAAGCCCAAACCACTGCTTGACCTACGGTCATTCCTAAGAAATTTTCCCAACCAACAGTTTCTAAATGTGGATCTTGGAATGCTTCTTTTGTAACCATATGAATTGGACCACCGCCTGCCATTACTTCTTGTATAAATGCGTGATTACGCAAACAAGTTGGTGTTGGGTGATGATCTATATATTCACCAACCATTTTTTTAGTATCATCGTACCATTTCTTTTCATAATTCTCACCATTCGCATTTTGCGTATAAGTTTTTAGATGTAAAAAGTAAGCTCCTACCGGACCATAACCGTCTTTAAATCTGCATAAAACAATTCTATTTTCCATTTGAGTCATCTTTGCACCAACAGCTATAGGAAGTGCGTAAGCAGATCCGTTGCTCCATGGAGCGTACCAAGTTCTACCCATTCCTTCACCAACTGCTCTAGGTTTAAAAATATGTGAGGCTCCACCAGCAGCTACTATTACAGTTTTAGCTTTAAAAACATAATAATCTCCTGTTCTCATATTAAATCCAACTGCTCCACCAATTCTGTTTTCTTTTTCATTATCCATCAATAAATGAGTTATCATTATTCGATTGTAAATCTTATCAGCAGATTTTCTAGCAGCTTCTGCAACTATAGGCTTATAACTTTCACCATGAATCATAATCTGCCATTTACCTTCTCTTAAGTATCTTCCTGTTTTTTCATTTTTCATCATTGGCAAGCCCCACTCGTCAAACATATGTACTGTGGAATCAACATGACGAGCCATGTCATAACCTAAATCTTCTCTCACCATTCCCATTAAATCATTTCTTGCATAACGAACATGGTCTTCAGGTTGATTTTCATCCCACTGCATTCCCATGTAACAGTTAATTGCATAAAGTCCTTGGGCTACTGCACCACTACGATCAATGTTAGCTTTTTCTACACAAACTATTTTTAAGTCTCTACCCCAATGTCTGGCTTCAAAAGTAGCTCCTGTTCCTGCCATACCTCCACCAACAATAAGAATATCACTTTCTACTATGTGTGTTTTTATTTTAGCCATTAATAATAAACTCCCTTTTTGAAAGATTCTTTGCTAACGGTTGGAAGTTCTTTTTTTGTATTTAAATTTTCTGGCTCTCTGTATAAAATTTGAGACTTTATTTCTCCTTGATTTGGTGTATCGCCTTCAGCAAGTTTTGGAATAAATTTTCCCCAAGGTTTTGTAGTAATAGGAGACACGAAATCCTTTTCTGTTCCATTTCTAAATTTTATTTTCCAAGATATAGTTCCTTTTTCCTCTTCTCTTCTAACTCTTACACTGTGTCCCATTGGAGCAAAATCTGCATAACCCCTAACATCTATAGCGTGATTTGGACAAGCTTTAACACAAGAATAACATTCCCAACAAAAATTAGGCTCTATATTCTTTGCTCTTCGAATAGTTTCATCAATATGCATTATGTCAGAAGGACAAATATCTACGCAATGCCCACAGCCATCACAACGAGTCATGTATACAAAAGTTGACATAATTTATTTTTTTTCCTTTAAATTTTTTATCATAAATTTTTTAATAATGCTTCGGTTCTTCTCTCTTTATACCTAATCCAAACTGCTCTGGTGCATCAGCTGGTGGTGGCAAATTGTCTCTAGAGCCGTCTGCTTCCGCTAAGTTTTTTTGAATAGCTGCACCTGGCTTGTAAAACATATGAGCAAATTTTGACCAGTATACTCCTCCAAATAAAACTAAGTTTGATACAATAAATAAAACTAAAAAAACTTTATCATCCCATCTATCATTTAAATTTAAAGATTGAAGATAAGACCATATTAGTCCAGTTAAAGAAGAAGCAACCAATGCCAATACAAATAAATCTGCTTTAATAATTCTATACCAGGGTTGTGCTTCTGAATAAACATCTACTCTTAAAAAAAACCAAAACCACCCTCCACCTATGACAGTCATTAATGCACCAAGATGCCAAATGATTGGCCAAAAAGATGGTGTCTCTGAAGATGGATTTGTATAACAAAAGATCATTATTACTGATCCAATCCAAAATAAAATAGTGCCGTACATACCAAGAAGATGAGCTGCTCTTCTTTTGCCTCTTCCTAGCTCTGAAGTGGTTGCAATATCAGACGCAACTGTTTTTAAAATGACTGAAGTTTTTTGACTTGTTGTAAGTTGAATTTTTGCGTTTTTTTTTGCTTTCTTTGCGTTTTCAAAAAAATATTTTACATTTTTTTTATGAATTATATCTAACAAGGTTCCAAGAATAACCAATCCTACCATAGCAATAACAAATCCTTGCATTGCAATAGGTGATACAAAATCTGATAATTCCGAAAATGGATTGTTATAAATCATTAATGTAATTATCTCCCTCGAATTTGAATATTTTATATATTTGACTCAATGGCAGGTCAAGTGAGAACGGCTCGCATCTATTTGAGTTTTCCGTCTTTTCTCATCTGTTCTCTTATCTTGGTTGCTGAAATTTGTTGTGTTTTTTCATCAAGAACAATTTCTTCTATTTTATAACCTACGCCTCTCCCATAACAAATGTTAGTAATATTTGGAACTAAAGTAACTTGAACTCTATTTTTGTAATCTTTCAATGCTTCGAAGATATTTTTTTTTACTGTTTCAAAATCAAAAGGATTATCATCAACTCCTTTAACATCACGAACCATAATATTAACTTGACCAGTTTTTTTTAATATTTCTTCAAAAAGTTTTTGGTGTCCTGCATGCCAAGGCTGCCAACGACCAAGCATTTGAGCCGTAGGGAGTTTATTATCCCAAACGTGATTATCGTTCTTCATTAATAGTTAGAGTGAAATAACTTTAAGCAGCTACTTGTTCAAGCTTATGTTTAGCTGTCATTCCACTTAGAAAATTCCAAAGAAATTTTGCTGTCAGTAAAGAAGCTTTTTCTGCTTTTTCTTGTTCTTCTTTAGATAATCCATCTAAAAGCTTTTCACATTCAGCTCTATGAACTACATCTGCAGATTTATGGGCTTCAAAAAATTCAAGACCTTCTTTGGAATTAACTCCATAAAATTTTTTAAGTCCTTGAATTTTTGTTTCTGCTATTTCAGGAATTTGTCTCTCATAAGTGTATAAAGAAGCTAATCCTTCAGCATAAGATGATCTGGCTTGAGTAAAAAAATTAGCTATCATTTCTTTAGTGAAAGACTCAGGTTTTACATCTTCAATTTTGTTTTCGTCTGCTCCCATTGCTTTTGCAAAATTTTTCCATAATTTTGGATGATCTCCATCTTTATTTTCTTCATCCTGTAGATTCTCTAAAAGAATTTTTCTTTTTTCGATGTCTTCACATATCGAATGAGTAGCACTTATATATCTAGGAAATGCTTTTACGTGTTGGTAATATTGCTCAGCATAATCTTTAATAATTTCTCTTGTCAATTTACCTTCATTCCAAAAAACTTGGTAAAATGGATGTTTTAATAAATGATATTGATCTAGCTTTTCGCCTAATTCTTTTGAAAACATTTTTGCTCCTTTGTTAATATTGGTTGGACAATATTAAAATAACTTGTTTTTTTAAAACAAAAAAAGCATGCTTATCCACAGTTCCTTTCAAGATGATGACAAATGTTCACCTTTTGATTCAGTTTTGATTCATCTTCGGACTCATACTTCAACTTTCAATTGAGTTATAAACAGTCAAGATGTTATCGGGGATCTGACAATTGGCCTTTCATCTATAGGAAGGTGAACTAAAGCAGCAAATCCTGATAATGCAATTGCTAAATACCAGGCATAATCATAGGACCCATATAGATCATAAAAGTAACCACCCAAGAAAGCTCCCAAAAATGAGCCGACTTGATGACTCAAAAATACAATTCCAAACAATGAACTTAAATATTTGGTTCCAAATATCTGAGCAACAATTCCGTTTGTTGGAGGCACGGTTGAAAGCCAAAGAATACCAAAAGTAATTCCAAAGAAAATTGACATGCCTAAAGATGGAGGAGAAAATATGAAAATAGCAATTATTACCGCTCTGAATGTATATAGTAAGCTTAATAAAATTTTTTTACTATATTTTGTACCAAGATAGCCCATACCTAGAGTCCCGACTATATTAAATAAACCAATAAGAGCTAAAATTATAGTTGCTGGCCATCCGACAAGTCCTCTATCTTGCATATATCCTGGGATGTGAGTTCCAACTAAAGTTATTTGGAAACCACAAACAAAAAAACCACCAAGTAATAAAATATAACCTCTATGAGAAAATGCTTCTCTTAAAGCCTCTATAAAATTCTGATTTTTTTTAGTCTGTAAGATAGGTTCTTGTTTTTTAGGTAAAAGAAACAATGAAGCAATAAGTCCAAACAAAATAAAATACATAAAATATTTCAAAGTTAGCTCCCAACCAGCGTTTCCAAGACTATATTTTGTAAATAGTGGAGCTAAAAAATAACCCACTGAAGCTGCTGCTGTGACAATACCAGTGGCAAGAGTTCTTTTTTCATTGGAAAAATGTTTCCCAACTTCTGAAACTGGAACGCTCATTGCTGTAGCCCCAAGAGCAATTCCAATCAAAACACCTAGACTAATTTGAAAAAAAATTCCTGTATTGGGTCCAGAATATAATGTGTATATACCAATACCAAATATTAAAAAACCTACAAGAACAGCTTTATTGCCCCCAAACTTATCTGCTAATAATCCAAATATTGGAGCAAACATTCCCCAAAAAATCATCTGAATTCCAATCGCCAATCCAAATTCAGTTCTAGTAACACCCAAATTTTCCTCGAAAACTTGAAAAAATAAGCCAAAGGTCTGCCTTAATCCCATAGAAATAAGAATTACTAAACAGGCAGAAACTAAAACAATAAGAGTTAGTCTATTTTTAATAAATTTTTCTGACATTATTTAATATGTTTTAAAGATTTTTTTAAATCTTCTATCAAGTCTATTGGATCCTCAAGCCCTATATGAAGTCTAACAATATATTCATCTTTAGCGAATCTAAAGTATCGTCTGGTTTGAGTATATTTAGTGTTAGTTCTTAGGTCTTGAAAAAGTACTAGACTTTCAAAACCGCCCCAGCTGTAACCAATTCCAAATAATCGCAGAGAATTAACAAATTTAATTACAGAAGTTTTTTTTCTACTTTTGATTACAATAGAGAATAGACCGTTGGCTCCTGAATAATATTTTTTCCACAATTTATAATTTTTAGATGAGGGCCTATAAGGATAAAGAATTTCTTTTATCTTTTTTTGTTTCTTTAAAAAATTAATAACTATCTTGGTATTTTCATAATGCTTTTGAAGTCTTACATCTAAAGTTCTTAAACCTCTGATAATTAGATACGCTTCATCCGCTGACATTCTATAACCTGATAATTTATAAAAAAACATTACTTTTTTAAAAACTTTTTTATTTACTGCTAATGATCCTCCCATTGCATCAGAGTGCCCAGAATAGTATTTTGTAGCTGAGGTGAAAGATAAATCAAACCCAAGTTTAAGAGGCTTTAAATATAATGGTGTTCCCCAAGTATTATCAAGAAAAGTTAAAATATTTTTTCTTTTAGCTAGACTTACAATTTTAGATAGATCCTGAAATTCAAAAGTATTACTTCCAGGATTTTCTACTATTATCATTTTAGTTTTTTTGGTAATTTTGTCTTTTAAGTCTTCAAATCTGTCAGGATCATAAAATTTAGCGTTTATATTAAATTCTTTTACAAGTTCTTCTGATATTTCCTTAGTTGGCCCATAAACATTATCTGAAACTAAAATTTCATCACCAGGTCTACATAAGCTCATAATTGCAAGCGCAACACCACCAAAGCCAGTTCCAGTTAGAAAAACATGATAAGCTTGTTCCAATTCTTTAAGTATATTTTCTAGTTCTATTGTTGTTGAACTTCCATATCTTCCATAGCTGTAATAACTAATTTTCTTATTATCCTTAATCTTTTTTTCATGCTGCAAAAGTTCCTGCATCGAGTTAAAAAGTATAGTGGATGCTCTTGTTACAGGAGGGTTTGCTGATCTATTAGCATTATCTTTGGTAGGATGTTTTAAAAATGTGCTTATAGACTTTTTCATAAAATAAGTATAATTGGAACTTACATAAATTTTATACAACAAAATATATAAAAGGAGGCAAAAATATGGGTTATCCCAAAAAACATAGAGGACGTAGGAAAATTGGCTCTAAAAAAAGAAGAGCTAGAAAAAGAAATAAGAGAAAATAATCAATATTTATATCTATGAAAGAAATAGCTCAAATAAGGAAATTGAGTTTATGGATTTTTCTTATTCCATTGCTAGCAATAAATTTGTGTTTAATAATTTCACAAAATCCTGGAATTCTTGAAAACACTATTTTCTCAGTTGATCAAATTGGAAGATCGGGGTTTTCTATTCCCTACCTTGATGGCAGCTTGTCGATAAGCAGAGCTTCGAGAACATTCCCTCAATATTTGGTGTTTAAACCCTCAATGTTTTTAACTGCCGTTTTTTTGTTTATTTATTGGAAAAACAATAATCAACTAGTAAACAATCTTAATTCATCAAATTTTAATTATAAATTTAAAACATTTGGAATTTTATCTGCAATTTTTTTAGTAATTCACTCTATATTGCTTGGTGTAAAATTTGACATTCAAATTTATAAGCTTTTTAGAAGAGTGATACTTTTATTATTTATTATATTTGAGATAATTGCTCAAGGAATTTTAGTTTACCATTTTTATAAACTTAAACTTAAGTTAGAAAAATTAGTAAATAAAAAAGTTCTAGTCTTAAAAATTATTTTGGTAAGTATCCTTGCGTTAGTAGGAGTTTTAAGTCTTCCTGTTTTAATTACAAAAGGTAACACTCATTTCAAACATGCATTGGAATGGAACTACTTTGTTGGGGTTATATCTTTCTATTTACTTTCAAGATTTTTCTGGAGAAGAACCCTATAAAAAATCAAAGATTCAGTAGGTTTCCCTACCGAACCTTTAAATTTTGTGACGCTGTTGAAGTACTACCTTCGTCACTATCACAGGAGATGTTTAGTACTGCTGTCTCCTGTTTTCTGCCCTTTAAGCTTGAACCTCTCGGTTTTTCCCTAAATGGCCAGTTAAGAGTTGCCTCTTAATTAATTTAATTAAATCACATTTAAAAAATAGTGGTATCACCTTGTGCGTGTTTTAAAACTAGATGTTAACTAAGTGGATAAGTTTCTGTTATATGTCTTATCAATCCAGCCACCTCCAAGCACTTTATCCCCAAAATCATCTTTAGAATAAAAAACACAAGCTTGCCCAGGTGAAATGCCGGTTTCACTATCTAATATTTTAACTTTTGCATACCTATCTGAAATAACTATTTTTGCTTTAAGCAATTTTCCTGTAGATCTAACTTTTATATTGATCAAATTTTCAAAATCTTTTTCATTTCCTAAAAGATTTAAATCTCTTAATTTAATTTCTTTAATCTCTAAGAGCTCTTTGGTTCCTACTATTATTGTATTATTATTCGCATCTATATTTACAACATATAAAGGTTTGTCATTTGATATTTTAATCCCTTTTCTTTGACCAATTGTGTAATTTATTATTCCTTCGTGTTCTCCTAATTGTTTACCAGTAATATCCAATATTTTTCCTGATTTAAAAGACTCAGGTCTAAATTTTCTAATAACCGAGCTGTAATCTCCATTTGGAACAAAACAAATGTCTTGGCTGTCGGGTTTGTTTGCAACATTTAATTTTAACTTTTGAGCTATCAACCTAGTTTCTGACTTATCAATTTCTCCTAGAGGAAACCTAAGATAATCAAGTTGTTCTTGCGACGTGCTAAATAAAAAATAGCTTTGATCACGATTTTGATCTTTCGCTCTATACATGTTTGCATGTCCATTGTTTTGAATTCTAGAAACATAGTGACCTGTAACTAATGCGTCTGCTTTTAAATCTTTAGCATATTTAAATAGATCTCTAAATTTGACCGTTTGGTTACATTGTACACATGGAATAGGTGTTTCTCCGGCGACATAACTGTCTATAAAGGAATTGATAACCTCAGATTTAAATTTTTTCTGATAAAATAAAATTTCATGCTTTATATTAAGTTTTTCTGATACTCTTTTAGCGTCTAAAATATCTTGACCAGCGCAACATTGTCTTCCTTCATTAGATGATTTTGTATCATCATACAGTTTTAAAGTAATTCCAGTTACATCGTAACCTTCTTTTTGCATTAGTGCAGCAACAACCGAAGAGTCCACACCCCCTGACATTGCAACAACAACTTTGGTGTCTTTAGGTGTTTTTTTTATACCTAGTGAGTTGATCATGAAGAGTATATATTATAAAAAGACGAGATTTTCCATAATGTAAAGCAAAAGAAAATTAATAATGAACAATAATGAACTAGAAGATATTGCTAAAAACTTAATAAAAACTACAGAGTTAGCAGGGAAAAAATCTATAGAAATTCAAGAGCAAGGGTTAAAGATAATTACAAAACCTGATAATTCTCCAGTAACCAATGGAGATTTAGAAGTTAATAAAATGATTACTGAAAAAATCAAAAATTTGACGCCAAATATTCCTATCATTTCTGAAGAAACAGTAGATTTAAAAAAAAAGAATACTCTAAAGACTTTTTGGCTTATTGATCCAATCGATGGGACTAAAGAGTATATAGCTGGTAAAGACGAATATACAATTAATGCAGCTTTAGTATTAAACTATGTTCCAACTGTGGGATTGCTGGGAGCACCAAAAAAAAATAGATTGTTTTATTCTTATGGAAAAAATAATTCTTTTATGATTGAAGGAAATAAAACTATTAAACTGGATTGTAAGAAAAAAACTACTAAAGGAAAAATTTTTGCTGTTAGTGGGGCCGAAAAACCAGCTCCTTTAATTTTAGATGTATTAAAAAAACATAGGGTAGAATCTTTTACTCCAATGCATAGTTCCTATAAATTCTGCGTTATTGCCACCGGAGAATTTGATTTTTATGCTGCAAAAGAAAGAGCTTATGAATGGGATTATGCTGCTGGCCATGCTATTGCAGAAAGTGCTGGGGCTATAATTACAACTTTAGATAACCAGCCTTTTAGATATGGAAAAAGTGATTATAAAAACTTAAGCTTGATTATTAAACGTAATGAAGTATTAGATGCTTAAAACAATATTAACAATAATAATATCTGTTACTTTCTTAGGAGTACTTTTTTTTATTATTGTAAGAAATCTGCTTAAGAGAAAATTAGATCAATTACTGGAAGATGAAAAGAAAAAAAAATTAAACAATCTTGAGTAGTTTATTAAATTCACCAACATCAAGATTTAAAACTCTTTTTGACAAATCAAAACTAAAGCCGCCTCTCGCAAGTATTCCCATATCTTTTTTATAAAATAATTCTCTATTAGCTTCTGGTCTTAGCGGTCCAATTCTTCTTCTTTTGCACAACTTTAATGCAGAAACAAAATCTGGTTCAATTTGATCTTCTTTAATTTTATCAATACTTTGCTTTATATATTTACTATCTATACCTTTGTTTCTTAAAGATTGATTAATTTTATTTAAAGAATAACCTCGTCTTAAAAACATTCTAGCTTTAGAGTCTGAATAAAGTTCGTCATTTATAATTCTATTTTTTTCAAGATTTTTAATAACCTCATCAATAATTGATGAGACCTCTTTTTTGGATTTAGTTCCTTTAATTTTAGTTAGATATTTCTTTAATAAATAAACTTTCAATTGCTGTTTTGAAGGACTGTATTTTTCCAAATAAGAATAAGCTAAATCTTTGAGGCTAGTAGTAAGGTCTTCAAAATCACTTTTATTTGATGTGGGATTCATTAAGTTAATATACTATATTATTTTTCATGATAAATAATCTTCTGGATATATTGAGTTATGAGAATATTTATTTAATAGCTAATTGGGGCGTTATTCCATTTTGGCTGTTGTTAATAATCTCACCAAATCATGGCATAACCAATTTTTTTGTACAATCTATTATCGCTCCTTTGCTTTTAGCGAGTGCCTATGGCTTTGTTGCGTACGATATTTTTTTAGAAGGAAATATTTTAGATAGTTTTGAGTTATACAGAGGATTAGAAGATCTCTACTCGATGTTTTCTAGTGAGTCTTTTCTCTTAATATTCTGGCTTCATTTTTTAGCAATAAGTTTATTTTTAGGAGCTTGGATTTCAAGAGACTCGCAGAGATACATGGTTCCTAGATTTTTTGTAGTAATTTCATTAGTCTTAACTTATTTTACAGGTCCAGTTGGTTTGTTGATTTATTGGTTTGTTAGAATTTTTTTCGCTAAAAAAATTAATTTCAATGATTAAATCTTTTGATTTCTATTTCGACTTTATCAGCCCATATTCTTTTTTGGCTCATAAAGAGATAATCAAAATAGAAAAAAAAAATTCGATTAAAATTAAGTATAAACCCATTTTATTGGGTGGCCTTCATAATTTGCATGGAATTAAAGCTCCGGCCTTTATTCCAGCTAAAGCAAAACATATGATCCGTGATTGCAAGTTGATTGCTGAAAAAAATAATATAAAATTTAAATTTAATTCTTATTTTCCTATAAGAAGTTTGAATCTCATGAGAGGTGTTTTTGTTGCTGAAGAAGATAATTATAAAAATTATTATATTGATAGTATATTTAATGCAATTTGGCAGGATGGTTTGAATATGAATGACGAAAATATTATTCAAAAAATTCTTAAAAATTTAAGTGTTAATCCAAAAACTTTTTTACTTAGATCCGCCTCATCCTCTATAAAAGAATCTTTAAGAAAAAGAACTAATGAAGCTTATGAAAAAGGAATTTTTGGAGCACCAAGCTTTGTCGCAAATAATAAAATTTTTTGGGGACAAGACAGAATAGAATTTGCTTTGAATGAGGCCTGTAAATAATTTATTTTTTTTCTTTTGTGATAATTGGTAGGCCTACTTTTTTAAGTGAGTCAAAACCTCCATCAGCATTTGCAACATTATCAAATCCCATTTCTTTTAAAGCTTTTGTTGCGAGCGCAGACCTAAATCCTAAAGCACAAAATAAAACTATATTTTTTATATCTCCTATCTTTTTTTCCTGATAATAAGAACTTTGAGGATCAAGCCAAAACTCTAACATTCCTCTTGGTATATGAATTGAATCTTTAATAGTTCCTTCGTTCCATAATTCTCTAATATCTCTTACATCTATCAAAGTTACTTCACCTTTATCATAAGCATTTTTAACTTGCTCAGGAGACATAACTTTTATTGACTCATTGGCTTTATCAACAAGTTCTTTGGAAGATTTAATATTCATGATATTAAAATATATATCAATGAGGGAAATTAAAAGCATAAAAAAAACAAACTTTATAAAGAAAATTTTAATCAAGATTTGTCGTATATTTGGATATGAATTAATTGATCAAAGCACTCTTGAATTTCCAGTATCAAACAAAAAATATGGAGATATCATTAGCGTTCCTGGAAATAAATCTATTTCTTTGGGTACTGATGGAATATCAATTACTCGAAAAGTTAATGCTTTAGATATAATAGTCAAAACTTGCACAGGTGTCCAATTAGTCTCTCAGAATAAAAAAAGAATTTTTGAAGAAGATAAATCTGAGTATACATTCAGAACAATCAATTCATTAACTAAATCAACAAAGGATTTGAAAAAAAAATTTAAAGAAATTAAGATAAAATTTACTATCATTGACGTTAATTCACCAGGTTCTGATATAAATAAGATTTTATCTAAAATATCTGATGAAGGTTTTGAGGCACAACATATTCCAGTAGAAAATATTAAAGATTCTCAAAACAATATGTCTTCTACCATGGCATCTATCCGACGTTCATTTTATCATGCAAAAAAATGTACCGACTTAATTTATTTCGTTGAAGATGATTATATTCATAAAACTGAGTCACTTGCGGAAATGCTGTTCGCTTATGAAAAATTCTGCTCAATTTTTAAAGATGAAATATTTATACTATCCGCTGATTACCCTTATCTTTATAAGAAAACAGACAATTCAAACATTTTAATAGGCGAGAACATTCATTGGAGAACTGTAAAAGAATCTCTCCTTACTTTTATGACAAGTAAAAAAATGATAGAAAAACATTTTGAAACACTAATTGATATGGCTACAAATGAGAGCAATCCATTTGAAAAAAATTTACATAAAATTTATGAAAAAGAAAGATGCTTTTCACCTATTCCTTCACTGAGTATTCATTGTACAAATATAAATTCAGTATTTGGTTTATCTCCGAATACAGACTTTAAAAAGATTTGGGATGATAATAAAAATTAAAAACTTTTTTTGTATTATATGCTTTATTTTTATTTGCAAAATCGATTACTCTAAAGCACAAGAAATTAATCTTGATAATAAATTTATTCCATTAAAAGACTTTATAATTCTTAAGTATGATCTATTTTTAAAGGATAATTTATCTAGTGTTTTTCAAGGTGGAGGAATGTTTGGAATAATGTATCAAGAAATTAAATACGATGTAAAGATAAATCAAGACAATATAATAGAACTATCAATTCGAGGAATAATGGACAAAAAAAGATACACTAATAAGCGCTATTACCCAAAACTATCAGACTGCAATATTATCAGAAATAAAGTTTTTGTAAAAAAATATGGATATTCTTTTTTAAAACAATCTTTAAATTATTCTGTTTATGAGGAGAATTTATCAAACATAATTAATGATAAAATTTTAAACATATCTTCTTTAGATAAAAATCTAAAAAAACTTATAACTGAAAATACAATTATTAAAATTGAAATTATCCATCCCAAAAATGAGAAAAATATTAGTTGCTCTGGAAAAATTATTAGCGCTGAGTTAAAATAAAAAAAAGCCCGATTTCTCGGGCTTTAATTTATTTCCAACCATAGAGGGAGAAGGAAATTACTTAATCTTCTTCTAAAACGAGGGAAGGAGATTCGATAAGCTTTTAGTCTCTTATACCGTAAGCTATTACACCAACTTCTGCTTTGTCAGTTCCAAGTTTTTCTGCCTCTTTGCTTATTCTTAGTCCAACTGTATTTTTAATAATTTGGAAAACAATAAACGAGACTACGAATACGAATACCACTACTGAGATAGTTCCTAAGAATTGTGCTCCAAAAGAAACGTCTCCATTTGTTAATGGCACTGCTAATGTACCCCATACTCCAGCTACTAAGTGTGCTGGGATGGCACCTACTACATCATCTATTTTCATTTTGAACAGAAATTTTGTAGAGAAGTACATTGCTAATCCACCTATTGCTCCAATAAATATTGCAGCTAAAGGGCTAGGAGTTAACGGTTCAGCTGTTATTGCAACTAAACCAGCAATTGCTCCGTTAAGCATCATAATTACATCAGTTTTGCCACCAATCAATCTTGATATTAGTGCAGCAGTTATAACTCCACCGCCAGCAGCTAAGTTTGTATTAATGTAGATCGTAGCTACAGATGAAACATCTTCTAATGTTCCTGCTGCAAGCTGTGAACCGCCATTAAATCCAAACCAACCCATCCAAAGTATAAACACCCCAAGAGTTGCTAAAGGAATTGATGAAGCCGCAAAAGGTGTCATGGCTTTTACTCCGCCACCAGAAGTAAATCTTCCAGATCTTGCTCCAAGCACAATTGCACCTGCTAAAGCGGCAGCGCCACCAGCAGCATGTACTAAAGTTGAACCAGCAAAGTCAGAAAAACCGGCAACGGATAACCATCCACCACCCCACTGCCATCCCATTGATATAGGATAAATTATTCCAGTTAAAATTGCGGCAAACAAGAAGAACGGCCAAATTTTGATTCTTTCAGCTAATGTTCCAGATACAATTGACATTGTTGTTGCACAGAAAACCATTTGGAAAAACCAATCTGATCCATCTGAGTAACCAGTGTCTACAGATGATGCATCACTCCATGGAGTAAACGTACCAATGTATCCACCTTCTGGTATACCGTAAGCTAAATTGTAACCCACTAACCAAAACATTACTCCAGCTATTGAGTATAAACCTATATTTTTAGCACAGATTGCAGATACACTTTTTGATGTTACCAAACCAGACTCTAACATTGCAAAACCTGCAGCCATCCACATGACTAAGAAACCTGACATTAAAAATAATAGGGTATTAAATATATATTGTACTTCTGCTGACACTGTGGTCTCGGCATAACCTAAACCAGCAAAGCCAAAATAAATGGCTGTTCCAGCAAAAAAGTATCCTAAGTATTTTTTCATAAAAACTCCCTTGTTAATTTAAGTTTTGTTATAGAGATTTGATGATATTTAAGAACTGATTTATGCTAAATTTAGCTATGCAGTTTTTGCAAGTAGTATAGCCCTTATTTGATTTTCTAAATAAGGGCTAAATAATACGTTTATTTGTTAAACATTTCTTTTAAGCTTTTAGCTGGTAAAAACTTAACTTTTTGAGATGCAGAAATCTGAATGGACTCTCCTGTTCTTGGATTTCTTCCCACTCTAGCTTTTCTTTTTGCTACTTTATAAGTACCAAAACCAGCTATTTTAACAGTATCGTCATTTTTCAAAGCATCTAAAATAATAGTCGTTATTGAATCGAAAGTTCTTTCAGCATCTGCTTTACTTTGACCCAAAGTTGACGATATTTTCGCTACTAGTTGTTTTTTATTCATTTTATGCCCCTTTTTTGATTACTTTCTAATCTGCAAAAAAAACCAATAAAATCAATGTTTTTGTTAGTGTTTCACGTAAATGTTAACACTATATATTGTGCTTAAAAAAGTGTTGATTTTATTGAGTTTTTAGAAGAAAAAAAATGGCTTAAAATAAACCCAAATCTTTAAGATCGTTAAATGTTGTGAAAAACATCAAGGAAATTAGCAAAAATAACCCGATTCGAAAAAAACCCTCTTGAGTTCTTTGTGTTAAAGGACGTCCTAAAATCTTTTCAAATGCGTAAAACATTAAATGCCCACCATCTAACATTGGAATTGGAAAAAGATTAATAAAACCAAGACTAATCGAGATGTAAGCCATAACGCTTAAAAAGGCTATAAAACCGTGTTGAGCAACTTGGCCTGTAATTTTTGCAATTTTAATTGGACCACCTAACTGTGTGGTGTCACCTTTCCCTTTAAACATAGAGATAATAAAATCTAGAGAAGTGCGTGTAACAAACCATGTTTCTTTTACAGCGTAAAATAAAGCGGTTGCTGGTCCCAACTTTTCTCTATTAAATTCATTATTAAGAGGCGATATTTTAATTCCTATTATTTTTTTATTTACTTTATTTCCAAGGGAGTCTTCGCTTTTAATTACTTTAGGTTGTACTTTTAAAATAATTTCATCATTATTTCTTAAAACTTTAATATCAATATTTTCTTTTGTTGATGTATTTATATAAGTTGAAACATCCATTATGCTGCTTACTTTTTTATTGTTTATCGACAAAATTACATCACCACTTTTTATTCCAGAAGAGTAAGCTGGACCATCTTTTTGAACTTCTTGTATTTGAGCAGGAGTAAAATCTTTTCCAGCAAACATATAAATGAATGAAAAAATTAAAATAGCTAAAACAAAGTTTGCTAATGGCCCTGCTGCAACTACTAAAGACCTTTGGTATAAAGGCTTTGTAACAAAAAGCTTGTCTTGATCTTCTTTGTTATATTTTTTTAATAATTGTTCTTGTTCGGCTTGACTAAAAACATTTCGATCACCAAAAAACTTTACATATCCTCCTAAAGGAATTGCACAAAATTTCCATCTTGTGCCTGATTTATCATTAAAACCAAAAAGTTCTTTGCCAAAACCAATAGAAAAATCTGTAACCCCTACCCCATATCTTTTAGCAAAATAATAATGTCCATATTCATGAATAAATACGACTACTGTTAACAAAATTATAAAAGGAATTATAAAACTTAAAATTTCCATTGATTTACCTTGCTAAATAAAAAATTTCTAAAAGCAACTAATCTGGCATTATTTTTCAAAGAAGCAGGATAAACAAAGTGTGTTTCAGTTGGTTTACCTGGTTCGTTTGGCAAAACTTTTGTAATACCACGTTTGTTATGTGCAATATAATCAGGTAAAGCAGCTAAACCAACTCCACTTTGTACAGCTAATAACAAACCATAGACGCTATTTACTTTCATTAAAGATTTTCTTTTTTTTCCATCCTTTGCTCCTACTGTTAACACCCAATCTGGATTATAAACTGGAGAGGGTGCTCCTTTTCCATAAGTAATAAATTTATGTTTATCAAGATCTTTTAAAGATTTTGGATAACCATTCTTTTCTAAATATTCATTTGAACCATATATATGATAATTGAAATCAACAAATTTTTTTTGAATTAAATTTAATTGTTTAGGTCTTCTCATTCTAATTGCTACATCAGCTTGACGCGTAGCTAAATCAAGTTCTTTGTCATCAAATATTAATTCTATTTCCATTTCTGGATTAATGTCCATAAATTCTTTTATTCGAGGTGTAAGCCAAGTAGTGCCAAAACTTACGACTGTAGTTACTGTAAGTTTTCCACTTAATTTATCTTTATGTCCACTTAAATTTGATTCTACATCTTTTAATTTAGAAATGACTTCGTGAGCAGAATTAAAAAGATATTCACCATTTTCTGTGAGTACTAAGCCTCTTGCGTGACGTTCAAAAAGTTTAACGTTTAAGTCACTTTCTAATGCTTGAATTTGTCTACTAATAGCTGACTGACTTAAATTAAGTATCGTTGATGCTTTTGTAAAACTTGAAGCTTCCGCTACTGTATGAAAAATTTTTAATTTGTCCCAATCCATAGAAAGTTAAATTATAGATTATTTATTAGGGTTTACTATAGCTCTTCCAAAATACTCACCTTTTAATAATTTAGGATAAGTATCTAAAAGTTCATTAAATGACAGTTCTTTTGTTAATGCTTTAAGTTTAGTAAAATCAATAAGTTTTGAAGCTTCATTCCAAATGAATTCTCTTCTTCTAATTGAAGAGCCTGAAGAATCGATTCCCCAAAGTTTCACTCCCCTAATAATAAAAGGCATTACAGTAGTATTAATCTTAATTCCACCGGCATTACCACAGGCTGCTACAATTCCACCTGGTTTAGTTTGAGCAAAAATTTTTGTTAGAGCAGCTCCACCAACTGTATCGACTACTCCATCCCAGGTACCTTTTTCTAATAATTTGCTTTCGCCTTCAAATTCATTTCTGTCGATGATATTTTTCGCACCGAGATCTTTAAGATAATCACTTTTATCTTTTTTCCCGGTAACTGCGTGAACATCATAACCCATTTTTGATAGAACCATAACAGCTATACTTCCTACTCCACCTGTGGCTCCAGTAACAAGTACATCTTTTACCTTCTCTCCCATTAACAATTCTTCTTTTGCTTTTACAGCAAACGCACAAAGTAAAGAAGTGAAACCTGCTGTGCCTAACATCATGGCTTTATGATTGTCTAAATCTTTTGGAGTTTTTATTAAAAAATTTGAGTCAACTTTTGCATATTCAGAAAAACCTCCGAAGTAAGCCTCACCTACTCTAAACCCTGTTAAAATAACATTGTCATCTTTTTTAAATTTACTGTCTTCACTTTCTACAACTTTACCAGAAAAATCAATTCCTGGTACAAATGGAAATTTTCTTACAATTTTTCCACCATTATTCAAAATTAGAGCATCTTTATAATTTAAGCTAGAGTAATCTACCTTAACTAAGACATTTCCATCTTTTAAATCTATTTTATTTATTTCTTTTATTTCTCTGGTAAATTTTTCATTTTGATTATCAATTACAACTGCTTTGAATTTTTCAGACATTTATTTTGCTATATATCTCAAATATCTATTTTGATGTCCAAGATCTTCTTTGAAGGTGCCTAGATAATAATTTGTTACTGTAGTAGCTCTTTCTTTTTTAATACCTCTCATAGTCATGCATTGATGAGCAGCATCAATAGTTACAGCAACTCCTTTAGCGTCAAGTGAAGTCATTAAAGTTTTAGCTATCTGCATAGTAAGTCTTTCTTGTGTTTGTAGTCTTTTAGAAAAAACTTCTACAGTTCTTGCAAGTTTGCTTAGACCTACTACTTTTTGATTTGGAATATAGGCAACATGTGCCACACCAATAATAGGAGCCATATGATGTTCACAATGACTTTCTAAAGTTATATTCTTTTCTACAACCATATCATCGTAGCCCTCCACATCTCCAAAGGTTTTCACTAATTCTGCACTTGCATCTTGATGATAGCCTTTGAAGTATTCCTTAAATGCATTTACAACTCTTTTTGGAGTTTCTAACAGACCCTCTCTAGTCGGATCTTCTCCAATCCATCTTAATATTGTTTTAAAAGCATCTTCCGCCTGTTTGTCAGATACTTCAGGTTTTTTTGAGCCAGTCTTATCAATGTCTTTAACTAATTTCATATAGCGCTCATTTTTATAGGACATATTTCATTAATGCAAATTGCTATTTTGTCTTTTTTTCACTATTTTACGCCCATGTTTAAAAAAAGAGAGAGTGTTTTTGAGATAGAAGAGGGAAAATTTCTCTCACCAAAGTTTGATAATAATGGACTTATTCCAGTTACGACTACCGATAGTAGCTCTGGTGAATTGTTGATGCATGGCTTTATGAATAGTGAAGCTTTAAAGAAAACAATAGAAACCAAAGAAGCACACTATTGGAGTAGATCGAGAAAAGCTTTATGGCATAAAGGAAAAACAAGTGGTTTTACTCAAAAGGTTATTGATTTAAGAATTGATGATGACCAGGATGCTCTGTGGATGTCTGTTGATATTGGAAATGGTGCTAGTTGTCATGTGGGTTATAAGTCATGTTTTTATAGATCAATACCTTTGGGTCCAATAGATAACACTGAAGAAATTAAATTAGAGTTTAAAGAAAAAGAAAAAAAGTTTGATCCGGAAAAGGTTTATAAAGGACAACCAAATCCAACAAAAGTATAAATATAATGCAGATGAACAATAAAGTTCAAAAAAATGTTTTTGGTGAACCTTTAGAATTGTGTTCTAATGATCCGCTTACTGGGTGGTTGAGAGATGGATGTTGTAACACTGATAAAAATGATAGAGGTTTTCACACAGTTTGCGCTAAAGTTACGGATAAATTTTTAATTTGGTCAAAAGAAGTAGGTAACGATTTGATAACTCCTCATCCAGAATTTGGTTTTCCAGGATTAAAAGATGGTGATTGCTGGTGTGTTTGTGCTACCTGGTATGCAAGAGCTATTGAAGAAGATGCGGCCTGTTCAATCTTTTTAAAAAAAACAAACATAAAGACTTTAGAACTTATACCAATCGAAAAACTGAAAAAATTTGCAGTAGATTTATCTTAATAAACTTTTGTACCTCGAGTTTTAATTATTAACTCAAGCTCACCATATTCTTCACAATTGCAGCCCTTTAAAACTTCTAATCTCTCATTAGCTTTATCAATACGGTTTGTTTGAACATAAAGTTCTCCAAGATACTCGTTTATTCCGTTATGATCTGGTTTTATACTTAAGCCTTTTAAATAAAATTCCTCTGCCTTTTCAAAATTTCCAGTTTTTCTTGAAGTAAATCCCATGTAATTTAATACATCTGGATTTTTCTTATCCGACTTATAAGCTTTCTCTAATTTTTTAAATGCTTGAGAATAAAGTTTTTTTGCTTTTTCAGTCTTTTCTTTTTTCTCTAATTTTCCAGCTCTTTTAACTAACTTTACTGCATCATCATATAAAGATACTTTAGAGTCTCCGTTGCCGCTGCTACTGCTACTGCTACCACCATCTCCTCCTGCAGCCATCAAATTAGTGCTTATAAGAATACTGAAAATTAAAATTAATATTTTTTTCATAATTAAGTTAAAGATGATCTTCCCCCATCCACTCCTAATATTTGCCCCGTTATCCATGAACTATTATTACTTAATAAGAAATTTGCAACTGCAGAAGAGTCGCTTCCTTCACCTAATCTTTTAAGTGGATGCATTTTTGCAATGCTTTCAGACATTTTTTCATTTTTTAAAATGAAATTTGATATTTTTGATTTTGTTAAACTTGGAGCAATACAATTAACTCTAATGTTAGGTGCAAGTTCTGCTGCTAAAGAAACCGTTAGACCTTCGATAGCCCCTTTTGCAGATGAAACTATACTGTGATTAGTAAACCCTTTTTTAACAGCAACTGTAGAAAATAAAACAATTGAACCTCTGTTTTGTTTAAGGCTATCTGTTGATCGTCTAATAATTTCTGTTGCAGAAATTAAATTTAAATTAAAAGATTGCATATAGTCACTTTTTTTCGTTAATTTAATAGGTTTCAAGTCTATTGAACCAACACAATACGCTAACCCATTGATGGGTGTATCGCCTAAATCATTAAAAATTTTTTCTGCAAAGTTTTCTTCTAACACGTCACAACTCGTAAAAGTTGAGTTTAGTTCTGAAGCAATTTTAGATAAGCTTGTTTTGTCTCTGCCGACTAAATGCACTTCTCCTCCATCAGACACTATATTCCTTGCTAAAGCTGATCCAATAGATCCCGTTGCTCCTAATATTAATTTTTTCATATTGGCTTTTTATCACTATTATTTTAAATAAATAGGCAAATAATGACGCGTTTATTTCTATTTAAAATCCTATAATTTAGCTCGCATGAAGCTATTTATAATTTTAGGGAACCAGTTGTTTCATCCAAAATATTTATCAAACTATAAAGATCATCTTTTTTTCATGTCAGAAGATCATGGTCTATGCACATTTGAAAAACACCATAAGTTAAAGATACTTTTATTTTTATCTTCAATGAGATCATTCAAAGATGAACTTAAATCAAAAAATTTCAATGTAATATATAAAGATGTGAATAAAGATTTTAAACTATCTTATGAAAAAAAATTAGAAAAAACTATTAAAGAAAAAAAAATAAAAGAGATTACTTTTTTTGAAATTGAAGACAAATTTTTTGAAAAAATAATATTAAACTTAGGAAAAAAGAATTCACTAAAAATTAATCAATTAAAATCTCCAATGTTTTTAATGGAAAGACAAGAGTTTAAAAACTATCTTTCAAATAATAAACGTCCTTTCATGGCTAATTTCTATAAAATTGTTAGAACCAAAATAAATTTATTAATGAATAAAAATGGAACTCCAAAAGGTAATAAATGGAGCTTTGATGAGGAAAATAGAAAAAAACTTCCTAATACTATTAAAATTCCTGAAATTTCTAAAGTAAAAGAAACAAAAGACACTGCTATTCTTAAAAAGTTCATAAACACTAATTTTAAGAATCATCCAGGAAGTACAGATAACTTTTGGTTCCCCACAACAAGAAAAGACTCGAATAAATGGTTAGATGAATTTTTAAAAGAAAGAATAAAACTCTTTGGAGACTACGAAGATGCAGTAACAGATAAATCTAATACCGTTTTTCATAGTGCACTAAGTCCACTAATTAACTTAGGTTTAATTACGCCTGAAGAAATAATAGAAAGGTTAAGGAGAATTGAAAATAAGATACCTATAAATTCTTTAGAAGGCTATATCAGACAGATAATTGGTTGGAGAGAGTTTATGAGGGGTATTTACCAAAACTATGATCAACGATTAGAAAAAACTAATTTTTTTAATCATAAAAGAAAAATGAAAAAAAGTTGGTATGATGGGAATACCGGATTAGATCCTTTAGATCATGCAATTATCAATGCTAAGGACTATGGTTGGTCTCATCATATAGAAAGACTAATGATACTAGCAAATATTATGAACTTATGTGAGATACACCCAAAACAAGTTTACAAATGGTTTATGGAAATGTTTGTAGACTCATCTGACTGGGTAATGATGCCAAATGTTTATGGGATGGGTTTATTTAGTGATGGAGGAATTTTTGCTACTAAACCATACATTTGTGGATCAAGTTATTTTCAAAAAATGATGCATTTTAAAAAGGGACCTTGGTGTGATGTGATGGACGGCTTATATTGGAAATTTATAGACAGACATAAAAAATTCTTCATAAAAAATCCTAGACTTGCAATGATGGTAAGAATTTCTGAAAAAATGAATAAAGAGAGAAAAACAAGAATTTTTAAAGCTGCAAATAATTTTATAAAAGAAAATACTAATGGTTAAAATTTTTTTTAATAACTCATGTAATATCTGTAGAGCAGAAATTAACCATTACAAAAAACACAGTGAGAAAAATATTGAATGGATAGATGTTACTAATAATGATGAAGCTCAAAAGATAACATCAAAATCATATAAAGAACTTTTACGAAGAATGCATGTTATACAAGATGGAAAAGTAATTGATGGAGCAGAGTCTTTTTTAATAATTTGGAAAAATGTACCTAAATATAATTTTTTGTATAAAATTTTTAAAATAAAACCTTTATTTTTTTTATTGAATATTTTTTATGAAATTGCAGCTTATTTTCTCTTTGTAAAAAATAAACATTTGCTGAATGATGAAAAAAAATAATTTACCAAAAAAGACTTGTACAATTTGTAGCAAAACTTTTACATGGAGAAAAAAATGGAGACTAAATTGGGAAAAAGTAAAATATTGCTCAAAAAAATGCTCTAGATCTAATTCAATTTAAAAGTTGATAATATTATTGGTATATTTGACTTAAAATTAAAATAACCTTTATTTGAGAATTTCCAGCAAAATTCATCCTCTTTTCGTGAAATAAAATTTATATTTAGATTATTTTTTTTTATTAATCTTTTTAAAAATAAAAAATTTTCACCGATAGAAGGATACATAACATCAAATGAATTAGAGGTTTTAGTAAAGTTTGTGAAAGCATTTCCGTCCAATAGTTCGGCTTCATATCTGATTTCATTTAGTTGGGATGAGATAATTTTTTTTTTAAAATCTATTACTTTTGTAGATAGTTTTATTGATCTATTTTCATTCTCCAACAAAACAAAGTAAATTTTTTTATATTTTTTATATTCAAGAAAATCAACAAACATTTCATTTTCAAATATAATTAAATGATCGTTTAAATCTTCGTTCTTCCTAATTTGAATAGGAGATATTTTATATTCTCTTTTATCTATAATTGGTAAGGCAGTCTCATTAAGCCTTACATTTTTATACTTGTTATTTGTAAACTTACTTATATTCCAAGACTGGGCTAAGTAATTTTTACCTTTGGTTTGTATTCCCGCAACCCATCTCCAACTTAAAGTATTAGAAGCTGCATCTCCATCATATAAGTGCTTCATAAAAAATTCTGCTCCTTTTTGCCAAGGCAACCCTAATGAAAATATCCAAATACTTGCAAACAACATTCTAGTATGATTATGAAGATAATTAAAATTTTTTAGTTCTTTTACCCAGTCATTAAAACATTCAATTTCTGTTTCAGCATTTACTGCTTTAAAATAATTTTTGTCTTCTTTAATTGACTTTAGGTCTTCTATAAAGTCAGAACAAACTTTTGGTCTTAGTTCAAGCCAACCTTTCCAGTAAATTCTCCAAAATATTTCTTGAATAAACTTATCTATTTTTTTAAAAGGATATTTTTTTAAAACAAGTTTTACAGTTTCATATTCAGTTATTAATCTATGAGCTATATAAGGAGATAAGCAAGAAACATTATTTCTATTATTTACACCAAAGTCAAAATTTCTTTTAATGTTATAATTTGAAATATCGCTTTCTATAAATTTATTAAGTTTATCTAAAGCTTCTGATCTAGAGGTTACAAACTCCATTAATCTTCGTCATCCCTCCAATCATCGATATATAATTTCCAACATGCAAAAGTTACACAAATTATTCCAACAGAAAAACCAAGAAGCACCCCATTTTCTTTACCTAAGTATATAGAGCCATAATGCGAACTTAGAATTGGTGGAAATACTAGAATACACCCAACAATTAAGTATCGATAAATAAAAGGAGGTCGTTTCAAATTGTGTTTCCTTGATCTGTTGGTAATGACACTGCAGATGTGAACCAGCAGTTTTTACAATCTAAGTCACTACCTTTTTCAACTTGCCACTCATAAAAAAATAACTTTTTATCATTCGTTAGAATCTCAATTCTATATATATAAGATTTAGAAGTATTTGATATTAGATTGATCTTGTGTGAAGAATGGTTGATAAGATATTTATATTGCTGGCCATAAATCATAATTCTAAATCGCTCATAAGGACCAGTAACTTTTTTATTATCAGGATGAGCAAAAAGCCATGTTTGTCTTATACCTTGATCTTTTTCGTTATTATTCTTAAGTGCTTTAAGTTGAATTTTAACTACATCATATGGATCAAGTTTATTACTTGGTTTAATTAGTTCTGCATTAAGTGGGCCAAAATAGAATATAAGTATAAAAAATAATATAATTTTTTTTAATTCCATATTTTATTTAATACCTCTTCTCTCTGACAAGCTTTTTTGTAAGCTAGATATCTTAAAAAATTTTTTTGATAATAATCTTGATGATAATCCTCTGCTTGATAAAATCTATCAAATTTCCACAATAAGGTAACTACTTTAGAATTAAATCTTTGCTCTATTTCAGCAATGGATTTTTGAATAATTTTTTTCTGACTATTATTCTTATAAAAAATAACTGATCTATAACTTTTTCCTTTATCGCAAAATTGGCCATATTTATCAAAAGGATCAATATTTTTCCAAAAAACTTCCAAAAGTTTTTTATAGGATGTCATTTTAGGGTCATAAGTAATTTCAATAGTTTCTACGTGACCTGTGTCTTTATAAATTACCTCTTTATAAGTAGGATTTTTTAAGTGTCCACCAGAATATCCCGAGATAGATTGAATAATACCTTTTTTTTTATCAAAGGATTCTTCCATACACCAAAAACATCCTCCAGCAAAATAGACTTTTTTATAATTGGAATTTGCCTTTAAATTATTATTCGTTACTTTCAACTCTCCTGCGATTAATTGATTGTAGCTAAACAATAAAGTTTTACAGACTAATAAGCATAAAATGATTTTTTTCATCTTTAGATTCTAAGATAGATTTCAAATATTAAAAGGTGTATCTTGTCCTACATGGAAGATTTGCCAGACAATATTTGTGAAGAATGCTCAAAAGAAGATGAAAGTGTAAGTTCAAATTTAATTATTACTGGATATAAGGTTTGTAACAGTTGTAAATTATCTAAAACAATTTTCCCTGTCTAAATTCCTCTAAAAAGAACAATCACTAAAAATAAAAAGAAAGCTTGAAATAACCATGCAACAATTACAACTCCTAGAGCTTTCCACATGCTGTCATAGTCTAGAGCTGATTTAACTGCTACTACCATACAAGCTAACATCCAAAATGCTGAACCTATAAAAGTTACTGTCATTAAATCAGGAGTAACTCCGAAAACTCTAATTAAACCTGGAGCACTAGAAAAACCGATTGTTCTCAATAATTCACCGTGATTACTTTTAGTTTTTGGGCCAGCAAATAATTTTACTCCAACAAAATAAATTACATAAGCCCAAACATACCAACTCAATAAAGATAAGACTGGAGCTAATACAAAATTAGATGCACCTAGTTGTAAAGCTCCCACCCCCGCAGCTAAACTAGAGAGAACTACGACTACTCCAGCTTGAAGAGTAGCTGATTTATCTTTTTCTACTTCTTCATAAAGATCGATATCAATCTTTATTGCTCTAAATACTCTATTAAGAAAAGTAGAAATCATTTTTTTATCCTTCAAAATGTATATAACTTAATTGGAGAAAAAATATATATGAAAATAAGAAAAAATTTAGAACCAATTGTTTCAGGAATATCAGCAGCTATAGTTATAAGTATTCTAGGCTTTTTTACTCTAGAGACTTCTGCAGGAGTGTGGTTGATGTTTTCGTTTGGAGCTACAGTATTTCTCGTATTTGTTCTTTATGATCTCGAAACTGCACAACCTAAGAATATATTTTTTGGGCATCTTATTTCCATAATTGTTGGGATTATATTTAACGAGACAATCGGACTCTCTTTTTACTCTCTAGGTTTATCAGTTGGAGTCGCAGTAATATTAATGGTTTATTTTAAAGTAATGCATCCTCCTGCGGCTTCGAATCCTCTAGTTGCTTTATTTATGGACTTGTCCTTTGATTATATTTTGTTTCCAGTCATTGCAGGAACTATAGTTATAATTCTATCATCTATTCTAATTAATAAGATTATTTTAAAAAGAAAATACCCAAAAAGGTTGTTTTAATTTAATATAAATATCGAACTATTAAGTATCAATGCATAACTTGACCACAGCAGATAAGGTATCATTAAATAGAAACTAATTTTATCTCTGTTAAAATAATTTTTCATAAGCAAAATAATAAAGATTAAAATAATAATTAAGTTAATCAAAGCTAATCCAATTTGATGAAATCCAAAAAAAACAATACTCCAGGTACCATTAAAAAATAAATGAACAAAATAAATTTTTAATATCTTTAAATCGAATGAATTTATCCAAATTTTCCAAATTGCGACTGCCATCATGATATATAGCGTTGTCCAAACAGGAGCAAATACCCAGCTCGGTGGATTAAAACTTGGTAATATAATTTCAGAATACCAGGGCTCTTTGAAGGAAGCTGTGGTAAAACTTCCTATTGTCGAAGCTATAAATGTAATTAAAAGTATTAAGAATAGAGATAAGTATTTATTCTTAGTCATATATTAATATATAACTAATTTATGTCCAAAAATCATAAAAAAATATGGGTTACTGGAGCAAGCAGTGGAATAGGTAAAGCAGTTGCTGAAAAATTTGCTAAAGAAGGTTGGCAAGTTGCAGTATCAGCTCGAAGAAAAGAAATTCTAGATCAAATGGCTAAAGATCCTAATATTTCTTCTTTTCCTTTAGATGTAGTAGATGAAGAAAATTGTAAAATTACATTTCAAAAAATTATATCTGAGTTTACACAAATCGATCTTTGTATCTTTTGTAGTGGAACTTACGATCCCAAAAAAGAAAAAGAGATCGATATTAAACAAAGTAAATTTATTATGGATGTAAATTATTTTGGTGTTTTAAATTGCGTCAAATCAGTTGAAAAGTATTTTAAAGATAAAAAAAATGGACATATTTCAATTGTTTCATCTATAGCTGGGTACAGAGGATTGCCTAATTCAAGTGGTTACGGCCCTTCCAAAGCAGCTTTAAATAATTTTGCTGAAAGTATCTATTTTGATTTTAAAAAATATAACATAAGAGTTTCAGTTATTTCTCCTGGGTTTATAAAAACACCTTTAACAGATAAGAATGATTTCCCTATGCCATTTTTAAGGTCTGTGGAATTTGCTGCTAAAAAGATATATGACGGTCTTACTAAATCTAACTCTTTTGAAATTCACTTTCCTAAGCAATTAACCTTAATTTTAAAATTTTTGAGAATATTGCCTTATAAAATTTATTTATTTTTGATTTACAAACTGTATAAACGTTAATCTTTCACAAACATTACAGTGAGTTCAGCAACTTTGATTCCAAACTTTGTCATAGTTGCTCTATTAATAGCAACCCTTTCATCTTGTTTAAAAATCCAGTCATCAAAAGTAATTTTAATTTCTTTTCCTTTTACCGGGACTAATAGAACATATTCAAACTTAAATGCTGGTCCATAAGAAAACCCTTTCGCAGTTCCAACCACATCTCCTGCAGTTCCTTCATAATTATGTTCATCTATTTTGTTAATCTTCCATTGTCTGGTTTGAACTTCACCGTCTGACCAATTAAATTTTTCATCAAGAATTAATTGTTTTCCATTCCACTTACCTTCTAAATCTGCAGAAAATTGTCTTGTGACTTTACCCGAACGATTTTGAAGAATACCCCAGGCCTTAACATTACCTGATAAATAATCCTCAATAATCAGTCTTGGCTTTTGATCTTTAAAATCTGTTGGTTTCATACTGCTTGAACATCCAGTTAAAAAAAAAATTAATGTTAAAATAAATACTTTTTTCATGTCGTTTGTCTATTAGACATAGAAAATTGAATCAAGTCTATATTTTTCGCTTTAAATCCTGCTTCACAATAACATAAATAAAATTCCCACATTCTTTTAAAATATTCATCAAAACCTAGAGGAGAAATATTGTCCCATGTTTTAAAAAAATTATTTTTCCAAGTTAGAAGAGTTTTTGCATAATCATCTGAATAAGAGTTGATCTTTTCTAATCCTAATTGGTTTTTTTCAGCCAATTCTTTAATTTGCCCCAAAGAGGGCAGGAAACCTCCAGGAAAAATATATTTTTGAATAAAATCTTCCTCTATCCTGTAACGATCAAATAAATTATCACTTATTGTAATCCCTTGAATAGCTGCATACCCATTAGATTTAAGAGAATTTTTGATTGTCTTAAAATATTGATCTAAATATTTTTCTCCTACAGCTTCTATCATTTCTATTGATGCTATATTGTCATATCTATCTTTTAAGTCTCTATAGTCTAAAAACATAACATTAACTTTATTATTTAAATTATTTTTAAATATTCTTCTCTTTGTATACTCATATTGTTTTTTAGAAATTGTAATACAGTCAATCATAACATCTCGTTTTTTTGCTAAATATTCTGAAAATCCACCCCAACCACATCCAATTTCTAAAATTTTATTTCCATCTTTGATGTGAAGTAAATCAATTAACTTTTGATACTTATTTTTCTGAGCAGTTTCTAAATCATCATCATCATTCTCGTATATCGCGCTTGAATAAGTTAGAGTTTTATCCAACCAATTAGAAAAAAACTCATTTCCAAGATCATAATGTTTAGAAATATATTTTAAACTATTTGATTTTGTATTCGATGCAAAAATTCTTTTTAAAATATTTTTTATTGCTTGTAGTCTTACACTTCCTGAAAATGAATGAATAAGTTTAATATTTTTTGCTGTAAGCTCAATCAAATTTGTTAAATTATTTGAATAAAAATCTTTATTCATATGAGCCTCTCCTAAAGCAGAACTTCCTCCTAAAATAATGTTTAAATAAAAATTAGGATTAATTATTTTAATATCTGCGCTAAAAGAATCTTTTAGATCTCCAAAATGATAAACTTGCCCATCATAATTTACTAGCTTTAGGTTGCCCTTTTTAATGGATCTCAATTTGTTGAGAACAAATTTTTCTGAAATTTTAAATAGGGTCATCAATATTTTCGTAACTCAAATTGTTTTTAATTTTTTTATTTCTTTTTCTATATATTGCTCCTTTTTTCCACAATAGTAATGCTTCAAAATGTATCGCACTTATTATCTTAATAGACATTAGTGGATATTTAAAAAAATTTATAATTAATTGTTTAAAAGTAAATTCTTTTCTTGTGCCTGTTTGAACTGCAGTTAATACGACATCTTCTTTATCAGTTTGTTTAATTGAAACAGACAATTTTTCATTCGGACTCAATAATTTAAAATTGTAATAAGTATCCATATCCATAAATGGAGAAACATAAAATTTTTTTTTACATTTTTGTTCTATCTTATTGTCTTTAACTTTAAAAATATATGTGTGTTGTTCGTTAAAAGTATTTTTAACCTCATAAAAAATTGCTTTTAATGAATTGTCTTCATAACAATAAAAAACACTTAACGGATTAAAAACGTAACCAAAAATTCTTGGATAGCAAAGTAATTTGATTTTGTTAATATTTTCATTGATATTAAATTTTTTTAAATTATCTAATACCCAAACTTTTAGAGCTTTTCCGTCTCTATCACCATGATCTTTATCGTAAAAACTAAAAATGTTAAATCTATTGTAAGAAAAAATTGGATTATCATTATCTAATTTTTTAATTTCATCTAGGTCTATATAAAAAGAAAAAGTTTTATATTTTAAAAAATGCTTAACTGGCTTAAACCTTGTGTGTGTTACAACTCCATTGTAAATACATGAGTTCATTAAATTTTAAAATTTTCTATTAAATTTATAGCTGATTTTATTCCATCTTCATGAAATCCATAACTAAAATAACTTCCACAAAACCAAGTTCTTTTTTTTCCTTGAAGTGAATGTAAAGATTTTTGATATTTTAATGTTTCTGAATTAAAATAAGGATGAGTAAAATTTATATTTTTAATTATATTTTTTTTGTTTATTTCACTAATAGGGTTCAGAGTTAAAAAAAAATTTTGGTCATAGTTTAAATTTTGTAAATTATTTAGCCAATAAGTTACACATGTCTGGCTGCCATTAGATATAGAATTCCAGCTAGACCAAGCTAATTTTTTTTTTGGCATAAATCTTTCGTCTGAATGTAAAATTGCTTCGTTAGATACATATTTAAATTTACTTAAAATCCTTTGTTCTTCTTCAGTCGGATTATCTAACATTTTTAAACTTTGATCAGCATGTGAAGCTAGAACTACGTGATCATAATCTAAATAATCATCCCCAATTTTTATCCTCACATTATTTTCATTTCGGTTAATGCTATTTACTTTATAATTCTTAAAAATTTCTCCACTTATTTTTTCTAAGACTTTTTTTACATAAGTTCTGCTTCTGCCTGTAACTGTGTACCATTGTGGTCTATTCTTGAGTTTAAATAAACCATGATTAATAAAAAAATTTAAAAAAAGTTTTAGGGGCATATCTCTAGTCTTAGAAAAAGGCATAGACCATATTGCAGCTACCATAGGAATAATGTGATATTCAACAAGATATTTTGAAAAATTTGATTTATCTAAATAACTACCAAGTGTTACCCCATCTAAGTTATTTTTAATTAAAGAAGGGGCGCTTTTATAAAATGAGATAATTTCTGCTATCATTTTTAAAAAATTAAGATTAAATATATTTGATTTATTTGCAAAAAGAGCTTTGAGCCCGCGACCACCATACTCTATATTGCTTCCTCGTATGGAAACAGAAAATGACATATCGCTTTTTTCAAAAGGAACTTCTAATTCCTTAAAAAAATTAAGTAAATTAGGATAAGTTAATTCATTAAATACAATAAAACCTAAGTCTACTGGAATAGTTTTTTCTTCTTTTTTAATATCATAGGTGCAAGAATGACCTCCAAAATAATCTTCTTGCTCGAACAGATCTACTTTAAATTTTTTTGATAGGTAATAAGCTGCGGATAAACCAGAAATTCCTGATCCAATGACTGCTATTTTCATTATTTAAGCAGCTGCATCTTTATACTCATCCATAGATGGACAAGAACATACAAGGTTTCTGTCTCCATAAACATTGTCCACTCTAGCCACAGGGGCCCAATATTTATACTCTTTTAAATAGGTTTTAGGAAAAGCAGCCTCAGCTCTTGAATATGAATGATTCCATTCATCTGAGGATAATTCTAAATATGTATGAGGTGCATTAATTATTGGATTATCCTTATTTTCAAATTTCCCTGTCTCAATTTTATCTATTTCATCTTTTATGCTTAATAAAGCATTACAAAATCTATCTATTTCCTCTAAATTTTCACTCTCTGTTGGTTCTATCATAATAGTTCCTGCAACCGGCCAAGACATTGTCGGAGCATGGTATCCATAGTCTACCAATCTTTTAGCAATGTCCTCTTCTGTAATACCTATTTTTTCTTTAATAGGCCTTATGTCAATAATGCATTCATGTGCAACATGGCCATTTTTTCCAGTATACAAAATTTTATATTTTTCTGACAATTTTTTTGAAATATAGTTAGCATTTAGAATAGATATTTCTGAAGCCAGTTTTAATCCTTTAGCTCCCATCATTTTTATATACATCCACGAGATGACTAGAATACTTGCGCTTCCCCATGGTGAAGCAGAAACAGAACCCATTCCCTTATCTGAGTTTAAATTTCTCAGATGTTGATGTGTTGGTAGAAAGTCTTCAAGATGTTTTGCGCAAGCAATTGGTCCCATACCTGGGCCTCCTCCTCCATGTGGGATGCAAAAAGTTTTGTGTAAATTAATATGGCATACGTCAGGTCCAAATTGTCCTGGTTTTGCAATTCCTACTAAAGCATTTAAATTTGCTCCATCCATATAAACCTGACCTCCATTAGAATGTATAACTTCACAAATTTCAGATATTTTTTCTTCAAATACTCCATGTGTAGAAGGATAAGTGACCATTAATGCAGCTAAATCTTTTGAATATTTTTCAGATTTATTTTTTAAATCCTCAAAATCAATATTTCCGTTATCATCACAATTAACCACCACAACTTTCATACCTGACATTTGAGCGCTTGCAGGATTTGTTCCATGTGCTGAGTTAGGTATTAAACAAACATTTCTGTTAGCTTCATTGTTGTTCCTATGAAATGCTCTTATTGTCATAAGACCAGCATATTCCCCTTGTGCTCCAGAATTAGGTTGTAAAGATACTGCATCAAATCCCGTGATTTCTTTTAGATCTTTTTCTAAATCATTGAACAATGTTGTATATCCTTTCATTTGTTCGACAGGAACATAAGGGTGAGGAAGAGAGAATTCTTTCCATGATATTGGGATCATTTCAGCTGTTGAATTTAATTTCATAGTGCACGATCCTAAAGGAATCATTGATCTATTTAGTGCGATGTCACTATCTTCTAATCTTTTTAAATATCTCATCATTTCTGTTTCAGAGTGATACTTGTTAAATACCGGATGAGATAAATATTTTGATGTTCTTAAAAGATTTTTTGGAAGATTATCCAGCTTAACATCTTCTATATCTTTTAATTCTTTGTTAATTCCAAAAATTTTTAAAAGTAAGTTTACGTGATCAATTCTTTTCGATTCATCAAAAGCTACTGATAAAGTATTGTCGTCTACTTTCCTTAAATTAACTTTTTCAGTAATTGCCTTTTTATAAATTTCTTTAGTTTTCTGATTAGTTTTGATCGTTATAGTATCAAAAAAATTATTTGAGTGGAGCTCAAAACCTCCTTCTTTTATATTGTTAGCAAATAATTTTGCCAATTTAGAAGTTCTGCTAGCAATATTTAAAATTCCAGCAGGACCATGATAAATTGCATATGCAGCAGAAACTATAGCCAATAGAGCTTGCGCGGTGCAGATATTACTAGTTGCCTTATCTCTTCTGATGTGTTGTTCCCGTGTTTGAAGAGAAAGTCTGTAAGCTTTTTTGCCAAATTTATCTACGGACACACCTATAATTCTTCCAGGCATTGATCTTTTCAAATTTTCTTTTGTGGCAAAGAAAGCAGCGTGAGGTCCGCCATAACCCATGGGAACTCCAAACCTCTGAGCACTACCTACTGCAATATCAGCTCCGAGTTCTGCAGGTGTTTTTAATTTTGCTAAAGAAAGAAGATCGCAAACTACTATAGCTTTTCCTCCTTTTTTTCTTATTAAGCTTATTGCTTCACTAGGGTCTACGATTTCTCCAAGAGTATCTGGATAAGCTAAAACTCCACAAATTAAATCTCCATCTATATTTTTAATGAATTCACTTTGATTGCCAATTAGAATCTCTAGTCCAAAGGGCTCTATTCTAGTTTTTATCAAATCAATAACTTGAGGATTACATTTTTCAGAAACATAAACTTTTTTTGAATTATTTTTAGATACTCTTTGTGCTAAACTAACCGCTTCTGCAGCAGCTGTTGCCTCATCTAATAAAGAAGCATTTGCGATATCCATACCAGTAAAATCCATGACCAGCTGTTGAAAATTTAATAACATTTCTAGTCTGCCTTGAGCAACTTCAGGCTGATAAGGAGTATATGAAGTATACCATCCAGGATTTTCTAATAAATTTCTTAGAATGACATGGGGAGTGAAACAATTGTAGTAACCCATACCAATAAAATTTCTATAAGTTTTATTTTTTTGGGCAATCAATTTAAGTTTTTTTAAAGCTTCATCTTCAGAAAGTGAGTGGGCCATATTTAATTCATTTTTTAGCAATATATTTTCTGGAACAGTATCTTTTATTAACTGCTTTAAAGAATTGTTGCCAATATAATCTAACATTTTTAATTGATCCTCTTTTGAGGGACCAATATGTCTATTAATAAATTCTTCTGAAGTATCGTTTATCATTTAATTTGGGTTATCCTTACAAAATTTTTCATATTCTTCTTTTGACATTAAAGAATCAAATTCTCCTTTGTCTTTAATCTTTAATTTAAAAAACCAACTCGCTCCCTCTGGATCTTTGTTAATACTGCTTGGGTCGTCTACTATAGTTTTATTGCCCTCGGTAATCTCTCCAGAGATAGGTGAATAAACATCACTAGCTGCTTTAGTTGACTCAACAACAGCTGCTTGCCCTTCTTTTTCTACAGATTTTCCTGCATCTGGTACTTCTGCAAAAACTATATCTCCAAGCAATTCAGTAGCATGTTTAGTGATACCAACTGTAGCTACATCTCCCTCTAATGAAACCCATTCGTGTTTCTTAGAAAATTTTTTTTCACTCATTTTTACCTTCTTGTTTATTTAACATAACTTTTTTTATAAAATGGAAGCTCTGAAACTTTACCTCCATATTTTTTTCCTCTTACTTCTAGCTTTATCGGTGTTCCAACTTTAGCAAAATTTGATTTAACGTAACCCATTGCTACTGGTGCATTTACGCTAGGACCAAAGGTCCCACTTGTAACGAGACCTATCTCATTATCGTCAGTTGAAAATATTTTCGTATTTTCCCTAGCTATAACTTTGCCCTCGGGCTTAATACCCACTCTAATTTTCTCACTTCCAGTAGTTAATAGGTTTTTAATCTTATCCCATCCATTAAAACCGCCAATATCTTTTCTTTTTTTTGCAATGGCCCATTTTAAATTTGCTTCTATAGGATTGATTTTTTCGTTGAGCTCATGCCCATACAAACAAAGACCTGCCTCTAATCTTAATGTATCTCTAGCACCTAAACCTATAGGTTTGACTTCATTTAAAATTAAAAAGTTAATTAGTTTTTCTACTTTTTGATTTGAGATAGAAATTTCAAAACCATCTTCTCCTGTATATCCTGATCTTGTTATATATAAATTATCATTATCAAAATCAAAGTTGTTGCCAGTCATAAATTTTAAATTAGAAACACCAGGTATCAATTTTTCCAATATTTCTACTGACTTAGGTCCTTGTAAAGCTATTAAAGATAAATCATTATTTAAAAGATGCTTATGATTATTTCCTAAAAATTTTAAAATTTGCTTAATATCATTTTCTTTACAAGCCGCATTCAAGATTATAGAAAATCCTTTTTCAGTTTTTGTTACAATTAAATCATCAATTATTCCTCCATTATTATTAAGTAAAAAAGAGTATTTTGAATGATTTATTTTTAAAGATTTTAAATCTGCAGGAATAATTTTTTCTAAGGCTTCTGATAATGTTTCGTCTCCTTCTAAGAAGAATTGTCCCATATGAGAAACATCAAAAAACCCAGCATAAGTTCTTGTAGAGATATGCTCTTTTACAATCCCGTCTTTATACTGAATTGGCATTTCATACCCTGCAAAAGGAACAAATTTTGCTCCAAGGTTTTTATGAATATTGTATAAAGCTGTTTTTTGTACTTCCATAATAACTCTAAACTAACCCTATCTGTCCATGTACCTGAGAGATTTAATCCTTCGGTGAGGCTTACGCCTTCTTTCCAGAGTTATTACGGCAACGGTCCTTTTGCCTGAGAGTTTCTAGGGTAGTTGCTCCTTCGGCGCTACATTAAAGTAGTCTCTCCCGTTACAAAAGAGATTCTCCTCTATATGAAATAAAAAGTCAAATATAATTAAGCCGCTAAAGACTTGCTTCTATCAAAGCTTTTAATGATTATTGCAAAAATAATAATTGTACCTCCGATAAACACACTCAAAGGTGGTATCTCATTAAGAAATAACCATACCCACAAAGGTGCGCAAATTGTTTCTACGAGCATTAATAATCCGATAGTGACTGATTTAGTTGTTCTAGATCCGATGGTAATACAAACAAAACCAAATGTAAGTTGAGGTACTCCTAACAAAAAGCCCATAAGAATATCATTGCTTGTAAAGTTTAAATCGTTAGCCATGAAAAAAGAAATCAATACACTAGAAATAGATGCATACCAGATCGCTGGTACTAAATCTAAATTAGAATTTTTTCTTATGATCATAACTAGTATTGAAAAACTTATTGGAATAGTTAGAGCAACTAAGTTACCAAAGAAAGTGCCGCCAGAAATTGAGTCTCCTATCATTACGGTAATTCCCATCATTGCTAAAACTATTGAAAGCAAACCAATAATCGAGACTTTCTCTTTCAAATAAAAATAACCAAAAATTGCCAAAAACATTGTTTGAGTGCTAATGATAAAAACAACATTTGCTACTGAGGTATTCATCATTGCAAATACAAAAGCTATAAAGCTGAATGACATTACAAAACCACCTAGTAATCCTGCTAAGCCAGCTTTTTTTATAGTTCTAAAAGCATCTTGTTTATACATAGATAATAAAAACACAGAGACCCCTAAAAAGAAAAAAAATGATCTTAGTAGTAAAATTTCCCAAGCATCAGTAGTTTCAAATGATCTCACAATAAAGCCTCCCCAGCTAAGGCAAAAAGCCCCAAAAAGAAGAAGTGAATAGCCTGGTACTTTATAAAGAAATTTCATTTAAAATTTTTTTAAAATGTTATTTAAAAAATATCTTAAAGTAAGGGATCTTAGCACCGTAAATAAAAGCAGTGAAAACCATAAACCATGATTACCAAAATATTTTGTTGAATATATAGATATAATTATAAAACAAGCAACTGAAAACATCATTCCGTTTCTCATATCTCTAGTTTGAGAGGCTCCAATAAAAATACCGTCTAACTGATAACAAAATGAAGCAACTGGGGGTATAATAATAATCCAAATAGCGTGTTTATAAGCAATAAATCTAAGAATATCTATATCAGTAATAATATTTATAATTTGCTTAAAAAAAATTAAATATAATATAGAGATAATCAATGCAGTAAAAAAACTTAATTGTATTGAATTTTTTACAACTAATGAAAAAGATTTTTCATTTCTTTTACCCACAGTAAAACCTACTATTCCTTCCGTAGAAAAAGCATAGGCATCAAGAAAAAAAGCTGCTAAAATTATAAACTGCATTAGAATAGTATTAACAGCTAAATAGTCTTCACCTAACTTAGATCCAAGATATGTAACCCAAAGAAATGAAAACGTAAGGACTGTCGTCCTTATAAATATATCAAAATTTATAGTTAACAATTTTAATAGTTTAGAAAAAACAATTAATTTTTGAAAAGTTGGAATTATTTGAAATTTCTTAATTATAAATTTGTATGTAAATAAAGAAAAAATAATTGCCGTTATATAACTCGCAATTAAAGTTCCTAAAGCAACACCAAAAATGTTTAAATTTAAGGACAATACAAAAAAAGAGCTAAAAATTATATTCAAAGCAGACAAAATAATTACAAGTAAACTTGATATGTTGGTTTTTTGAATGCCTAGGAAAAAGCCTACTAAAATATAGATAATGAATTCTGCAGGTATAGAAAGAACTCTTACAGATACATAGGTTTTTATTAACTCTTGGGTTTCAACTGAAGTTGAAAAGAAATTTTCAGTTAAATCTATAATAAAAGGTTTAAATAAAATAATAACTATTGCAATTATCATAGCCATCAAAAAATTTCTTAATAAAGTTTTCGCAATTTCTCTGTAATCACTTTTGCCATATAGTTGAGCGACTATTCCTACAGTTCCCATCCTGAAAAAAGCAAAACTCCAGACGACCATAGTCATAACTGAAGTAGCAATACTAGTTGCTGCTAAAAATTTAGTTTGTCCTAAATTACCCATCAAACCAGTGTCAATTATGCCTGTTAAAGGAATTGCTAAATTCGAGAAAAAAACCGGTATGGATAATAAAAGTATTTGTTTCTTTGAAATATTGGATGGATAGTTTTTAGCAATCATTATTTACTCTTTAATATTCTTTAATTAAATTATATACATGAAATAAAATAATGTTAGAGCAATTAATCATTTCGATACAAATACTATTAATTGATATAGTTATGGCTGCAGATAATGCCATCATTATAGGTTTAATAGCTGCAAATTTTGCTCCAGATAATAGAAAAAAAATTATAGCTTGGGGCGTAGGTGCAGCTTTTATTTTTAGAATTATATTTGCTTTTGCTGCAGACTTTATGTTTCAGTTTGCTTGGCTAAAAATCATTGGTGGAGTTTTACTACTTTGGGTTATCAATAATTTAAGACAAGATTTCTTTGGTAAAAATAAAATAAAATCTCCTCAAATGAAATCACATGAAACTCAGTCATTTTCTAATGGAGTTTATAAAGTTTTGGTTGCTGATATTGCAATAAGCTTTGACAATGTAATAGGAGTTGTTGGTGCAGCTAAAGGCAATTATTATTTAATGGTTGTTGGTTTATTGTTATCTGTTTTTCTTATTGCAACTTTAGCAAGTTACTTTGCTGATTATATTAAGAAACATCAATGGTTAGGGTATGTAGGATTAGTTGCAATTCTTATTATTGCCATCCAACTAATCATAGGTGGTTTTGTAAACCTTGATGTGCTTTCAATAAACGAAAAGTACGAATTTTTATTTAGTATATAATTAAAAAATTGAAAATTTTTTAAATTTTTTATTATGAAACTTTTTCAAGACTTCTACATTAAGTTCAAAAAGTTTATTAGAATGTAATTGTCTTAAATTTTGTACAAGATTTATAAATCTTTTAGACTCTTTCTCTGATATTATTCCTTCAGTAAGATTTTTAAATTTTTCAATATATTGCTCTCTTTCAAAAGGTCTTTTTCCTGCTGGATGAGCATCTGCAACATTAATTTCTTCAGAAATAGTTGAGCCATTTTTCATTTTAATAATAACTTTTCCACCAAAACATTTCTTTTTCGGATCTTTATCGTGATATTTTTTAGTCCATTTTTTATTCTCCCGTGTCGCTATTTTATGCCAAAGTGTAACCGTGCTTTTTCTTCTGGCTCTTTGAGGAGTATAAGATTTTATATGATGCCAAGCGCCATCTTCTAAAGCCACGGCAAATATATACATTATTGAGTGATCTAATGTTTCTCGACTAGCATATGGATCCATTTTTTGAGGATCGTTTGCTCCCGTTCCAATTACGTAATGAGTGTGATGACTTGTTTCTATTATAATTTCTTTAATATCAGATAAATTTTTAATTTTTTTATTTAAACTTCTAGCTAAATCAATCAATGCCTGTGATTGGTACTCTGCTGAATGTTCTTTAGTGTAAGTTTCAAGAATTGCTTTTTTAGGTTCGTTAATTCTAGGAAGAGGAACATTATATTTTTTTCCAGGTCCTGATAAAACATATGCAATAATACTATCTTCCCCTTCATAAATTGGACTGGGAGCACCCTCGCCTCTCATACATCTATCGACTGACTCTATTGCAAGTTTACCTGCATGAGCTGGAGCAAATGCTTTCCAGCTAGAAATTTCTCCTTTTCTTGATTGTCTTGTTGAAACAGTCACGTGAAGAGCTTGTTGAACAGATTGATAAATAGTTTCAGTATTGAGTTTTAATAAACTTCCAAGACCAGCAGCAACACTTGGACCTAAATGAGCTATGTGATCAATTTTATGTTCATGTAAACAAATGCCTTTAACTAAATTAACTTGAACTTCATAACCAGTAAGAATTCCTTTTATAAGATCCATGCCATTACATCTTTTTTGTTGAGCAACAGCTAAAATTGCAGGTATATTATCTCCAGGGTGGCTATAATCTGCAGCTAAAAAAGTGTCATGGTAGTCTAATTCTCTCACAGCAGTTCCATTAGCCCAAGCTGCCCATTCACAATCAACTTTTATTTTTGGACTTAAACCAAAAACATTTGCTCCATTTTTTCTTGGATGTGCTAATGCCATTTCTCGAGCTGAAATCACTGGCTTTCTATTATATGATGCGATTGCAACAGAAGCATTATCAATAATTCTATTAATAACCATCTCAACAACATGTTTTTTAATCTTTGCTTTATCGGATGCTATCTCAGCTATTTTCCAGGCTAATTGATCTTTTTTTTTTAAATTAGATTTGGATGGATGTACTTTTACAATTATATTTCTCATTAATTTAACATATTTCTAAGAACGTACTGTAAAATTCCACCATTCTTATAATACTCAACTTCATTTTGAGTATCAATTCTACAAAGTACTTTTATAGTTTTACTTGTTCCATCTTTATATTTTATTTCACAAGACACTTCATCTCTTGGTTTAACACCTTTATCGATGTCAACCACAGTGATTAATTCTGCTCCAGAAATATTCAATTTTTTTCTATCAAAACCTTCTTTAAACTCGAGAGGTAAAACACCCATTCCAATTAAGTTTGATCTATGAATTCTCTCAAAGCTTTCAGCGATTACAGCTTTTATGCCTAATAGTTTAGTGCCTTTAGCTGCCCAGTCTCTTGATGAACCTGTTCCATATTCTTTTCCTGCTATCACAACTAGATCGTTACCTCTTTTTTTATATTCAATTGCAGCATCATAAACACTCATAACTTTTCCATCAGGTTGTAATGTAGTAAAACCACCTTCAGTGCCTGGCGCCATTTCATTTCTAATTTTAATATTGCCAAATGTACCTCTCATCATTACTTCATGATTTCCTCTTCTAGCCCCATATGAATTAAAGTCTTTTTGTTGAACTTGGTTTTTCATAAAATAATCACCTGTAGGACTATCTTTTTTTATATTTCCTGCAGGAGAAATGTGATCGGTAGTTACTGAGTCAGCTAATAAAAGTAATAATCTTGCGTCTTTGATTGGCTTAAATCCCTCTGGTTGGTCTGGTAAATTATCAAAGAAAGGAGGTTTTTTAACATACGTAGAATTATCTTCCCAGTTATAAATGCTACTATCTACTGTTTTAATAGCTCTCCATTCTTTAGGTCCTTCTGAAACATTTGAATAACGATTAATAAACATCTCTGCATTAATTGATTTTAACATTATGTCTTCAATTTCTTTATTGCTTGGCCAAATATCTTTTAAAAAAACTTCTTTACCATCTTTATTTATGCCAAGAGAATTTTTATACATATCAAAATTCATATTACCCGCTAACGCAAATGCTACTACGAGCGGTGGTGAAGCCAGATAGTTAGCTTTAACGTCAGGACTTATTCTGCCTTCAAAATTTCTATTCCCTGATAAAACAGAAACTGCATATAAATTTTCTTTATGTATAGCTTCAGAAATATTCTTGTTTAGAGGACCAGAATTTCCAATACATGTTGTACAACCATATCCAACTAAGTTAAACCCAAGTTCATCTAAATATTTATTCAATCCAGCTTTTTCTAAATAGTCTGTAACAACTTTTGAACCAGGCGCTAAGGAAGTTTTTACCCACGGTTTAATTTTCAAACCACTTTCTATGGCTTTTTTTGCAAGCAATCCTGCCCCGATCATTACACTTGGATTAGAGGTGTTAGTGCAAGAAGTAATGGCTGCTATAACTATATCTCCATCAGTGACTTTAAAGTTAGTTCCTGAAACTTTTGTTTCAACTGGTTTATTTCTTTTCGTGTTTTCTTTATAAACTTTTGCAAATTCTTTAGAGGACTCATTTAATAAAACTTTATCTTGGGGTCTTTTAGGTCCAGAAATACTTGGCACAACTTTACTAATATCTAAAGATAAAGTGTCAGTAAATTCCATGCCTTCGCTTGCCCACAGGCCTTGCTCTTTTGAATATTTTTCTACAAGTTCTATTGTTTCTTTATCTCTACCAGAAAGTTTCAAATATTTTAAAGTTTCTTCATCCACTGGAAAGAAACCACATGTTGCGCCATACTCAGGAGCCATATTGGCAATCGTCGCTCTATCAGCTAATGTGAGGTTTTTCAAACCTTCTCCATAAAATTCTACAAATTTTCCTACAACTCCTTTTTTTCTTAACATTTCAACTATAGCCAAAACTAAATCTGTAGCTGTAAGTCCTTCCAGCAATTTACCTTTAATCTCTACTCCAATAACTTCTGGGATTAGCATTGATATAGGTTGACCTAACATAGCGGCTTCTGCTTCTATTCCTCCTACACCCCATCCTAAAACTGATAGACCATTAACCATGGTTGTATGACTATCTGTTCCAACTAACGTATCTGGGTAAGCGTATAAATCATTGCCACTTTTGGACGACCAAACTACTTTAGCTAAATATTCTAAATTAACTTGGTGGCAAATACCTGTTCCTGGAGGAACAACTCTAAAATTATCAAAAGCTTTTTGGCCCCATTTAAGAAACGCATATCTCTCTCCATTTCTAGAAAATTCTTTTTCAACGTTTTGATTAAATGATTTACCAGATGCATATTCATCTACCATAACTGAGTGATCAATTACTAAATCAACAGTAGATAATGGATTGATTTTATTTGGATCTTTATTTTTTTCTTTAACAGCATCTCTCATCGCAGCAAGGTCTGCGATAGCTGGAATGCCTGTATAATCTTGTAATAAAGTTCTTGCAGGTCTATAAGCTATTTCAGTATTTGATTTTTTGTTTTTAAGCCATTCTTTTAAAGCTAAAATTTGTTTCTTATCTACTGTAATTTCATCCTCATATCTAAGAAGATTTTCTAATAAAACTTTTAGTGACTTTGGTAGTTTAGACACTCCTTCTAAACCGTTTTTTTCAGCAATTTTTAAATTGAAAATTTTATACTCTTTTCCAGAAGATGAAATAGTGTGTAGTGATTTAAAAGAATTTTTACTATTAAATTTCATGCGCTATACATAAAACATAATAACACAAACGATAAGCAAAAAAGACATAGTATAGTTGAATTTCTTAATAAAGTTTTCATTTGTGGCAAAATTTCTCAGATATTTTCCTAATAGACACCATGAACTAACACTAAAAACAGCCATAAAAAAATAGACTGTTAATACAATCAATGCATCTCTTAAATAATTATTTTGTACATCGATAAAGGTCGAAACAGTGATCATTGCCACTATAACTCCTTTTGGATTAATAAATTGAAATAAAAATGTATCAAAAAAGTTAACTGGTTTTTTTACATTTTTTGAATGAGTCGTTGAGCTAAAAGTGATTTTATAAGCCAAGTAAATTAAAAAAATTGATCCCAAAATTTTTATTATACTCTGTAAAAATATATATTTTTGAAAGACAACGATTAGTCCAGAAGCCATTACCGTCAACATAGCTGTCCACCCAAAGATAACTCCTAACATTAGAGGGATGGTTTTTCTAAAACCAAAATTAAATCCAGAGTATGATGACATGATATTATTTGGACCTGGTGTAAAAGCTGTAGCAATACCAAATAAGATCAGCGCTAAGAATTGATCGTACACTAGGCTATCTCGAGACCGTTTTCAGTTTTTTGTGACGGATGAAGCAAAACAACTTTTCCATCTTTCTCGATAGCTCCTAATATTAGTACTTCAGAAACAATGCCTGCGATATTTTTTTTTGGAAAATTACAAACTCCAATAACTTGTTTGCCCACTAAATTATCAGAATTATAATAATGAGTAATTTGAGCTGATGATTTTCTAACACCAATCTCAGAGCCAAAATCAACCTCTATTACTAATGAAGGTTTGCGAGCTTTTTCATTCTTAGATACTTTTAAGACCGTTCCCACTACAATTTGGATTTTACTGTAGTCTTCGTATGTAATTTCTTTTTTCATATTAAAATTCATTATCTTTATTTTTTTATACTCGTATATACATATTTTTTCTTTATTTTTAACAATAAATAATGCTGCGAAACTTACGTCTATAGGACAAAAAAAAGAAATTTTGCCATTGAAAAACAAGTCTTAAAAGTCAATACTATTGTAAATTAAAAATACTAAATAAGAGGAGTAATATGAAAAAAATATTTATTGCTGCAATCATGTCTTTGTCTATCCTGACAACAAGTGCATTTGCAGAAATTAAAATGGGTATAATCTTAGGATTTACAGGTCCTATTGAATCTCTAACTCCAGCGATGGCAGCTTCTGCGGAATTAGCTTTTAAAGAAGCTTCTGACTCAGGTTCATTACTTGGTGGAGAAAAAATTAAACCTCTAAGAGCAGACTCAACTTGTGTTGACTCGGCTGCAGCAACAACAGCTGCTGAAGGTTTAGTTTCTCAAGGTATAGTTGCGATTATGGGAGCTGATTGTTCTGGTGTTACTGGAGCGGTCGCATCAAACGTAGCGGTTCCTAATGGAATTACTATTATATCACCTTCTGCAACATCTCCTGGTTTAACAACTTTAAAAGATAAAGGTTTGTTTTTCCGTACAGCTCCATCGGATGCTCGAGGAGGACAAATTCTTGCAGATATAACAAAAGATAGAGGAGTTAAAAGTGTTGCTGTTACATACACTAATAACGACTATGGTAAAGGTTTAGCTGATGTTTATTCAGCAGCAGTTAAAGCTCATGGTATAAAAGTTACAACTGTATCGGCACACGAAGATGGTAAAGCCGACTATAGCGCAGAAGTTTCTACTTTAGCATCAGCTGGTGGAGATGCGGTTGCTGTAATCGGATACCTCGACCAAGGTGGTAAAGGAATTATTCAAGGCTCTTTAGACTCTGGTGCCTTTGATACATTTATATTATCAGATGGTATGATCGGTGACTCTCTTACTGATACTTTCGGTAAAAGCTTGAACAAATCTTTTGGTTCTTTGCCAGGTTCTTTAGGTAAAGGAGCAGGAGTATTTGCAAAAGTTGCTAAAGGAGCTGGAATTGATCCATCTGGTCCATATACTGGCGAGTCTTATGATGCTGCAGCTTTAATAGTTCTTGCGATGCAAGCTGGTGGATCTGCAGACCGAGGTTCGATTGCCAAAAATGTAATGTCCGTAGCTAATGCACCTGGAACTAAAATTTATCCTGGTCAGCTTAAAAAAGGTCTAAACCTTTTAGCTAAAGGAAAAGCAATTGATTACGAGGGTGCTACTGCAGTTAAATTTACAGATGTTGGAGAACACGTTGGTAATTTCATAGAAAAAGAAATTAAAGGCGGTAAATTTAAAAATAAAAAACAAAGATAAGATTTAATCTTGTAAACCTCAGCAGTGAAAACTGCTGAGGTTTTTTTATATGTGTTTTATTTTTTCTGGCAAAATTCCTTTTGGTCTATAACGCATAATTAACAGCAAACCAGTTCCCATCATTAAAAATCTAAAGTATGGAATGCTATTAACTAAATGAACTCTAAAAGCATTAGTTTCTTCTAAACCGCTAGTAAAAAAATTAACTAAGAATAATGCGATGGGAGCGGCTTCGACCCATAAAAACCAAACTGCAAAACCTCCCAAAATTGCACCAAAATTATTTCCACTTCCACCAACAATAACCATTACCCAAATTAAAAATGTATACCTCATTGGTCTATAACTTCCTGGCGTAAATAATCCATCATAAGTGACCATCATAGCACCTGCTATACCAACAATAGCTGAACCAAGAACAAAAATTAAAAGGTGTTGTTTAACAACATTCTTTCCCATTGCATTTGCTGCTTCTTCATTATCTCTGATGGCTCTCATCATTCTTCCCCAAGGAGAATAAAGTGCTTTTTGAGTAATTATTAAAAGAATTATTACTACAACAGTGAAAAGTCCTGCAAAACATAATTTTACAAATACCGTTGAAGATTCGATGACAAGTTGTTTTACCACCTCTTGTCTTTCTAAAGTATTGCTAATTAAATTTAATGCACTTTGATTAAATTTCTCAACTAAATTTATAAACCACTCCTTTGATTGTAAATCCACTTCATATGGAACTGGTCTTTTTAAGCCAATTACGTTTTTAACACCCCTAGCTAACCAATCTTCATGTTTAATTACTGAAATAACAATTTCTGATATAAGTAGTGTCGCTATTGCCAGATAGTCTGCTCTAAGTCCTAAAGCAATTTTTCCAATAATGTATGCCAAAGCGCCAGCGAAAAAGGCTCCTGCTATCCAAGAAAATAATATTGGAAGACCCATTCCTCCTAAAAAGCCAGTAGTAGCTGGACTAACGGACTCGATTGACTCTATAGCTGGTGCAGATATTAATCTTAAAAGAATTAACCCAACTATTATAATAGAAGCAATTCCATAGCTTCTTTTTTTTGATTGATTGTATTTTTTCATAATAAAACGAATACTAAAAACCATGAAAGCAATCAAAAAGGCACATAATATAATATTAAAACCTCCTACCTGCCATGCTTCTCGAACAGGAGGAACCGAAACCAAAACTGCTGCTAAGCCTCCAAGAGCCGTGTAGCCCATTATTCCAAAATTGATTAATCCTGCGTATCCCCATTGAATGTTGGCACCCATAGTCATTACTGCAGAGATCAAACAAAGGCACAAAATTGATAACGCCATGCTCCAAGACTGTAAAAATCCTACCAAAATTATGAGTCCTAACATTATTGAGTATGCGCTTATTATGTCTAGATTTTTTCTCATAAAACTTTCCCTTTAAATATTCCTGAAGGTCTAAATAATAAAACTATTACTAAAATTGAGAAAGATACTGCAAATTTATAATCAGTCGACAATAATTGTAATAAGCCATCAGGCTCTAAACTTTCAGGAAGTAAATAAACAAAGAATTTTTTGTAAGCATAAGTTAAAAGTATTTCTGAAAACGCAATAACATATCCTCCCAAAAAAGCTCCAAAGGGATTTCCAATACCTCCAACGATTGCTGCTGCAAATATTGGAAGCATATTATTAAAGTAAGTAAATGGTTTAAAGCTTTTATCTAAACCATAAAGAGCTCCGCCAATCGTCGCTAAAATTGCGGCTATTAACCAAGTAATCATAACTACTTTTTTAGGATCTATTCCAGACAAAAGTGCTAGATCTTCATTATCCGAATAAGCTCGCATACTTTTTCCAGTTTTTGTTTTATTTAAAAACCAAAATAATATAGAAACAACAATAATTGTAATAAACAAAGTAATAACTTGGGTTGATTTGATTGTTAATCCTTCATTCAAACCTGTCATCTCTTTAAATTCATTTGCTTTTAAAATAAACTTCTCTCCATCAAAAAATCTTCTATCAAATGGCCCAATAACTATTCTTACTATTGCTTGAGTAACAAACATTGTGCCTATGCTTACCATTGCCAAAGTTACGGGAGGGCTTTTTTGTGTACGATAATAACTAAAAACTAATTTATCCTTAATAAGAACATATAAAATTGTAATAATAATCCCAAAAGGAATAGCAAGTAATGCCGTGGGAAGAATACCTAGATTAATTCCAAGAGATTGAAAGTACCATGTAAATAAAATTGTAAACATGGTACCAAACGACATAAGGTCGCCAGCAGTAAAATATGCAAATCGCAAGATTCCATAAATTAAAGAAACAAAAATAGCTCCTAATGCTAACTGAGATCCATAAGATAATGCAGGTACAAATAAATAATTTAAAAGTAAAACTATTGCGTTTAAAAAATCCATATTAACCTCCTAAAAAAGAACTTCTTACTCTTGGATCGTTCAATAGTTCTTTTCCAGTTCCAGAGTATCTATTTGCTCCAGTGACCAAAACATAGCCTCTGTCTGATATACTTAGTGCTTGTTTTGCATTTTGTTCAACCATCAAAATAGCTACATTTGTTTTTTTTACTTTTATAATATGATCAAACAACTCATCCATAACGATTGGTGAAACTCCAGCTGTTGGTTCATCAAGCATTAAGACTGATGGTTTTATCATTAATGCTCTTCCTAATGCCACTTGCTGTCTTTGCCCTCCAGATAGTTCTCCAACTAGCTGAGATTTTTTTTCTTTTAAAATAGGAAACAGCTCATAAATTTCATCAATAATTTTCTTAAGGCTTTCATCTCTTAAAAAAGCACCCATCTCTAAATTTTCTTCAACACTTAATCCAGCGAATACGTTTCTAGTTTGAGGAACAAATGCTATTCCTTGTTTAACTCTATCTTGCGGATTCAAATGTGAAATATCTTTACCATTTATCAAAACTTTACCTGATTTAAGATTTAATAATCCCAGCATGGCCTTCATGGCTGTAGATTTACCCGCGCCATTTGGGCCAAGTATTGAAACTATTTCACCTTGATTAACATTTACTGAACAGGATGAGATTATATCCGGGCCATTGCCATAACCTCCTGTCATTTTTATACCTTCAAAAAAAGCCATTAACTTTTATCCTTTAATTTTGACCCTCTTCCTAAATAACTTTCTATAACTTGTTCGTTCTTTTTAACTTCATCAGAAGTTCCTTCAAATAAAACAGAGCCTTCTGCCATTACAATTACTGGATTGCACAATCGACTAATAAACTCCATATCATGCTCTATCATGCAAAACGTATATCCTTTTTCTTTATTAAGTCTAAATATCGCGCTTCCTATATCTTTTAATAGAGTTCGGTTAACTCCTGCTCCAACTTCATCTAATAAAACCAACTTAGCGTCAACCATCATAGTTCTGCCAAGCTCTAAAAGTTTTTTTTGACCTCCAGACAAATTTCCTGCAAGTTCATTTGAAAGATGTTTGAGATTTAAAAAATCAATTACTTCTAAAGCTTTCTCCTTAACTCTAGCCTCTTCTTTTTTAACAATACTTGGTTTAAACAAAGCATTAAGTAAGTTTTCACCAGATTGCTTTCCTGGAACCATCATTAAATTTTCTAGCACAGTTAGATTTGTAAATTCATGTGCAATTTGAAAAGTTCTTAAAACACCTTTTGAAAATAATTCGTATGAGGGAATATTAGTAATATCTTCATTATTAAATAAAACTGTGCCCTGAGATGACTCTAGATTGCCTGCAATCAAGTTAAATAATGTTGTTTTACCCGATCCATTAGGTCCAATAATTCCTGTAATTGAGCCTTTTTTAATTTTTAAAGAACAATTTGAAACCGCTGCTAATCCTCCAAAAAATTTAGAAAGGTTGTTAACTTGCAGAATATTTGAATCTGACTGCATAGAAAATTATACTTTTTTTAGCCTTTTAAGAATACTATTTAAAGATTTTTCTAAATGTCGATAAAAACCATCTTTTTTTAATTGTTTTACAACTTGTTCGTTTAATCCTCCAGGTGTTTGAGAATCTTTTACTAAATATTTCAAATCTTTTTTTGAATTCATAGCTGAGTCTTCTGATAATGCAGCAAAAAGTGAAGTAATATATTTTTGAGCTTCATTTTTTTTAATTCCTCTTTTAACCAACCAACCAGATAATACTTTTAATAATTCATAAAACGGAGCCATCATCCCTGAGGTTGCCCAGAAATTTATTGACGATTTTTCATTTTTTATTTCAACGGTTGTACCTAATTGATTAAAAAAACTTTTTACCTGTTTGTCAGGAGGGCAGATTGGAACTGGACCTTTTCTAATTGAAATTGGGGGAAGCGGAATAGCTCTTACTATCTTAACTTTTTGACCAATAACTTTTTTCAGTTGAGCTAAATCTATTGTAGAAATAAAGCTTACAATTTTTTGATTTTTTCTAAAATTAAGTTTCTTCAAAATTTTACCTCCAACCTTTGGTGTGACGGCCAAAAATACCCAATTCGATTTATCAATTAATTGTTGATTATTTCTTGAAATAGTTACTTTTTTAAATCTTTTGCTTAATTTTTTTGCTATTATTTTATTTCGAGGGGAGATATAAATTTTTTTGATTTTTAATTTGGACTTAAAAATACCTTCAATAACTGAAGATGCTATTCGTCCCGTTCCTAGAAAACCTAAAATCATGAATGATGCAGAATAACCAAGCTATACCCTTTAATAAAGAAAATTTTAAACTAATATTCTCCAAAGAATTTGCATTGGTCATCATAATATCTATTCCTAGTGCAATTGTTGCTGAGTTTTTTAATGTTCCTCTTGCTTGGTTTTTAGGCCCAATGCTGATTACATCTCTTGCTTCGCTAATGGGTTTAAAAACTAAAATGCCTAAATTAGTACTTTCTGCAACATTAATTTTATTGGGCCTTTATATAGGTAATTATATTGATAAAAGTTTGTTTTCTCAAATACATCAATGGGCTTTTACTTCTCTGATAATGCTTGTTTATATTATCGTTAGTGTATTAATCGTTTCAAGATATCTCCAAATATTCTCTAAATATGATAAAAAAACTTCAATTTTTTCTGCTGCGCCTGGCGCCTTAGGCCCTCTAATGATTCTAGCTGAAGATGAAAAGTCTGACTTAAGTCAAGTAGCCACTTCTCATCTGATTAGATTAATAATAATTATTACTGTTTTCCCATTTATTGTGAATAGTTTTTATGATTTTGAGAGCATCAAAATTACTGAAGAAATAATCAAAAATCAAAATATTTTTCATTTAATTTTGTTAATCATATCTTCAATTGTACTAATCATCATTTTTGATAAATTCAGAATTCCAGCTGCCTTATTGTCTGGCACTTTATTTGCTAGTGGATTCTTACAAATTTCAGAAATTGCTTCTTATCAATTGCCGCCAAATATTATCGATTATTGTTTGCTTATTCTGGGTTCTTCGGTTGGATGTCGATTTGCTGATAAAACTTTTGGTGAAATAGCTCGTAATGCTTTGCATAGTTTTGTTGCAACATTTTTGCTAGTTATCTTAGGTTTAGTGGCTGCTTTTGCTGCAAGTTTAATTATTGATAAAAATTTCTTTACTCTTCTTCTATCTTACTGTCCCGGTGGAATTTATGAAGTAGCGGTTATCGCAATCTATTTTGATCTTGATCCAGAATTTGTATCTTTTCACCATATCATTAGATTATTAATGATATTGTTTATAGTTCCATTGATGTTAAAAATCATAGGAAAAAAAACCTAATTTAATCTATATGGCTTTGACTCTGGTTTCTCTATAGGGTTATATGGCGTATGGCCAATTTGATGGATCTTATAGGAAGAGTTTTTATTTCCACAATTTTTTTATTTTCTGGATACAATAAAATTTTTAATTATTCAGGTACTGTTGTTTGGATGGAAGGATTTGGTGTGCCTGGATTTTTATTAGGGCCGACAATTGTTTTAGAAATTCTTTTACCTATTCTAATAATTATTGGCTACCGAACTCAAATATCGGCAATACTATTAGCAATATTCTGTATAGCTACTGCTATTATCTTTCACTTAGACTTTGATAATCAAGGGCAAACAATTGCTTTTCTTAAAAACTTTGCCTTAGCTGGGGGTTTCTTGTTTATAGCTGCTCACGGACCAAAAGAATGGTCAGTAGAAAAAAAGAAGAAATACGTTAGATTATAACTTTTTTATTTTAAGAAGAAAAATTTAGACAAAAAAAAACCCACTTAAAACTTAAGTGGGTTTTTTTTATAAATTATTTTTTCTTTAAAAAGCGTACGATACTTTAAATTGCGTTGTATCTAAATCAGCAGTGATTTTGTTATTTGTCGTAACACCAGTTCTAGCTACTGAAGATGTTATAGAAATATCATCATAGTCAGTATAAATAACTTCTAATTTTATGAATTTACCAAAAAAATCAACGTCTTTTTTAGTTCCAACACCTATTAGATATCCATTAACTGTTTCATCACCGTATTTTGATCCAGTACCTAAACTATCTTTAGTTTCTAGTTCAACTTGAACACCACCAAATTTTACAAACACTTCATCATTTATCATTACGTCTGCGTAAACAGTCATATGATCTGATAATTCAGCACTTGCTTTTTGACTTCTTGATGTAGAAGAAGTTGTAGCTGTGTCAGTTACAGAAGTTTCAATATCATTTCTTGTATATGTTTTGTCACTCACATCAGCTGTCATTGGTACGTAGTCAACACCAATAGTTATTCTGTCCGTAACTCCAAACTCTGCAAAAAGAGATGGAATAACGACAACGTTAGATACGCTCTTAGTATTTGTTTCTCCGCCTTCAATCTCAGAACCGCTAGCGTCTATCTGAGTAAGTGCGCCAGATACACCAAAATTAAATTCAGCGTGAGACGCTCCCATGTAAAGAGTGAAGAAAAGTATAGTTATCAATTTTTTCATTTTTAACCTTTTTATTAAATATATATATTTACTATCCGAGACTCTTAGCACTATTTTAAGTAAATAACTAAAAAATGATTTAAAATTAACTGTAATAAAATCCTTATTTTCTATAGTGTTGAAAAAATGTCACACTTTTTTCCTTATAAAACTTGAGTATATTTGCCATATAATTATCAATATAATAACCATCATAATTACAACTGTGAGTGGTCTATTCCATAAAAATGACCAAGATCCATCGCTAATTAGAAGGGATCTTCGAAGATTCTCTTCCATTAAGCCTCCTAAAACAAAAGCGAGAATAAGTGGAGGCATTGGAAAATCATAAAGTCTTAAAATAGTTGCAATAACTGCGATACCGATCATTAAAAAAATATCAAAATTGTTAAATGACATTAAATAAATACCTGTAACAGAAAAAAATAAAATCATTGGTATTAAAAAAGTTCTGGGTACAGCAAGTATTCTTGCAATATATGGGATTAAAGGGAGGTTGAGTATTAGTAAAACTACCATTCCTATATACATAGACATAATGACTGACCAAAAAATTTCAGGATTAGTTTCATAAAGTCTTGGTCCGGGCTGAATACCAAAACCTAATAAGGCTCCCAGCATAACTGCTGTGGTTCCACTTCCTGGTATTCCTAAAGTTAATAAAGGAACAAATGCACCTGAGCAAGCTGCGTTATTTGCCGTTTCAGGTGCTGAAAGTCCTTGAACACTACCTTTTCCAAATTTTTGTTTTTCTTCTTCATCTACAAAATTTCTTTCCATTCCATAAGCTAAAAAAGATGCAATGGTAGCTCCTGCGCCAGGTAAAACTCCTACTATAAATCCTAGAAGTGAAGACCTTGGAATCGTTTTAACCATTTTTTTAGTCTCATTCTTATCAAGTTTTATAGATCCTAATTCTGTTAAAGAAATTTGTTTAGCTGCTTTTGTAGGATCATTGCCCTTAAGAATAATTGTTAAAGCTTCACTCATTGCAAAAGTGGCCATTACAACTAAAACGAAACTAATACCATCTGATAAATTCATAGTATTAAAAGTAAATCTTGGAATATCCGATAAAGTATCTTGCCCAACTGATGCTAGCATTAATCCAAATACGCACATCATCATGGCTTTTAAAAAATTGCCTTTTGATGAAAAGGCAGCAACTGCTGTTAAACCTAGTATCATTAAACCAAAATAATCTGGAGATCTAAAAGATAAACTTACCTTGGATAAACTTGGAGCAGCGATTAATAAAAATATTGCTGCAATGGTCCCACCAGCAAAAGAACTGTAAGCAGCTATAGCTAGAGCTTTTCCAGCTTTTCCTTGTTGAGCCATAGGATAGCCATCAAATGAAGTAGCTACGGTTCCGGGAACACCAGGTGCATTAATTAAAATAGATGAAGTTGAACCTCCAAAGACTGCTCCATAGTAAACTCCTGCCATTAAGATTAGACCGGTAGCAGGATCAAAACCATAGGTGATTGGAATCATTAAAGCTATCGCGGTCATTGGTCCTAAACCAGGAAGCATTCCAATAATAGTTCCTGCGAAACAACCTATCATTACCATTATTAGATTTTGAAATGATAATGCAGTTTTTAATCCAATTAAAATTCCTTCTATCATCCCATAATTCCTATATATTTTAGTAACGGATCTCTAAGGTAAACTTGTAATACTCCATGAAGCAAATACATAAATATTGCTACAAAAGGAAAAGAAAAAATCAAAATTAACTTCCATCTTCTTTCCCCTAAAAAATAATAAGAAAAAATCAAAAATAATGATGTAGACAAAAAGAAACCAACTTTAAGAATAGTAAATCCATAAAAAATTACTGCTAAGACTAAAAGAATCGTTTTTTTAAATTCAAGATATCTGGCATCAACCTTTACAGTTTTTTGATCTGGTAGAACTAGTTTTAATCCAGAAAAAAACATTCCAGCATAACCTAAATAAATAGGAAAGGTTTTAGCATTAAAAGGAGCACCTTCGTCGAAGGCAAACACTTGTATTTGATGTGCTGTATATAAATAAAAGGCTGATAAAACAAAGAAGAGCAGCGAAATAATTTTAACTGAATTTATTTTCACTGCTCTTCCTATAAGTTAATTAACTAGATAACCCCTAGTTTTTTCATTAACTTTGTCATTTCTTTTGTTTGTTTTTTTAAGAAACTATCGAATTTACTTCCTGGATTATAAATATTAACCCAAGCATTTCTTTTTCTAACTGTTTCCCATTCAGGAGTTTTCTGAACATCGCCTAACATTTTTGCAATCTTCTTTACGTCTCCACTTGGCATACTCTTAGGAGCAAAGAAACCTCTCCAGTTAACAAACTGAACATCAAATCCTTGTTCTTTTAAAGTTGGAACTTCTGGAGCATCACCTACTCTGCTAGGAGCTGTAATACCAATAATTCTTACTTGATCTCTAGCGCCCATTACTTCTCCCAAACCAGTTGAAAGAATTTGAGTTTCTCCTGATAAAAGTCCAGCTAAAGCTTTACCACCAGCATCGTAAGGTACATACACTACGTTGTTAGGGTTTGCACCAGCTTCTTGAAATGCAAGTGCACCAATTAAATGGTCCATGCTTCCTCTTACAGAACCGCCAGCCATTTTAATTGACTTCGGATTTGCTTTGTAAGCATCCACTACATCTTTAAAGTTTTTATATGGTGAATTTTTAGCAACTGCGATTGCACCGTAATCACCGATTACACCAGCGATTGGTTTAACATCTTTATAAGATAATACACCAGAACCTTTTACATAACCTTTGTGTCTAGTGATTGATCTTAATACTAAAGGAGTTGATTGAACCAATACAGTATTTTCTGGCTTCGAATTAATTATGTAAGATAGAGCTTTTCCTCCACCACCACCTGACATATTTTCAAATGAAGCACTTTTTAGAAAACCAGCTTTAGTTAAAGCTTCTCCAGTTCCTCTAGCAGTTCCATCCCAACCACCTCCAGCACCACCACCGATAATGAAATGTAATTTATCGATTGCAAAACTAGTTGATGAGATTGAAGTTAAAAGAACAGTTGCGAAAACTAAGCTAATTAATTTTTTCAAATTATTAAACATATTATTTTCCTCTGTTGTTAATTAATTAATTATTGATTAAAAATGAATGAGAGATCAGAGTCAACTGTTCTTAGTTGAAAAAAGTGCCTCTAATTCTCAATAACTCTCTGCTCAAATTGGTGTTTTCTTTAAATATTTTTCTTCCATGTAACCAAAAATAATTATTTGATAATATTGTGGAGCCAACGGGCAAGGGGAACTCTATTTTATTTTTACTTTCCTCCAAACAATCTGAAAGTCTTTGTAAAAATAATCCCTGTTCCATATTTTTAGGTTCAGGAAATTGATCTATATAAGAAATTATTGGTTTCCCATTATTATCTTTTTTAAAAATTGGATGCTTAACTTTATACTCAATATTTTTACTCTTTGGAGAACCCCATACAAAATCTTGTTGGCCTACTGGATTTTTACTTAGTTCATCTAAATGTTCCCAATCATCTAAATGTAAAATAACACTTTCACCACCTGACACACCCTGCTCTTCCATCTTAGTCATAATAAGCCAGTCTGTTTTTTCTTTAACATAAGTGCCATCAGTATGAAGATCCAAATTTGTGTAGGCTTTTCTTAAATATGAATCGCTAGCATCCTGATGTTTAACATAAAATCTTGCATAATATTTACCGGTCATCGAGTCAAAGTTCGGATTACCTACTAAATAAGCTAATCCAGTAGAGAGCTTAATAAGAAAATCTTTATCGAATTTTTTATTGTTAATTTCTGTTTCTATAATTATTGTTCCTGTGTCTCTATCATTTAATATTTTTAATAAAACTTTGCTTAACTTATTTTCAAATACCTCATCTAAACTTTTTGCTAAGGTAAATCTTGAGAAAGGTTTGTACTCTAGAGAGGTAATAGTATGTTTCTTGAATGGAAAAACTAATCTATCCAAATCCTCATGCTTAATATTAACAACTTGGACTCTTTTTGTTTTCTCATGACTATTAATAGTAAAGCTCATAAATTATGTGTATAATAGGTTATGGTTAAAAAATATCCAAGAGACATGATTGGTTATGGTTCAAGCAAAATTAAAGTTGTTTGGCCTAATAATGCAAAACTGGCCCTTCAAATTGTATTAAATTATGAAGAAGGTGCTGAAAATTCAGTGTTACATGGTGATAAACATTCAGAAACTTTTTTATCAGAAATAATTGGAGCTCAACCAATTAAAGATCGACACATAAGTATGGAGTCTCTTTATGAATATGGTTCTAAAAGGGGTTTTTGGAGAATACACGAACTGTTTCAAAATAAGAAAATACCATTGACAATTTTTGGTGTTGCAATGGCCCTAGAAAGAAATCCTGAAGTTTGCAAAGCAATAAAAAATGCGGATTACGAAATTGCTTGCCATGGATGGAGATGGATTGATTATCAAAACGTTAGCAAGCCCGTTGAAAAAAAACATATGGATCTCGCAATTAAAACTATTAAAAAAATTTTTGGTCAACGACCTTTGGGTTGGTACACAGGCAGATGTAGTCCAAACACAAGGGACTTGGTAATGAATGAGGGTGGTTTTATTTATGATAGTGACTCTTATAGTGATGATCTTCCTTATTTTGAAAAAAGAAATAATAAGAAACAATTAATAGTGCCTTACACTCTAGATAATAACGATATGAGGTTTGCAACTAATCAAGGATTTAATAGTGGTGAGCAATTTTATAATTATTTAAAAGATAGTTTTGATGTTTTATATAAAGAAGGTGAAACTAATCCTAAAATGATGTCAGTAGGTTTGCATTGTAGAATTGTTGGTAAACCAGGTAGATTAAAATCTTTAGAAAGATTTTTAGATTATGTATTAAAACATAACGATGTTTGGATATGTAAGAGAATTGATATTGCTAAACATTGGATTAAGAATTACTCAAATATTTAAATAATGAAAAAAAATAAAAATATCATTTTAAATGGCTTAATTGATCTTGCTCAACCAAGACTTGGTACAAAAGTAGTTTACAAAACTGATGATTTCTTTGCAGCGGCTAAAAGAATTATAGAACCTTCACCTCCAATATTTAAGGAAGGTGTGTTTGATAAAAATGGTAAATGGATGGATGGATGGGAAACGAGAAGAAAAAGAAAATCTGGTCATGATTACCTAATTTTAAAATTAGGTAAACCCGGAAGAATACATAAGGTTAATATTGATACTTCTCACTTTAATGGAAACCAACCAAGTAAAGTATCATTAGATGTTTGTTCTTCTAAAAAAAACGAGCCTGATAAAAATCAAAAGTGGACTAATATATTAAGTAAGAAATCTACAGGTCCAAATAGACATCATTTTTTTAACGTTAAAAAGACTTCAATTATTACTCATGTAAGACTAAACATTTTTCCAGATGGTGGTGTCGCAAGATTAAGATTGTTTGGAGAGTTAGAAAATAAAAAATTTAGAAATAAGACTATTAATTTAACTTCTATTTTAAATGGTTCGGTACCGATAGCTTGTAATAACGAACACTTTGGTAGAGCTGAAAATGTTTTGGCTCCTGGCCAAGGAAAAAATATGGGTGACGGATGGGAAACAAGAAGAAGTAGAGGTAAAAACTTTGATTGGTTAATTATTAAATGTGCCGCTGCTGCTAAGATAGATAAAATACAAATTGACACTCATCACTTTAAAGGAAATTACCCTGACCAATGCTCTATTCAAGCTGCGTACGTAGGTGGTAAATCTTCTGCTAATAAGATCATAAATAAATCAAAAAATTGGAAACTTTTATTAAATAAATCAAAATTACATGCTCATAAAAAACATAATTTTTTAAATAAGTTGATGAAGAAAAATAAAGTTAATTATCTTAGAGTAAATATATTTCCTGATGGAGGTATTTCTAGAATTAGAGTATTTGGAAAGATAAAATGATGACAATTACGATTACTCCAAAAAAAATAACTAAAGAGAATTTTGCTAAATTTGGAGAATTAATTACTACAGATGATATTAAGCCTATTTCTATTAATGATGGTTACGCAAAAAGATTTGAGGGTATAGCCAATTTAGATACCTCCAAGGACAATGGTAAGACAACGATAAGTATATTTTCTGCGCTAAAACGAACTTTTCCAATGAATATAAATATGATGGAGCAGCATCCATTAGGGAGCCAAGCTTTTATTCCAATGAAAGAAACAATTTTCTTATCTTTTGTAGCGCCTAATGCAGACAAACCAGATTTAGATAAAATTGAAGCTTTTATAATTCCACCAGGACTTGGGGTTAATTATAGAACAGGCACTTGGCATTTCCCATTAATTGCAACAGAAGATATGAACTTTTTAGTAGTAGATAGAAAAGGTTCAGGAGATAATTTAAAAGTTCAAAAATTCGAAAAAAATCAAGTAATCCTAAAATACTAAAGCCCGCCGTATTTCTACGGCGAGCTTTTTAAATTAAATTATTTTTTACCTGAAGATGATATTGCTAAATGAACAACCGCTCCTAAAGAAGCACCTATTATCCATGCATAACCCCCTCCGCCACCTAAATTAGCGAAGAAGTTTCCTAGACCACCTGGTAAAATATTTGGCCAAACAGATCCAATAGCTATGTAGCCGGATAGTATCCAAGCAACCATACCTTTTAAATTAAATCCATCATTGTACCAATACTTACCTTTGCCTTCGTTGAATAATGCATTCACATCAATTTTTTGTTTTTTGATGATATAATAGTCAGTAATCATTATTCCAAACACTGGGGCAAGTATTGCACCTAACGTGTTAACAAACGGGAATATTCCCATTTTAGTAATTACAGCCACCCACATTCCACCAATTACAAAACCAAAAGCAGCGGTAATTAATCCACCAGTTCTAAAATTGATTTTACTTGGCATTAAGTTAGCAAGGTCATAAGCCGGTGGTATAAAGTTAGCCACCATATTTATTCCAACAGTTGCAGCAAAGAATGCAAATGCAGCTACTACTGTTAAAAATATATTATCTACTTTTGCAACCATATCTGTTGGTTGAGCAACATATTCTCCGAACAAAGCAATCGTTCCACCTGTAATCATAAGAGTTATGAAAGAAAAGAAAACTACGTTTCCGACTAATCCGTATAAATTTCCTTTTTTCATCTCCTCTTCATTTTTTACAAATCGAGCAAAATCTCCGAAGTTAATTACAACCGCAGCAAAATATCCTACCATAATAGAAAATACCGCTAAGAAAGCTCCAAAAGATCCTAGACCTTCAAAACCTCCTGAACGAGTTCCGCTAGAAAATATATTTCCTACTTCTGAAAGAAGACTGCCACCAACTTCAGCCCAAATAGCTATCATTAAAATAATCATAACTACATAAACCGCTGGTCCAGCAAAGTTTAAAAATTTTCTTACAAGATCAATACCTTGCCAGAATAAATAAACTTGAAACGCTGATACAAATATAAATGAAACCCACATAACACCTGTCATGCCAAGAAACATTTCTGTACCTGGATTTCCTGTTAATGCAGTAATTAAAAGGGCAACTGCTGTTGAGGCAGCATATGTTTGTGCTCCGTACCAAAACATTGCAACAAGACCTCTGGCCATTGCTGGAAAGTTTGCTCCGAATACACCCATACTTACTCTTGCAAATACTGGGTAAGGAATTCCGTGTTGTACGCTTGGTTTACCTGAAAGATTGACAAGCCACATTATAAATACTCCAGCTAATATTAAAGCTAGAAATACGGCCCAACCATTTAATCCTGAGGCGATAAATAATGATGCTGCTAAAGTATATCCGAATAAACTTTGAACATCGTTCGCCCATACGTTAAAGATTTCAAACCATCCCCAATTTTTCTTATTACTTGGAGTAGGTGCTAAATCTTTGTTATAGAGTTTTTTTGAACTCATAGTTCCTCCATGGTTGATGAGACCCTATCAACTTCTAAGAATAAAAATACAAAATAAGAGCTTAAAAAAGGTTAATAAACTCTACAAAAGCCTAATATGAACCTTTTTTTTGAGTTTTTTATTAAATTTTAGAGATAAACAAGAATCAGGAAAATTAACTTAGGATGCTAAGAATAATTCCAGAGAAAATTGTTGGAATTACCAAATTTTTTTTAGATAAAATAAAAATTATTACACATATGCAAACTACTACTATTCTAATCATTAGTTCTGATTCTGCTAAAACTCCTGCAGGAAATATTATCATTCTTCCAAGTAAAGCAGCTAATGTTGAATAGGCTACACAATTAAACCACTGAAATACTTTTGATTTAACACTTACTTTTTCTGAAGTGAGAGCACCCATAAACCTTGAGATAAAAGTAGCTAAAGATGTAGCTATAATTGCTAAAATTATTATCTGACTACTTTCCATTTTTTTCTCCCATTAAGAAAGCAATTGTTCCTGCAATAAGACCAGCAAATAATAATGCCCACTCTGTTGAAAAAACATAAATCAAAGGACCTAATATAGTTCCTCCAATAACAGCTACTGATATACTTAAATTTTTCATTGCCCCAATCATCATGCAAAAAAAGTAAACAGGATTAACTATAGCTAAACCAATTAACATATCTTTATTTAAGTACTCAGCTGAAAGATAACCAGCCATTGTCATTAATATTGCAGTAGTCCAGGTTCCTATACCTATGCCTATCCAAAAATCTATCCTATGTTTTTTATCAATTTTCTTATAACCATCTTTTGCAATCAACCAAGATGTGACAGCTAAAAAGTGGCACGATAGATAATATTTCCACTTTGGTTGTGTTTTGTGTTCAAGTAAGGGAAATAAAGAAACGGTCATAGGGTAAAGTCGAAAGTTAACTAACCAAACTGCTATAAATATATTTACTAATGAGGCTCCTACTAACAATGACTCTGCCATTACTAATTGGCCTGGTAGTGCGTAAGTAAATAAACTTGATGCTGCGCTTTGTTGTAAATTAAAACCAGCATCTTTAAGTAATGCACCCAAAGCAACAAAACACGCTGCTAATGGAATAGCTGGACTTTTAGAACCTTTAAGAGATTTTAAACCTTGAAAAAAAACCTTAGAATTTATCATCCACCAAGAAATAGTCTTCCTACATCTGGATTTTTTAATAGTTCATCACCTTTGCCAGCGATTGCCGTTTGACCTGAAACTAAAACATAACCTATGTCAGCAAACTCAAGACCTTTCTTTGCATTTTGTTCAACCATAATAATAGTTTTCTTTTCATTTTTTTGAAGTTCTGTAAGTATTTCAAAAACCATATTGATATACCTTGGTTCTAATCCAATTGATGGCTCATCTACTAAAAGGATTGAAGGTTTCATTACTAGTGCTCTAGAAATTTCTAATAATCTTCTCTCACCTCCAGATAAAACTTTTGCTGGTTGATTTCTTCTATTTCTTAATCTTTCATATTTTTTAAAAATTCTTTCAGCTTCTTCGTAAGCTTCGTCTTGTTTTTCTTTAATATATCCGCCCATCAAAAGATTTTCCTCTACGGTCATATCAGGAAAAACTGAATTATCCTGAAGGATGTAAGCTATACCAACTGAATTTAGTTTTTGAGCTGGAGTAAGATTCGTTATTTCTCTTCCATCAATTTCTATTTTACCTGAAAAAATATTTGTAAACCCATAGATAGAATGAAGAATTGTAGATTTGCCAGCCCCATTAGGACCTATAAGACATAACGATTGTGCTTTGCTTATTGATAAATCAAAATTATGAAGTATTTCCATTTTACCATAACCAGCATTTAATCCTTTTATAGTTAAATGAACGTCTTTGGGTGAAAGTCTTTTTAAATCTTCAGGCCCGGGTGCTTTTCCTAAAACTTCATATTGATTTTCCATTATTGAGCTCCTAGATAAGCATCTACTACTCGCTTATCATTTTTAATTTCTTTAGGAGAACCTTTTGCTAGAAGTTTCCCATGAGCCAAGCAGAAAATATTTTGGGCTAAACTCATTATTACTTTCATATTGTGCTCTATAACCAACAAAGTTATTCCATAATCTTTATTTACTTTTATCAATCTATCTATAATTCCATTAATTAAAGTTGGATTAATACCAGCTGTAGGCTCATCTAATAAAAGCATTTTAGGTTCATTCATTAATGCCATTGCTAATTCTAAAAGTTTTTGCTGACCAAATGATAGGTCTCCTGCTCTTAAATTTCTTTTTTGATAAAGTCCTACAAAGTTTAAAAGATTTTCTGCTTTTTCTGTCAGCTCACTAGGTACTTTTGCAAATATAAATCCTGAGTCACTAGCCTTGTGGCTAATTAACATATTCTCTACACAATTAAGTTTAGAATAAATTCTTGTTTGCTGAAATGTTCTTAATAATCCCAGTTTAGCTACTGCTGGAACAGGCATTTCTGATACCTCTGTGTTATTAAAAAGAATAGATCCTTTATCTATTGGATGAGTTCCTACAATAGAGTTAAATAAAGTGGTCTTACCTGAACCATTAGGTCCAATCAAACCAACAATTGATCCTTGTTCTACCGAAACAGAAATATCAACATTGGCTTGTACGCCACCAAAAGACTTGCTTACACTTTTAACTTCTAAAATACTCATTTTAATTCCACCTGTGCTTTACGATCTTTTTCATCAATTACTTCACCAAATCTTTCAGGATATTTTTCTCTTAACCATCCCATTAATCCTTCTGGGAAATAAACCACGATCACAACGATTAAAACTCCAAGCGCAACATATTGCCAACCCAATATAAAAGTCCAAAGACCTTCTTTGAAGAAATGGAATAAAGTTGCACCAATAATTGGTCCCCACAAAGTTCCTTTACCGCCGAGTATAGCCATAAGAACCATGAATACTCCCATCTCTCTTCCATCGAAAGCAACGTCAGTAGAGTCTATATATCCAATTAGTCCACCCATAATTCCACCGGCTAGACCACAGAAAAATGCAGAGCACATCCAACCAACAATTTTATATTTCATTGTTTGAATGCCCATTGCTTCTGCCTTATCTTCATTATCTCTTATCGCATTTAAAATTAATCTAAACCTAGAGCCGTAAATATATTTTACAAAAATAAATGCTAGAACTAATACTAAAAAACTTAAGAAGTAGAAAAATTGTCCTCTTGCTTCAGGATCAACTATTTCTGCTGGAAAAGGTGGTGTAGTAAAACCTTGACCTGCTCCAATAATTTCTATTCCTCCAGCAATTTCACCTGCTGCAATTCCTAAACCTAAAGTGCAAATCGCAAAGTAATGACCTCTTAAACCTAAAATAGCATAACCTATGGCACCAGCAACAATAGTAGGAACAATAGCTGCAACTAATAATCCAACACCTATTCCTTGAAAATATTGTGCTGTAGTATGTACAAACGTTTTTTCACCACCACTTTCTGTCCATTCTGCTAATGGGAAAAACATACCTACTTGAACTGAAGCAGTAAGATACATTCCAAGACCGTAGAAAAGAATATTTCCAAAAGAGTTGTAGCCCATTTCCCCACCTTGTAAATTCCAAGTCATCGCCAGAACGATCAAGACACAAAGATATGTAAGCTGAACTTTAAAAGCAGAGAACAAGAAAGGCGCTACTAATCCTAAAATAATTAAACCAGAGTATAATATTAAATCTTTTTGTTTCATTTTTTCCAATCTTTAAACCACTCTTCATTAGCATTAGGATATACTCCAAATGTACACCATTCATCTTTTCTTCCTTTAAGAAGTTTTTTGTGAGTGTATCTAGATGGAATTTCAAATTTACCTGGAGGATAACCTCTTACTTTCTGAGCTAAAGCACATTGTATTGTTAATGGATCATATGGATCATCAGATGTTGGGGTTAAATAAACAGAGTCTTTTAGATCTGGACAAGTAGGATCACCATGTCCATAAACAGCTTTACCAAGGCTTTGTTTAAGATCTGGTCCTAATATTCCTGTATTTAAATGTTTACCTCTAGTAACACCTTTAGTGCATGCCATCGCAAATCCTAGCCCATGAAGTAACTCATGTACACCAACAGGAGAAACTTTTTTTCCAACGCTTTTAATAAATAAATATCCATGATGAGGTCCCATCATACCACCATCTCGATGCTTGGCTTCTACAAAAGAAAAATATATTTTTTTTGGATTATTAAATCCATTTTTTTGTAAAAAATAATCTGGATAATTCATATTCCAACCTTTATTATTTAATGCTTTTCCATCCATTCTTACAAATGAGACATCAAGTTTACCATCTTTTCTATAATCAAATTTAAATCTCTGCTGATTTTTTGTCATCTTAAAAAAAAGATCATCAATTTTTTTTACTTCTTTTTCAATCCATCCATTAAGATCCCTTTCTTTGTCTTTTCCTTTTTTACCTAAAAAATAATTTACATGAATTTGATAATCATCATCTATATCAGGCTGGTCTTCAAAAAATCTTCCAGGTTTTTCATCTGCTAGTAAAGAAAAGGTAAAAAGGGTTAAGAGTAAAGTTAATAATATTTTTTGCATTATTTTAAATACTCTCTTTTCTTTGAAAGTTTAAATCTTCTATAAACTAATATGAAAACAAGCAGCATAAATACTGCTCCAATTCTAAATTCTGTTCCTAAAATATAATCTGCAAATTCTTCAAAAAGTCCTAGTCCCATCCCTGAAATTGCTACTGCTGGTAAATTACCAAGACCTGCTACAATAACTATCATGAAAGATCTAACTGTATAAGGAAGTCCTACGTAAGGATGAAGAGTAAGAGTGATTGAAATTAAAGCTCCCGCAACACCACATAATGCAGCGTTAATACCAAAAGTTGCGGCATAAACTTTTTCTGTATCTACGCCTAAAATTTTTGCTGCTCTAGCATTTTGTGCTGTGGCTCTTATAGCTCGTCCAAGTCTAGATTTTTTCATGTAAATGACTAAACCGATTGCATATAAAACACTTATAAAAGCAGCGAATATTTTTGAATTTGGTAGGGTTACTGAATTATCAAATAACATCGTTGTTCCATACTCTGACTGAGCTACAACAACGTCTGCTCCAAAAACAAAATTCATTAACTGTTGAAATACAATTGCGATACCAAAAGTTGCTAAAATTGAAATAAATAAATCTCGATCTACAACTTTATTAATTACTAACTTATAAAGTGCCCAGCCAACAAAATACATTATTATTGGAGAAACAATCACTCCCCAAGCTGGATGAATTCCCATAAGATACATGGTGTATGCAATGTAACCACCAAGAATTACTAAATCACCTTGTGCAATATTAATTATGTTCATCACTCCCCACTGAAGAGCCATGCCGTAAGCTATCAAAGCAAATAAAATTCCTAGAAGAATTCCATCCAAAGAAGCCTGGACCATTAAGATAGGTGCCTGAAATATTAATAAATCCATAAAAGACTATAATCTTTTAAAAGAAAAGCCCCCGGAAAACCAGGGGCTTATCAATGTATTAATTAGATATTAGCTTCTTTCTGACCACTTAGGTATTGGATGGTAGAACTTGTCTGAGGCCCATTTAGTAGGAGCAACAACTTTGTTCTCACACGTATCACCTTTACATCTAACTTGGAATAAGATCATTGGCTTAGCAACGTTTTGTCCGCCAGGACCAAATTTAATGTTTCCATAGAAAGTTTGCATTTCAGTAGTTTTAAGAGCATCTCTTACTTTATCTCTGTCAAAAGAATTTGCTCTTTCGAACGCATCTTTAAACACTAGTAAAGCTGCAGATGACTCAGCTGATTGGTAAGGTGGAGCATAACCAAACTCTTTTTTAAAGTCTTTGTCATACTTTTTACCTGAACCAAAAAACTTATCTTTGTAGCTTAAGTTTTTATGCCACTGAGAAGCACACAATGCGTATTCTGATTTCTTTCCATGTTGTTTAGAAAGTTTAGCAGCATCACAGTGTGTCATCGCTAACATAGGAACATCAACTTTCATTTCAGAAATTTGTCTGATTGCAGTTAATGCACCTTTAGTGTGACCTGATACAACAAGTACATCTGGCTTAACAGCTTTTACTTTAGCCAATGTAGCTGCCATATCGTTAAGTTCTTTTGGTAGTTTGTCATCGATGATGATCTCTGATCCAGTTCTTTTTGCTGCATCCAAGATACCAAGTCTCACATCTTGTGAGAAAGCGTCTTGTTCAAATGCTTGTGCAATTTTTACTGGCTTACCACCATTTTTTTCAACAGCAAGATCAATTGCTACTTCAAGGTATTGGTTAGCAGGTGATAACACCGCAAACAAATATTTGTATCCTTTTGTAAATAAAGATCTTGATGCACCATTTGCTTCAACCATAGGAATTTTATATTTCTCGGTTACTGGTGCGATGGCTTTCGTTAAACCTGAACTGTATGGTCCAAGCATGTAATGAACGCCGTCTTGTTTAATTAATCTTTCAGCTAACTGAGCAGCTCTTTTAGGATTTGACTCATCATCATAATAAATGATTTCAAATTTATAAGATTTTCCCCCAACATTTACTCCACCCATTTTATTAATTCTTTCAACAGCCATGTTATAGCCGTTTTGAGTGTGCACTCCATTAGAAGAATACTTTCCTGTAAGAGATATTGCAGAACCTAACACTATGTATTCACCTTCAACTTTTGCAAAAGAAGAAGAGATACTTGCTAGTGTTAAAGTTATAGCTGAAATAAATATAGTAAATAGTTTTACTAGTTTATTCATTAGTTCCCCTTTGTTAATTAATTAATTAATTTTAAATATTAAAACAATAAATGAAGGTTAAAACAACAGTAAGAATAAATTAAAAGCTTTGAGTCGCAGCAATATAAATTGCTATAATAATTAATACACACGCAGAGATTGTATTTAGAATCTTTGGATTTCCTTTAAGCCATACTGAAACTTTTTCTGCTGCCAAGCCATAAATTATTAAAGTTATAAAATCTAAAGTAACATAGGTAGACATAAGAATTATAAACTGACCAATATAATTTGTGCTGAAGTCAATAAATGAACTGAAAATAGTTCCAAAAAATATTATAGCTTTAGGACTTAAACCAGCAACTAAGAAACCATCTTTATAAAAAGAAAAAGGAGATTTAGTATCTTTAATTCCTAATTCGATAGATTTAATTTTTGCAGTATATGTGTCGTAAGCTAAGTAAGCTATATATAGTATTCCTATCCACTTTAAAACATTTAAAGTTTCAGGATTATTTTTTAAAAAAGTTCCTATTACAAATACAACTAGAATGCCTTGGCAAATATTTGCAGAAATATCTCCGAAAGCCGTCCACACTGATCTTCTTAAAGTATAGTTAAGAGTATGGGATACAATAAGTACTCTTGGTGCTCCCGGTGTGATAAACAAAAAAAGAATTATTTGTAAGAATATAAAAAAATCATTTGGAAACATGAGAAAAGAGATTATATAGAAAACAATGAAGAAAAGAAGTTTAATTCCTCAAACAAAAGTTAAAAATCCAGAACCAAAAGAAAAAGACGATAGTTGGGTTATCTGGGCAGCCTGGGCTGATCGTATTACATTTGAAGAAATAAGAGAAAAAACAGGAAAAACAGAATCAGATGTAATTAAATTAATGAGAAAAAATTTAAAGCCAGGTTCATTTAGGCTTTGGAGAAAACGAGTTCATAAAACGAGTATTAAACATAGAAAAAAATTTAAACTTGCGCGAAAAAAACTCAGGGAAAAAATTAAAATTACTGATATATATTAATTATGAAAAAAGTAACAATGTATACTGGAGATCCTTGCTCATTTTGTGAAGCAGCTAAAGCCTTGCTTAAAACAAAAAATGTAGAAATTGAAGAACTAGATATATGGAAAGATCCTGCTAAAGCAAAAGAAATGTTACAAAGAACAAATGGTGTAAGAACTATTCCTCAAATATTCATAGGTGATCATTACATCGGTGGGAATGATAAACTTCAAGAAGCTAATAGAACCGGTGAATTAGATAAACTTTTAAAATCTTAATGAGAAGAAGCTTTTTAAAAGTCTTAGGATTATCAATAATTTCCTCTTTATTGTTACCTCTCAGTTTTATCTCAGCAGCAACAAAAAAAATTTTTAATAAAGATTTAACTGATGAACAAAAGAATATTATGTTTAATGAGGGAACGGAAAGACCGTTTTCGAGTGAATTAAATAAAGAGAAAAGAGATGGTTTTTATCATTGCGCAAATTGTGGGGCTAAATTGTTTGCTTCCACATCTAAGTTTGATAGTGGAACAGGATGGCCATCTTTTTCAGAAGCTTTACCAGGAGCTTTTAAAACAAAAGTTGATCGTAAATTTGGTATGGTAAGAACTGAATACCACTGCGCTAATTGTGGAGTCCACCATGGCCATGTTTTTAATGATGGGCCAAGCGCAACTGGAAAAAGATTTTGTAACAATGGTCTTTGCTTAATTTTTAAACCTTCAAATTAATATCTTTGAAAGTTGGCATTGAGTCACCTGCGCCTAATTTTGTAGTAGAAAGCCCAGCAACTTTATTAGCTATTTCTAAACACTCTTTTACTTTTTTTCCTTTTAATAAAGCAAATGAAAATCCTCCGTTAAATGCGTCTCCTGCACCCGTAGTATCAACTGCTTTATCTGCAGTTGCTTTCAAGTAAATTTCTTCCTTGCCGTCTGAATAAAATAATCCTTTTTCACCTAAAGTAATTATTACTTTTTTAATTCCCATATCTATTAGTTTTTGAGCGCTAACTTTTGCATCACTTTCATTATTGATTTTTACTCCAGTATAAAACTCTGCTTCGGTTTCATTAGGGGTAAAGTAGTCAATCAACTTAAAAAAATCGCTGCTCAGTGCACATGCTGGCGCAGGATTCAATATATTTATTAAGCCAAATTTTTTTGCAGCTTTCAAGCAATGCAAAGTAACTTCTATTGGAATTTCTAATTGCGTTAAAAATATTTTTGACTGTTTAATTAAATTTGTATCAATTTCCTTGGTGGTTAAACTTGAAGGAGCTCCTCTAACAACAGTAATAGCATTTTTTCCTGTATTTTTATCTACATGAATACCAGCAACGCCGGTCTTGTGCTTGTTAGAAATAATTATATTTGAAGTATCTATATTATCTTTTTTAAGTTTATCTATTGCAAGCTTACCGTAATCGTCATTACCTAACTTAGAAATAAAATTTACTTTTCCACCTAATCTTGAAATTGCTATGGCTTGATTACATCCTTTTCCACCAGGCCCAATATTATAGCTATCACCCAAAATTGTTTCTCCGGTGCTTGGAATTTTATTTCCTGAAAAACTAATATCTGCAACAAATATCCCAAGTACAGTTATATCGTTCATTAACCTAGACTAGTAAGGAAAGGAAACGTTGTCAAAATATAATAACTAATAACTTGAATTTGATTAGTGGCGATTAAAATTCCTGTTATTAATAATATAGCTCCTCCAGTTTTGGTTATTCTATTATAATATTTTCCAAAACCCTTTTTAGAAATTAAAAAACTATTCATATAATAACCAGATAAAATAAAAGGAATAGCTAATCCTAAAGAATAAAAAGAAAGCAAAAGAATTCCTTTACTTATAGATGCATCAGTGGCTGATAAAGCTAAAATAGAACCTAAAATTGGACCAATACACGGAGTCCAGCCAAAAGCAAAAGCTGTTCCAACTACAAAGGGAAATATATAATTATCTTTATATCCTTTTGTATCAATTCGCTTTTCTTGATTTAAAAGTTGAAAATTTAAAATACCTAACATTTGCAAAGAAAACAAAATAATTATTACTCCTGCTGCTATTCTTAATTCATTAGATAAAAATAATAAAATATTTCCAACTGCAGATGCTGTAGCACCAAGTGTTATAAATACTAACGAAAATCCTAAAGAAAATAAAATTGTTTTATACAAGACAATTTTTTTATCCTGATCTATTTTAGTTAAATTTTTACCAGTTATGTAAGAAATATATCCTGGAATGATAGGTAATACACAAGGCGTCAAAAAACTTATAAACCCAGCACCAAAAGCAAAAACTAGCTTAATAATCATACTCTCTTTATATTTGCCTTTGATATCTCTCGCAATTACAATATTGGCTCATGATAATTAAATACATTGGCTTTTTATTTACTCTATTGTGGTCTTATACTTTTATTAAATCTCAAAGCATATTTAAAAAAGGATCAGGTATTTTAATAACTCTTTTCGTATCTAATATTTCTTGGTTAACATTTATTGCAGCCTGCTTTTATGGGTTCAAAAATTTCTCATTTTATCAAACAATACTTGGTATTATATTAAGTATTATTTTGGTCCACTTAGCTTTCGCAAGATTAAGTCTTTATATTAACTCCAAATTTAATGATAAGAAAAATTTAATAATGTTAAAAACAGCGATAGAATATTTAATTATTGGAATTTTTGCCTATTATATTTTTTTCTAATTAGTTAAAATAGTTGAAAGAGTTTTAAAATTTTTATCTATTATAACAATTTCCCCTGATCTCGGTACCACATCTGTTATTGCAGTTATTATTACATAATGAGTTACTAATACTAAGTTGCTGCCTTTCCCATCCCATCTTTGAATAAAATCTTTCAACTCTTTAATCTGTTTCTTTGCATTTTTGTCGAAGGGCGGCTGAAAAGTAGAATTGAGTGCTGAAAACTCTTTATAATTTTCAAACGCATATTTAGCTGTATCTTTACATCTGCACCACTGGCTACTTAAAACTTGATCAATTTTAATTTTGTTTTTTTCAAATAATTTTCCAATTTTTTTTGATTGTTTTATTCCTTCTTTGCTAAGGTTTCTTTGCGTCTTGCAGTCCTTAATTTTAAAGCCTTGAGGATCTCCAAACCCAGGGGCCTTTGAGTGTCTTATTAAGATAATTTTGTCTCCATCTTTTGCAGGTTCCCAACTTGCATTAACAGGATGTGAAATTAAAAAAGAGAAAATAAAGGTAAAGAAAAGAATTTGGGGAACAATATTTCTTATCATGGCGGATGAAAAGATAGTCTAACAAATTTATGATGCCTTGGTCTAGTTGACATGGCAAAATAAGTTTTAAACTTTTAGATAGTTGTATTCAAAACACTTGTAAGATGAGTGAATAACTATTCAACTATAAGTTTATCGTTTTGATACTCGCTTCCGTTGAATAGTTTAGTTAAAAATAAATGAAAATCCGTTATTCCAAACTATTTTATAACGCTTATTTATTAAAAATTTGTAAACTTTGTTTCTCTTCAAATAATCAAGGTTTGGATTGTACATTTCTTCATGATTATGAATTTCTATACAAATTAATTTAGGTTTGTATTTTTTAAAATCTAATGACTTTAAGACGTTAAGTTCACTTCCTTCTACATCAATATTAAGGAAGTCTATCTTTTTTTTTCCAAATCTAGATTCTTTAATAATCATATTTAAGGACTTGGATTGTATAAATTTTGATTCAAAACCATTTCTAAAATGAATTTTTGCTAATTTTTCATCACTAGTATTAAGCATATTTATTTTTTTTCTAAAATATATCTTTAATTTTTTTTTCTGATTAGAAACAGCAACGTTTATATTGCGATCGTTTTTCCGTGCCTTCTTAAACAATTCTATAGAAAGACTGTTTACATCGGCATTAATTCCATTCCATCCTTTTTTGAATAACAAATACGTATTATTTCCCTCAATAGGGTGATAGCAACCAATATCGACATAGAAACCTTTTTTTTTTCTTTTAAAGAAATCAATGACTTTGAGGTCTTCGCCGTACATTGAATATGTTTTTTTTGGAAAAAAAATTTTAGACCTATAGTACATATAATAGATATATCTAAAAAAATTCATTTTTTTTTATTTTTAAAAATTAAACATATTCCGTTGTTACAGTATCGTTTTCCTGTGGGTTTTGGACCGTCATTAAAAATATGGCCGTGATGCCCTCCGCATCTTTTACAATGATATTCTGTTCTTGGGTAGCCAATATTCATATCAGTTTTTTCTTCAAACACATCAGGCAAAGACTCATAAAAAGATGGCCAACCAGAACCACTTTCATATTTTGTTTTAGAGTCAAATAATTTAGCTCCACAACCTACACAATGATAAGAGCCTTCTCTTTTTTCATTATTTAAATGACTTGAGCCTGGAGACTCTGTTCCTTCTTGTCTTAAAACATAATTTTGCTCAGGAGTTAAATTTGGATCCCAATCTTTATTGCTCATTTTTTACTTGCCACAACAACAAGATAAGTCTTCAGGCTTGCAAATACACTCTTTAGATCCATTGCATTTACAATCTTCATTAACACAGTTTGTGCATTTACATTTATCGCTACCACACGCCATAATTTAATTATAATAAAATAATGAGGTCTTTCAAAGACTTATTTGTCCTTTAAAATATCCTATATGGCCTTATTTTCAAGATTTACAATCTCGACTAATAATTAGTTTGACTCAGTATCAACTGTAAAGCTAAATAATGTCTAATGAAATCAAAAACAAAAGTGGTTGTAGTTGGTGGTGGAGTAGTTGGCGTTAGTGTGCTTTATCACTTAGCAAAAAAAGGTTGGTCAGACGTTGTATTGGTTGAAAGAAAAGAGTTAACTTCTGGCTCTACTTGGCATGCTGCTGGATTATTACCTTTATTTAATATGAGTTATTCTGTTGGACAACTTCATAGATATGCAGTTCAACTTTATAAATCCTTAGAAAAAGAAACTGGTAAAAATGTAGGATTTAGTGTTGTTTCAAATATTCGTTTAGCTCAATCTCAAGACAGAATGGATGAGTATCATCAATACGCCGGTGTAGCTAAAACTATAGGGGTAGATGTAAAATTTTTAAAACCTGATCAAGTAAAAGAGATTTGGCCTTTAATTAATACTGAGGGCTTAGTTGGAGCAATTCAACATCCCGAAGATGGTTATATTCAGCCTGCAGATCTAACTCAGGCGTTAGCAACAGGTGCAAGAAAACACGGAGCTGAAATTTATAGAAACACAACAGTAAAAGGAATTAAACAAACTAAAGATGGCTGGGTTGTCATTACAGATAAAGGAGATATAGAGTGTGAACACATTGTATCTTGCAGTGGAAACTTTGCTAGACAAACTGGGCGTATGGTTGGTTTAGATATTCCTGTAATTCCAGTTGAACATCAATACATAGTTACTGAGCCTCATCCAGAAATTCAAAAAAGAAGGAAAGAAGGAAAACCTGAAATGGGAGTGCTTAGAGATAGTGATAACTCTTGGTACATGAGAGAAGAAGCTGGTGGATTATTGCTTGGTCCTTATGAAAAAGGAGCACCGTGTTGTTATGTTGATGGACCTTCAAAAGATAGTGAGTATGAATTATTTCAAGAAGATTTAGATCGATTGGCTCCCCACATTGAAGGTGCAATTAAAAGAGTTCCTGCATTTGGAGAAGTTGGGGTAAAAAAAGTTTATAATGGTGCAATTGCTTACACTCCAGATGGAAATCCAATAGTTGGGCCGGCATGGGGATTAAAAAACTTTTGGATTAATGAAGGTCATAGTTTTGGAATTACTGCAGCTGGAGGTGCTGGATGGCAACTAGCTGAGTGGATAATTGATGGTGAGCCAACAATTGATATGCTTGGAGTTGAACCGAGAAGATATGGTTCATACGCAACTAAATCTTATTTAAAAGCTAAAAATGAAGAAGCATATGCAAATGTATTTACAGTTCACTATCCTGACGAGGAAAGAGAAGCAGGTAGACCCTTAAGACAAGCTCCATGTTATGATCGTTTAAAAAAATTAGGAGCAGTGTTTGGTGCTAAATTTGGATGGGAAAGAGCTAACTTCTTTGCAAAAGAAGGAGAGAAACAGGAAGATGACTGGTCATTTAGAAGATCCAAATGGTTTAAAAATGTTGAGAACGAATGTAAAAATGTAAAAGAAAATGTTGGAATATTAGATATGACAGCATTTGGAAAATGTAGAATTAAAGGCCCAGGAGCAGAAGAATTTTTAGATAAACTTGTTGCTAATAAACTTCCTAAAAAAATTGGAAGAATTAATCTTTGCCATGCTTTAAATACAAAAGGTGGTGTTCACTCTGAATTTACTATCATGAGAGAATCTGAAGACAGTTTTTATTTGGTTTCGGCCGGAGCATACCAAAGACTTGATCATGATTGGATTCATAAATGGATGCCAAAAGATGGAAGTGTTCAATACGAAAATTTAACTAATAGTATGGGAGTTTTAGTTGTCTCTGGACCTAAAGCAAGACAACTAATGCAAAAAGTTTCTAGATCAGATTTTTCTAACGAAAGATTTAAATGGTTAAGCGCACAAAATATTAATATTGGTCTAGCTCCTTGTAGTGCGATGAGAGTTAATTTCGTGGGTGAGCTAGGTTGGGAACTACATCATCCAATTGAATATCAAAATCATATTTTTGATCAATTAATGGAAGCTGGAAAAGAATTTGGATTAAAACCTTATGGTATTAGAGCCATGAATAGTTTGAGAGTAGAAAAATCTTATAAATTGGTAGGAACTGAACTATCAATTGAATATTCGCCATATGAGTCAGGCCTAGATAGATTTGTTCACCCGAATAAAGGAGATTTTATAGGACGTGCGGCATTAGACAAATGGAGAGCGAAAGGCTTTTCAAATAAATTAGTCACAATGGAAATTCATGGAGTAACTGATGCTGATGTCTTGGGAAATAATCCTATATATGACAACGGCTCTGTTGTTGGTAGAGCTACCAGCGGAGACTTTGGATTTAGATTAAAAAAATCAATCGCTTTAGGTATGGTTAAACCAGAGTTAGCAAAAGTTGGGCAAAAATTAAAAATAGATATTCTTGGTAAAATGCATGAAGCTTCCATAGTAGAAGAGTCTCCATATGACTCTGAAAACAAATTACTGAGAGCTTAAATGAAAAAATTCTTCTTAATTTTAGTAATAGGGTGTTTATTAAATAATATAGGTCATGCTGCGAGTTTTACCTGTAAATATTCTGGTGGAAGCTCTAAAATTAAAATTTCAGGAGGTACTGCAGTAGAAACTACCTCGGCAGGTATCGTTATCAAATATTCTAACGCAGAAAAAACTCCGAAAGGCGCATATAACTTAACAGGTTCATCTAAAGACAATCGAGCATGGTTTATTGGTGCTATATCTTTTCTTCTTCTTGGCGCTCAAATGAATTCTGCAGAATGTAGGTAATAATGAAAATTCTAGTAGCAGTTAAAAGAGTTATTGATTACAACGTTCAAATTAGAGTTAAAGAGGACGGCTCTGGTGTCCATACAGATAATGTAAAAATGTCAACTAATCCGCCTGATGATAATGCGGTAGAAGAATCAGTTAAGCTTAAAGAGTCTGGTAAAGTTAAAGAGGTAGTTGCCATTTCAATTGGAGAGGATAAGGCTCAAGAAAGTATTAGAAAAGCTCTTGCAGTAGGAGCTGATAAAGGAATTCATGTAAAGGCTGATAGCTATATTGAACCTTTAGGTATTGCCAAAATTCTTAAAAAAATTGTAGAAAAAGAAAAACCTGACATGGTTTTTTTAGGTAAACAAGCAATTGATGATGATTGTAATCAAACGGGTCAAATGCTCGCCGCGATGCTTGGTTGGCCTCAAGCAACTTTTACCTCTAAAGTAAATTTAAAAGATAAATCTATAGAAATAGTAAGAGAAATCGATGAAGGACTTGAAACAATAGAGGTTAATTTACCAGCGGTAGTTTCTTGTGATTTAAGATTAAACGAACCAAGATTTGCATCACTTCCAAACATTATGAAAGCAAAGAAAAAACCAATGGAGCAATTAAATGCTAAAGATATGGGTGTTGATCTTACTAACAGAATTCAGCAAATAAAAGTTGAAGAGCCTCCAAAAAGAAAAGCGGGTATTAAAGTTGCAAATGTAGCGGAGTTAGTAAGTAAATTAAAAAATGAGGCTAAAGTAATATAATGTCAGTATTGTTAGTAGCAGAACACGATAATTCAAAACTTAAACCTTTTACACTTAATGCAATTACTGCTGCATCTAAGATAGACGGGGATGTGCATGTATTAATAGCAGGATCAAATTGTGATAACGTTTCAAAAGAAGTAGCAGGTGTTCCTTTGGTAAAAAAAGTTTTAGTTTGTGACTCTCCAAATTATCAAAATTATTTACCAGAAAAGCTGGCTCCTTTAGTAGTTAAGGTTTCAGAAAAATATGATCATATTGTTGCATCAGCTAATACTTTTGGAAAAAACTTTATGCCTAGAGTAGCAGCTGCTTTGGATATATCCCAAGTAAGCGATATAATAAAAGTAAATGGTCCTGATACTTTCGTAAGACCTATTTATGCAGGTAATGCTTTTGCTACGGTAAAGAGTAATGACAAAAAAAAATGTGTAACAATAAGACCAACTTCTTTCGATACTGCAGAAAAATCAGGCGGTTCAGCTTCAATTGAAAAAGTTGAAGCAGTGGATATTCCTAACACTTCTAAATTTATTAAAAGAGAAGAAACTAAATCAGAGAGACCAGAGCTTGGAACAGCTAGAATAGTTGTGTCGGGTGGTAGAGGATTAGAAAGTGGAGACAACTTTAAATTAATTAACGATATAGCTGATAAACTAAATGCTGCTGTTGGGGCATCTAGAGCAGCAGTTGATGCTGGTTATATAAGTAATGACCATCAAGTCGGTCAAACAGGAAAGGTGGTTGTTCCAGATTTATATATTGCTGTTGGAATTTCAGGTGCAATCCAACACTTAGCTGGCATGAAAGAGAGTAAAATAATTGTCGCGATTAATAAAGATGGTGAAGCACCAATCTTTAGCGTTGCGGATTATGGTTTAGAAGCAGATTTATTTACAGCTCTTCCAGAATTTTTAGCTGAGTTAAACAAACTGAATACAATTCAAAAATAATTAATACTCTTTGTCTAAAAAATGATTAAACTCTTTAGAATTAATAACTACTCTTAAAGAATCTTGCCAACCTTTAGTATCTTTTGTTTGTTTTGACCATTCTGTACACATCACTCTTATTACTCCACCATCCAAAAAAGAGGTGTTAAAAAATAAGTAAGAAGATGTTTCTTTACGTACATTTTTTTGTACTAATTCTTTTCCAGGTGCAAATTTTAAATTAGGAAAAGTAGATTTTAATTCATTTGCGATTATATTTTTTTTTTTCTTACATTCTTTATAATTTGTAATAAAACCCCCTTCTATACTATCAATTATAAATTTTTGGTCTCCTGATTTAATATTAAGCTGGACATATTCATAAACTTTGAAACTTGGCAGGCTAAAAGCTACAGAATAATAATCTTTTTGATTATAAATAAATCTTTTATATTCTTTTATTTCATCTTGGCTGAGTATTGTTAATGCACTGTCCCCAATACTCAATCCCTCTACCTGAAAGTTTCTAATATCATCTGCCTTAGTCCAAGATTGAAGACTAAATATTAAAATTAATACTGATAGAAATACCTTCATTTCTCAACTGCTTCTAGTTTTATTGCATTCATATAGTCTGAACTCATTAACGAAAATTTAAACAAGTCGCTATCATTATCTTTATCTTTACTAATTCTTAAATCCCAACATGCTATTTGAATTCTATCTTTATTTTCAAAATCATATGTAATTGGATTGTATGTTTGATAAGGTATATCAAGCTCTAATATTCCCCAATTTTTTCGGATAAGATTTGAAAATAAAGATGAAATTTCTTTTTCAATAGAGCTCATCTTTTTATAACAATTGTTAATTCCTGAATTAATTCTAATGTTAGCTGTTAAACCTTCAATTATATATTTATTATCATTTTTTTTATAAGTTACGAGTAAACTGTCATAAATTTCTAAATTTTTTTGAATTAATGTTCGTTTATATTCTCTCTCCTCTTTTCCGGGAAATTTATCTATTTCTGCTAAAGTCACAAATTCCAACAAACTATCCCCAATGCTTATCCCTTCTATCTCGAAGTCTCTAATATCATCCGCTTGGGATGGGCTTATGAAGCACAAACTAAAAAAAATTATGATTATAAAAATTTTCTTCACTTTAAATTGGCTTTGATTTCAAAAGAGTTATATAAAAATCTCTAAGTTTCTGCATTTCTTTTGAGGGATTTTTATTATATTGATTGATTTCTATTAATAGCTCATCTGCATCTGCGTTGCATGTATTATTATTATCAATATTTTGAGACGCACTTAAAAGCCAAAATCTTTTTGCTTCATTTAAATCTTGATCTAAATCGGCCAATCCTCCGTAATAAAAGAGACCCATATTATAACTTGCTATAGAACAACCTAAATCAGATGCTTTTTTATTCCAGGCTATTGCCTCTTCATAATCTTTAGGTGCGCCATACTCTCCTGTAAATAAAAACCATCCAACGCTAGTCATTGCGTTTACTTGATTTTGTTCTGCTGCTTTAATGAGATATTCAACTGCTTTCTCATGATCTTTTGGAATATTGTAACCAGGAAAACCATCTAGATACATATGTCCCAGATCATTTTGTGATCTGGCATCACCTTGATCAGCTTTTTTTTTAAGAAAAGAATGATAATCTTCGGAGTATACACTCGAAGTATTGATTGCAAAAAGAATTAAAAATGCAGTAATAATTCTTTTCAATTTACCCTCTTCTTTTATTTTTTTTTCTTCTTGTAGTAGATTTTTTTTTAGGCAAAGAACTACAGCAAGCTAATATAATAATTATAATTAATGGTGAAATCAAAAGAGCAGGTAAAATCCAATTCCATGGATTTCTATTTTTTGATAACGCTAATCTATAAATCCCATAGTAAAAAGCCCCTGCTACTATGATTATAATTAACCATTCCATACTTTCTCCTTTCTTTTAAGTAATTATTGCTGACAAAATTACTAACGTAACTAATATAACTGAAACTAAATAAGAATAAAAGACATCTATGTTTTCAATTTTTGCCTTATCTATGTCCTCAGTAATTTTTCTCAATTGTTCTCTTCTGTAAAAATAAATTATTCCTATAGTTAAAATTAAAGTTAAAACAGGAAATACTTCATATGCACGTAAATAATTATATGAGCCGTGCAGGGTTACAGGCACTGCTAAAGCCAATATAAGCATTATTCTTCTTTTAAATTGACTTCTTTCCTCAAAAAGATTTAAGCTTAGCAACCATCCCATTAATACACCAAAACCCAGATGCATAACTAAAGGTAAATATCTAACTTTAACAATAGAAAATGTCCATGCAGTTTCTAAATCACCAGAATTTAAATATCCAAGATTTTCCATAGCAGCATAACCTAGTCCAATAGCGGCACCATAAACTATTGCATCCATTGGTTCGTTCAAAGCGGATAATCTTACACAGAAAAATAAAAGTATAGCGAACTTTATTCCCTCTTCTAAAAATGCTGCTCTAAAAAAACTCATAAAAGTTCTTTCAGCTGCTGGATAAACTGCATTATCATCTTTCCAAGCACCTTCGTTCCAAGCAGTTATTGCATTAAGATCAAGTCCTAATAAAGGAGCAATATGATCTTCTGCTATCATGATGAATAAATGCAAAGGGAAACTAATGGAAACACCCAATAAAAAAGATGCTACAAGAAACTTTCCTGGTTCAGGAAACTTATCTGACTTCCATATTGCAAGACCTAATAAAATTGGAGGAATTATAGTTGATAGATAAATTAATGAAGGATCTGTAAGCATTATTGTATATCAAGTTGTTTAACAATTTCGTAGTTTTTAATACCAATATATTTAAATAAATCTTCCCACAACGTAACGAGAGAACTAGATAAACCATCTCTAGTTTCATAATCATGATTTATATATAAAATTGTTACTTTGAGGTTGCTAAGTGTTTCTCTTTTTGGTTTTCTATCATCTATATAATTTTTAATTTTCTTATTTTTAATCAGACTTGCAAAAGATTTACACTTATCAGGTTTAATAATTGTTAGATTAGTTTTACAATGATTATAAAACGAGAATCTCTTAGAATGTTGCATTAAATCAGAAACAATTACTAATTCTCTCTTGGGATAATCTGAGGTAAAATCAGTTTTTGACTCTCTTAAAACATGAAACAAATATTCAAATATTAAACTTCTTTTACCTTCTTGGTGATTAAGATGTAAAAACTCTCCTTCAAACTTAGAAGTTAATTCTGACCAAGCTTTATAAACTTTTGCTATTTGTTTTTCTCCTTCACAACCAGTATTAGTTTTTTCACCTTTAAATTTAGATTTATTCCCTGTTTTAAACCTGCATTTAGAATAACTAATTACTTGTGATTGTGGAGCCGTATTATCAATTTTCATATAAGAAATCTTGTAATACGGAGGCGTTTCTTTAGTTAAAGCATTTCCAAATATTCTACCTGCTATCCAGTCAATTTGAGGCTGTTGTAAAGGAGACGTAAAATCTACTAAAAAAAACTTATGGCCTACTTTAGAATTTAAAGGGCAAAATTGATTTGAATTTTTAGGATCTAATATAATTGGATTTTTAGTGTCTTGCCAACATTCAGGGTATCCTGCTGGAAACTTTTTAGCGTAAGCTAAATTTGAGACTAAAAAAAATGATACTAAAAAAGCTATTAATAAATTAAATTGTCGAAATATCATATTTAGTCCGTATAGCTTCAATTCTTTTATTAATTTCATCGTTATATAAATTGAGTTTATTAATGAAATCATTTGATTCATTTTGAATTGAGTTTTGATAGTGTTCGATCTTTTTTTCTATTTGATCTTTATTAAGATAGAGAACTGCAAAATCTTTAAATACTGCGTTAGGATCTCTTTTTTCTTCTCTTAATTCATAGTATTTTGTTTTAACTTTTCCCTTTTCATCTTTCCAGTATTTAGGCTCTGATTCTGTTCTATACATACTATTGATCGTTCTATACTCACCTATTGTATGATCTAAGGCAAAACTTAATTGTTCTGAAAATCTTCTGTAACCCTCAAAAGTATTTTCTAAAGATGTTATGCTTGAAACCCAATTTTTTCTTAAAGTATTATTAATTATAGCATCTCTATTTTCTCCAGTTTTTCGAATTTCATTTTTAAATAAAGTAGTAACTTCAGAAGATAAATGTTCTCTCATTCTATTAATTTCTTTTTGATTATCATTTCTATCTTTACCAACAGATCCATATCCAGGATAAGGATCATTAAAAAGATAACCATCAATAAGGGATGCAAGAGCAAATCCAATTCCAACAAAAACTAGTATTAAAGAAGTAAATGTTAAGTCAACAGTCCAGGGCAATGCTGGACTTCCAACAATTGCTTCGCTTGGGGAGTTGCTATTTCCCATAATGGCATCAATAAGATTTTCACCAGTTGTTTCGTGTATTGCTCTATAAGCTCCTAAAGACCAATTTAAATAAAAGATAAATAATAAATAAATACTTAAACCAAATTTAGAAATATTTTTTCTAATTGATTGAACATGATGAAAGTTTTTTAGCGCATAAAAGCCTACAGCGAATGAAACAAATACATTTAATCCTGCTACTGCAGCTGCTATAGCCATTCCTTCTTTTTGGCCACTAGCCATAGCTGGTGCAAGTAAATTTCCATTCACTTTAAGTTCTATGTAAAATAATATAGCAATTATAGACATAGCTATTATTATATTAAACGTAGATGGTGATTTAGGCTCTCTATTTAATTTATTTTCTAATTTAAAATTACGAACTTCATTGTTTTGTGTTGTGTAAGCGCTCTTTAAATTTGATAATTTGCTTTCAGCAGCTGTTAAAGTTTGATCGATTCTATTTTTAAACTCATCAATATAGAAATGTTTTTGTCCTAATTTTGCAGTACTATCGATAATCTTACCTTTGATAGAATTTAAATAATCTACAGCTTTTGAAACTTGACTGTTTCTGAACTCATCTGCGGAAACTATCGCTTCATTTTCACAATTTGAAAAAGTTTCAGATGAGGCTCTTGGTAAATTATTTTTCCCGTCATTGGTTGCTGTTTCTTTAAGATTAATTTTTTCTTCTATTTGTTTAACTTTAACGTTCGTAAAATCATAGCTCATATCATTTCCTTTAAAAAATAACCTTATAGATTTTAAAATATTATATAAAAATTCTTTCATATTGTTTCCTATACTTCAAGTAAAACTTGCCTCTGTTTTCTTTTAATATTAGAGTTAATTTCGCCTTGGATATAAACAGCGCTTAACTTTAATAGTGGTGAACCGTTTTTAAGATATCTGAAATTATCTGATGAATTTAATGCAATGCTTGCTAAAGAAATTGTATAAAACAAGATTCCAAATTTACCTAAAGAAATTACAAGTCTAATAGTTGAGTGTATAAATGATTTCATTTTGAATTTATCTCCCCTTTTTATTTCAAAGGGGAGAGTAAAATATTTAGTCACCATCCTTTCCAACACTCATTAATGTTGCGCCAAGAAATCCAAAGATCATTGGGGAAAATCTTGATGCTGCGCCCATAAAGCTTGTTAGATTTACTCCAGCCCATGACAGTGCAAAATCTGCAATTGCAAAAGCAACTAGTAAAAATCCTAGTATTTGCAATACTGAAGTACTATTCGTATCTTCTTGTACTTTTACTTTTCTCATTTTTGTCTCCTTTGTTTTTGTTTTCATGATTTAGATATAGTTGTTATTTAAAAAAATTCTTGTCCAAGTTTTGATTAGAAATGAGACAAAAATTTTTTAGTCCAAAATCTAGAAGATATTTGGACAAGAAATTTTTTTAAAATTCTCTATATTTAAGTTATGAAAAAAATATTTGTTTTATTATTAACTTTTAGCATATGGTCTAGTCCATTATATGCTTCAAAAATGAATGATTTATTAAAGCAAAATTTTAAAATTGTTAAAACTGAGATTGTTAAATTTGAAAGAGCTGCAGTAAAAATTTTCACTCTCAAAAAGTATAAAACTATTTATATTTGTTCTCAAGAGATCAGCGCCTATGGTGTGCATGGTTCAGAATGTAATAAACCTTAATTTAAGATGAAAAAGCTAGTTATATTTTTTTTATCAATAATCTTTATTATTTCATGTGATCAACTCGACCCTCCTGTAAAAAAGTCAAAAACAGGTATTTGTCACAAAGCTGGTTCACAATATTATGATCAAACAAAAAATTTCAAAAAGTTCACAACAATCGAAGATTGTATTAAAAGTGGCGGTAGATTGCCAAAAAGAAGATAAAAAAAGAATAGAAATTTAATTAATATTATTTAATATATTAGGATGTTTAAATTAGCTAAAAAAATTAGCATACTATTTTTTGTAGGTATTTTTCTAATTTCATCTGCAGAAGCTAATTGGATCACTAAAAAAAGTGATAAATCTAAAGAAACAATAAAAAAAGAAAAAAAAGAAAAATCTGAGTGGATTAAACTTAAAAAATTAAAAGATAAAGTTAAGTTAAAGAAGAAAAAAAAAGAAGTTAAAGAAAACAAAGAAGAATATAAAAAAGAAGAAAAGAAAATTACAAATACAGTTAAATCTTGGATTACCAAAAAAACTAAGACAAAATATATAAGTAGCATTAATGATTTGCCTAAAGGAGCTATATATTTTAGTGGTTCTAATGAAGTTAAAAACCTATTCTTCTATGGTTATGTTTTTCCAGACGAAAACTCAAAGCTAATAGATGGATTTTATGAAACCAGTAAAGGAGTAGGTTTTTTCAATGATGGAAAAACTACTTGTCAGATTGGGTCTACCGTTTTAATAGTCGACCAAGGTGAGTTAACTTCAAGAGTTTTTGGAAAATGTTCTAATGGTTTAAAGTTTGCAGGTAAAACATCTCAGACAAAGAATTCTGGTTGGGGCCAAGCCAAGACAAGTGATGGTAAAGAAAGATTAAATTTTGATTTTAATGTTAACAAAACTGAGATAGCCAAGCTCTATAACAAAAATAAAGAAGTAGAAGAATCAATTGTTAGAAGTTTGCCATCTACACCTAAGAAAAGAATTACTTTAAATCCAAAAGGTAAATATTATGCATTGCTAATAGGAAATTCAAATTACAATGACAATGGCTGGGATGATCTTGTTTCTCCAATTAACGATATAACTGCTATTAAAGCAGTTCTAGATAAAAGTTATAAATTCGAAAAAATTATGATGGTTAGGGATGGAACTAAGAGAGAGATTTTTAAAGCTTTTCAAGATCTATCAAAGCTTACAACAACTAATGATTTTGTTTTAATTTATTACTCTGGTCACGGAATGGTTAAAGCAGAACAAGCTTATTGGATACCAAAAGATGGTAGTTTAGAATGGGGTAATGGTGACTGGATTAATATAAATGAGCTAAATATATTTCTTACTGAGATTAAGGCTCATCATTTAGCGCTGATGGTTGACTCGTGTTATGTAGGTGGAAAATTTAAAGGGGTTAATATACTTGATATGGAAAATAATGAAGATCGCAAAATTTTAAATACGAAACTACAAGATTATTTAGACTTGCGATCAAGAAGTGTTTTGTCTTCTGGAAGTCTAGGTCAAGTAAGTGATACTGCTCCAAACTCAAAAAATTCTATTTTTGCTCTATCATTTATAAATATGCTAAATATTTTTGAAAAAGAGTCTAATCCTTTGAATATGAGATCAGTAGCATTTAATTTAGAAAATGCATTTGCTGGAAATTATAATCAAAAACCTTATTACTACCATCCCGATACCTGGAAGCATCTTGGAGGTGATTTTATATTCATCCCTAAAAATAATCTTAAATGATTAAAAGATTTTTAATTTTATTTATTACAATTTCTTACGGTACTGCAGCTTATTCAGAAAATTTTAATAGTCTTATCTTTAGCTCTAAGATGGCTGGAAAAGAGAATTTAGTTATATACCAAACGCCATTAACTAACAAAAAACAAATTAATCAATTAAAACAAGATATTGAGACTGATAAAGATTACTTAAATATAATTAGACCAAAATTAATTAGTAAAAATAAAAACAGACCTCCTCGAACTAAATTTAAAGGAGCATCAGAAGATATTTATAAAGATTATGCTAAAAGTGTTGTTTTCATAGGAAACAGAAAAAAAAGCACTTCTGGTTCAGGTTTTGTAATAAATCATAAAGGAAAAAAAATAATAACTAATTGGCACGTTGTTGAAGGCTCTAAAAGTGTAAAGGTATGGCTTAAACCTAAAGATTTAGTCGCTGAACAATACATGTTAGATAATTTAGACTCCTACGAAGCAAGAGTTGTTAAAATAGATAAAGAAAAAGATTTAGCTTTATTGGAGGTTGTGAAATTGCCAAATGACATTAAGCCAGTTACATTAGGAAATTTTAACGATGTCAGTATTGGTGAAACAGTTTTTGCTATTGGACATCCTGATGATTTAATTTGGAGTTTTAGCAGCGGCATGGTAAGTCAGTTGAGGCCAAATTATAAGTGGAAATATAAAAATTCCTTTCATTTTGCTGATGTAATACAAACACAAACTCCTATAAATCCAGGTAACTCTGGTGGGCCTTTATTCAATAAAAATAAAAAATTAGTTGGAGTAAATACATTTACTAAAGAAGGTGAAAATTTAAATTTTGCTATATCAGTGAACGATGTGGTTGAGTTTCTAAAAAAACCGGAAAAAAAAATAAAAAAAAATAACTATATTCAAAAGAAAAAAAAAGAACCTACTTGGATCACCAAAAAAAATAAAAAAGCCAAAAAAAATAGCATAGATAAAAAATACCCTGATGCCGAAAAAAGAGATATGAACAAAAATGGTATTACAGATGTTTGGTTTATAGATGAAAACAAAAATGGAAAGATAGATGCCGCAATTATTGATCAAAACGAGGATGGTATAGTTGAAGCAGTAGCATTTGACGAAAATGAAAATGAAAACTTTGAAATCTTTCTATTTGATGATGACCTAGATGGTAATGCTGATAGAGCAGAAATAGATGAAGATGATAACGGTACCGCAGATATAATGGCTTATGATAACGATCAAGATGGTAAATGGGATAAATATGAAAAAATATCTTAAATATCTTTTAATAATTTTTTTTATTACAAATTCACCGAATTACCTTTATGCAAATATTGATAATATTTTTGGAATTAAAATATTTGATGATGTTAGTAAATACGCAAAAATTGAATATGGTAGAACAACGAATTTTCTTCCAAAGAATATTTATACATTTGCTGATAAAGACTTAAAAATAGAACGTGATTCAATTTTTAACTACTATTATTTACGAACTAATAAAAACTTTAATATCATTAATATTACAGCAGGAAAAAGTTTGTTTCCGCAAAAAAATAATTTTCAAAATGATTGTCCTAAAATTAAAAATAAATTTATTTCAGAATTAGCCCAATCTCTTGATTTAAATCCAAGAAGTTTTATATCAAATTATTCAAAAACTAATAGTAAGTTTGGTAAAGAGAGAAAACATTTATGGGATTCTTCAGTTTATAAATATAAAGATAATGAAAAAAAATATGTATTAGCGGTATATTGTAGTTACGGAAAATTTAATGATAATTCTCTTGATTCTCGAATGTTAATTAGTTGGATTACTGATGATTATTATAAGAAATATGTTCTTGACCGGACAACTCAAGTTAAGAAATTTAACGATAAATTTATTTTAAAATATTTATATGAAGAATAATTTTAATTATAATTATTACAGATACTTAATTTTTACTATCTATAGTAAGTTTAATTTTAAGAATTTTGTTTTCTAAATCTGTAATAGCTTCAAATATATCTTTTTTCTCTAAAACTGATATCTCTTTACCCTTTTCACCTTTAGGGTCCTTAGCCTCTTTAACTAGTTCCGTAAGTTTTCCATGTAGTATTGTAGATTTAACTAGCATTTCATTAATATCCTTATTTTCAAAATTATCAGCTTTCTCTAGCAACTGCGCAATCATATACTCGTAAGCATAAAATAAAGGTGGAGCTTTGCCTTTTTGAATACAGGCTTGATCAAGTTTAAATGAGTCGTTGTGATCAATTTGTTGGGCTAAATCAGGGTTACTACATTTTCTCAAATATGATGAAGTTTTGCCGATTGCTTTGTTAATTTCTTCATCAGATAAAATTTTTAAAACCTCCATTAAACCGCTCTCTATAGAGGCGCTTTTTCTTATCTTTGCCATTCTTTTAATATTATGATTATAATAAATCAAACTCAACTTATTGTTTATGAATTTGATTAAATATAAATTTCTTTTGTTGCTTTTTTTAAGCGTGGTATTACCTGACTTTTTTCAAGCTAAAGCCGATGTAGGAGAAAAATTTAACAATAAAATAATTGAAAACTATACAGAAATTATCGGACAATACCCTTTTCAGGAAAGAAGAAATGATATTGGAATATTTTATGATTTTGCTTGGGATAAAAATAACAAAAAAATTATCATAAAAAGAGATAATCAAAATTTACCTATTGTAAGATTTTCTTTATTTAACAAAGATATTCAACCAGGTGTTTCGATTAAAAAATATAATGATACAGATTTATCTCAAACTTCAGATAAAGAAATAAGAAAACTTCATAAACAAAACGTTGAAGCAAAACTTACTTTTAAAGATAACCAAATAATCTCTCTTAAACCCAACATTTATGATTATAATGATATGAAGCTATCTAATTTTTATTTAGAATTTATAAATACCATTGATACCAATAAAGGGTTACTAGAAATAACATTTCGAGCAGACTTTACTAATAAAAGACCTGAGCTTAATTCATTAGCTGAAGGGTTATTGGGGGATGATAGATATTGTACCACATATGATGCTGGGCCATACCCCATAGACGAAATTCATATTAAAGAATACAAATACGATGTTGATATAAGGACAGGTACTGGAACTCCGGTCACTGAAGGATGTTATCCTGTATATTTTACTTATGATAACAATGAAGTAAAAACTATTAGGCATGAATACGGTATAGGACAATTCAGACAAGTATTTAATTTTAAAAAGTTTCCTTTTGATAAACAGAAATTAAAAATTTCAATTACCTCTAATACGAATAGCAGTCAAAACATTTCAGAGGTTTGGCCAAAAACAGGTTATGGCTCAGTACATTTTTTAACTCCTGAGAGAGGTGCATTTTTAGGATTAGAGGAATACATAAATAAAATCTCAAAAAATTATCTAAAAGAATGGACTGTAACTAATACCAATATAGAGAGTGAAGAAATAATCTTAGATAACTATTATAGTCCCTATTCAAATAAAATACATCCTTTCCATGAAAATTCTATCAACTTAGTTTTAGATATTGAAAGAAATTCAGCTCACTATTTTTATAAAATTATAATACCTGTGTTTTTAATATTAAGTGTCGCATGGTTTGTTTTATGGATTCCTACTCGCCATCTAGAGTCGAGATTAACAACTTCTATAGTTGCTCTATTAGCTTTGATTGCATATAACTTTGTTTTTTCAGATGATATTCCTAAACTGGATTATTTAACTGCATTGGATAAATATATTTTATTATCTTATATCTTCTGCTGTATGCCCACTTTTATGAGTATTGGATTCAGTAGATTTATAGTTAGAAATCAAAGAATGGTTACAATTATTAATAAAAAACTTAGAACCTGGTTGGGACTGGTTTATTTATTAGCTTCTATACAAATATTTACTTTCTAAATAAATAATTATTTAATTTTAATTCGTTTTCATTTTTGAATAATTTTTATCAAGCCATTCAGCAAATTCCCTGCTTGTAAAAGTTATTGATAGCCTATCTTCTTTGCCCTTTTCTTCCAATTTTTTACTCATATCAAAACAAATTAAATCTACTATCCCACCTTGAAGGCTATAGTTAATTCTTTTATATTTGCTTTCACCAGTTTTATCTATCCAATGAGCACCTGAATATTCTTTTCCTTCTGTATTTAAAATTCCGTCTATATCCTTTTTTATTTCGTTTAATTTTTTATTACATTTCTTGATATTATTTGAATAAAAAATATGTCCTTGAAGATCATAAATTATATATTTACTATCTTTTTGTTTTACAGTTATCTGAAGATATTCATATTCTTTACCTTTAGGATAAGAAAAAAAATAATATCTATATTTGTCTAAATAATCATATTTATCCAGTGAATCGTTTAACTCATTAATAGTAAAATAATCTAGTGCACTATCGCCAATACTCATCCCTTCAATTTGAAAGTCACTAATATCATCTGCCTTGGTGAGTGACTGAAAGCTAAACGTTAAGATAAGAATTAATAAGTTAAATAAAATGAATAGTCTAATTGCTTTATTTTGTTCCATAATTGCTTTGCATCCATTTTATTGATTCAATTGAATTGATCGCAACATTTACGTTATCTGAAAATTCCACTTTTTCCGACCAATCCATATATTCAATTTTTATATGTCCTCCATCTACAGCTAGATAATAATAGGTTGCAAAACTTTTGCCAGACTTATCATCAGAGTGTCTATAACTGTTTTTTTTAAAATTTTTTCCTCCTAGTGATTTTGCCATATCAGACTTAATTTCTTCAAAAATTTTATTACATTCATTTTTAGAGTTACAAAAAACAGCTCCAGAAATACTATAGATTTTAAATTTTTGGTCTTTAGGTTTATAAAAAAATTGTAATGAATCATAACTACCTGTTGTTCTTTGATCATCAGCAATTCTGAACTTCATATCAGAAGGCAAATGATCATAGTTATAAAAGTTATTAATTTCTCTCTCGCTATAAAAATCTAACAAACTATCCCCAATACTCATCCCTTCTATCTCAAAGTCACTGATATCATCTGCCTTGGTCCAGGATTGAAGACTAAAAATTAAAACTAATACTGCTATTAATACCCTCATAATTATTTGTAGATACCAGCGAACCAATCATTAAGTTTATCAGACTTGATAGTCGTGCCTACAGAAGTGGTAAAATCTTTTGTTAACTCTCCTATGTAAAAAACACATGATATTTCAATTTCCATATATTTAGAATTGTTGGATAGTTGAAAAGCTGATCGAAAATATTTACTTTTACCTGTCTTATCAAATGGAATAGACCCATTATCGGATCTAGAGATCGAACCTTTAAAAATTGATTTTACGTCTTGATACATTTTATTTTTTTGTTTTTCACAGTCTTCAATATTTAAAATATTTTTTTTAAATGCATTTGTAATACCTCCAGACAAGCCTTCTATAATAAAATTTTTATCATTTTTTTTAAATGTGATTTCTACCGTATCAAAAGTTGTGTATGCAAAATCTGAAAGATTTCTATAGCCGGAAATCTTAGTTCCGTCATAAATTGTAGCCCATTGATATTCGTTATTATGATTGCCGGGAATTTTGGTAGTAGAATTTTTAATTAATTCCTCAGAAAAATACTTGAGGGCACTATCCCCTACGCTTATCCCTTCAATCTGCAAATCTCGAATATCATCTGCGTGAGATGAGGTCACGATGAATAAGTTAAAAACTATGATAGCTAGAATCCTTTTCATGTAAAAATTCTATGATATAGTAAAGTCCATGTCCAGAGAAGCAATGAATTATGATGTGGTAATAGTTGGCGCAGGTCCAGCTGGCTTAACTACAGCTATCAAAATTAAACAGATCGATCCTAATTTAAATGTTTGTATCCTTGAGAAAGGCGCTGAAGTTGGAGCTCACATTTTAAGTGGTAATGTGTTTGAAACAAAAGCGCTTGATGAATTAATACCTAATTGGAAAAATGAAGGTGCTCCAGTAAAAACAAAAGTTTCAAAAGAAAAATTCTTATTTTTGGGAAAAAATTCTTCATTAAGTTGGCCTACATGGCTTTTACCTTCAGTACAAAAAAATCATAAGAACTATATCATTAGCCTTGCTAATCTTTGCCGTTGGTTAGCTGAGCAGGCGGAAAAATTAGGAGTTGAAATATTCCCTGGGTTTCCTGCTAGTGAAGTTCTTTATAATGATGATGGGTCAGTAAAAGGTGTAGCTACTTTAGATATGGGCTTAGATAAAGAAGGAAATAAAAAAGATACTTACCAAGAAGGAATGGAATTACATGCAAAGGTAACTGTCTTTTCTGAAGGATGCAGAGGTCATTTAGGTAAACAATTAATTAAAAAATTTAATCTAGATGAAGGAAAAAATCCTCAACAATATGGTATTGGTTTTAAAGAAATATGGGAAGTAAGTGAAGGACAGCATCAAGAAGGATTGGTCATGCATACAGCGGGATGGCCTTTAGATAACAAAACTTATGGTGGAAGCTTTATCTATCATGCAGAAAATAAACAAATTTATTTTGGATATGTTATTGGTCTAGATTACCAAAATCCTTACCTATCTCCCTTTGATGAGTTTCAAAGATTTAAAACGCATAAGGCTATAAGAAAAATGTTAGAAGGCGGTAAACGTATTGCTTTTGGAGCTAGAGCTTTGATTGAAGGTGGAGTACAGAGTTTGCCTAAAATGTTTATGCCAGGAGCATTGCTAATTGGATGTGATGCTGGAACTTTAAATATGCCAAAAATAAAAGGTTCACATACCGCAATGAAAAGTGGAATAATTGCAGCAGAATCTATAATTGAAAATATTAAAAATAAGGCTGATCTTTCTATTTACGAAAAGAAATTTAAGGAAAGCTGGGCTTATAAAGAGTTATATACTGCAAGAAATGTTAAGCCCAGTTTTAGTTGGGGTTTAATACTAGGAATAATTTTTACAGGTGTTGACCAAATTTTATTTAGAGGAAGGCTACCTTTTACTTTAAAACATAAACATGCTGATCATGAGTCTTTAAAACCCGCTAATCAAATGCCTAAGATTGAATATCCAAAACCTGATGGAAAGCTAACATTCGACAAAACTAGCTCTGTTTATTTAACGGGAACTAATCATACTGAAAACCAGCCTGTCCATTTAAGGTTAAAAGACCCTAATCTACCAATTAACTACACTTTAAAAAAATACGACGAACCAGCTGTAAGGTATTGTCCTGTTGGGGTGTATGAAATTCAGCAGGAAAAGTTCGTTATTAATTCTCAAAACTGCATCCATTGTAAGACGTGTGATATTAAAGAACCATCTCAAAATATTACCTGGGTAGCACCCGAAGGTGGTGGCGGTCCTAAGTACGGCAACATGTAAAAAGACTATTGCTTTTGTCCTAAAGAAAGCATAATGGCTTGAGTCATGGGAAAGATCATAAGAAATTCTTGGGCTCTATTTACAGGCTATGTAATAATTATGATCTCACACGGGTTTCAAGGAAACCTTTTAGGAATCAGAGCTGTATTAGAAAATTTTAATTTTATCGCTACTGGAACAATGATGTCTGGTTATTTTATTGGGTATTTTATTGGAGCAAATATAATTCCTAATCTTATAAGTAAAGTGGGTCACATAAGAGTATTTGCTGCTTTTGCTTCAATGGCATCCCTTAGTTCATTAGTTCATGTTGTATTTGTAGATCCTGTAGTTTGGACTTTAGCAAGATTTTTAACAGGATTTAGTATGATTGGTATACTTATCATTGTTGAAAGTTGGTTGAATGATCGAGCTACAAATAAAACACGAGGGAAAGTTTTGTCACTTTATATGCTTCTTACTTTTTCTGGGTTTGCTTTAGGAAATCTTTTATTAAACGTAAGTAGTCCCAAAAATTATGAACCTTTTATATTAATTTCTTTATTATTTTCTATAGCCTTAATTCCTATACTACTTACAAAACGTAAGCCGCCAACATTTAAAAAAATAAGCTCTATTAAAATTAAAGAACTTTTTAAAATTTCTCCTTTTGGAAGTTTTTCTACGTTTTGTTCTGGTTTTATTTTTTCAGCAATGTTTACCATGCTCTCTGTTTATGCCGTTACAATGAATTTATCTGTCTTTGAAATTTCTATATTGTTATTTGCAGTAACACTTGCAGGTGCCATTTTTCAATGGCCTATAGGTTCTCTCTCAGATAAATACGACCGCAGAATAGTTATTATAGGATGCTGTGTTGCTTCATCTATATTTGCTGTTCTATCTATTACAGCTTCAGGAATATCTTTTGAAAATCTTCTTGTAGGGGAAATGTTTAGATTTAACTATTTTTCTCCAGATACGGCTATGGATAAAACAAAGCTATTTATATTTATAGTTCTTCTTTCTGGAATGACTCTTCCATTATTTGCACTCAATCTTGCGCTGGTAAATGATTATATTCCAAAAGAAAAGTTCGTTGCTGCTGGAGCAGGTTTAAATATTATATTTGGATTAGGTGCAATAGCGGGTCCAATTATTTGTTCAATACTAATGAATTTCCTAGGACCAAATGGTTTCTTTGTTCATCTGCTTATCTTTTTTATAATAATTACTTGCTTTGGAATTTTTAGAATGAATAGAAGAAAGCACGAAGATAATCCAGATTCAACTTTTACACCATTACCAAAAGATATTACTCCATTAGGTATCGAGCTTGATCCAGATACTGGTGTTGATTTATCTAATACTGCAAATGATAAAAAATAGTTCAGCTATAGTTATTGTTTTAATTGCTGGAATCTTTTGGTCTTTTGGACCATTGGTTGTTAGACATATAGATAATGCTCAGCTAATCCCTTGGCAATATCTTTTTTTTAGAGGTTCTGTAATTTTTTTAGTTTTAAATATTTATTTATTTTTAGCTGAAGGTCAAAAATTTATAGGTAATTATAGCAGAATAGGTTTATCAGGATTAATTGGTGGAGTAAGCCTTGGTATTGCAAACATTTCTTTTATACTATCAATAACAACAACGACTGCGGCTGTTACAATGATGATGTTAGCAACTCAACCCTTTGTTGCTGCAATTTTAGCATATATTTTTTTAAAAGAAAAAATCTCAAAAACAACATTCATAGCTATAACAGTTGCAGCAGCTGGTATAATATTTATGTCTCTCGACAGTAAAGGAGAAGGCACGCTATTTGGTCTAATCAACGGATTGCTTTCGTCATTAGGTTTTGCTGGATTTACTGTTTCCCTTAGATGGAGAAAAAATACTCCAAAATTTACAACCGTGGCTATTGCAGGAATTTTCTGTTCTGCTGTTGCTATTTTAGTTTTATTATTCAATGACAGTAATATATTGATTTCTTTAAAAAACTCTTCGCTTTCAGCATTACATGGATTTTTGGTTTGCACGGGACTTATTCTATTTTCTATGAAATCAAGATACTTGCCTGCTACAGATTTAACTCTGCTTTCACTTACAGAAGTTTTGGGTGGAATTTTCTGGGTTTGGTTACCGTGGTTTGGAATCAATGAAATTCCTAGTGTGAATACTTTAATCGGTGGAGCTATAATTATTTCTGCAATAATCTTCTACGGTTTTAATACTAAACGCGTGTTGCAATCAAGATATGTATAAAAGTATCATAAGCAATATAGACTGCTAAAATTGACATAAAAAATATAATAAAGCTGTTTATATATTTCCAAGTATTTTTCTTTTTAATAAAATTGGCAAACGCACTGGACATATAGCCTAAAGAATAAAAAAATATAATGGAAGCAAATGATGCTCCAAAAGCAAAATAAAATTTCTCTTGTAGTAAAAAATTTTTTGATAAATTTCCTAAAATAAAAACAGTATCAGAATAAACATGGGGGTTTAGATAAGTAAATCCTAATGTTTTTAAGATTATATTTTTAAAATTTTGAGATCGTTCTATATTCTTAATTTTATATTCTTTTTTTAAACTACCAATCTTATCCTTGATGTAATTAAGCAAAAATACAATTAATATAATGTTTAAAATTACTTCTACTTCAAAAGATATAGAGTCAAAAATATGATAAATGAATATGCCAAGAAAAATTAACAATATATCTGAAGCGGCACAAATTGTTGTGATAGTAAATACAAAATTTTTTTTTAATCCTTGTTCAATTACAAAAAGATTTTGAGGACCTATTGCTAATATTAGGCTCCCTCCAGTCAAGAAACCCAGCATTAAATTTTCCATTTTAAATATTAGCTGTATCTTTAAGACGTTCTTTAAAATAATCTTCGAAAGATCTATTGCAAGTTAGAATATACTTGTCTTTCAAATGGTAGATCGAGCAGTCTATTTTAGCTATTAAAGTTTGAGCCATTGAAAAGACTGGAAATTTTTTTAAACGTAAATCAAAATGTGTTAACTTATTTAAAAATTCATTTCTATTTTTACCAGAAATTTCAAAATAAACTTGACCATAAGAATAATCAGAAGCAAGAATTTCGTCATTTGAGTTGATATTAGAAATAAACTTTAAAATCTCTTTGTAATTCTGTTCTACTAAATAAATTAAACTCCACTGATCAAATGAATTTTTTGCAAACATAAACCTATCATCTTTTGTCACCTCAAGATTTTTAGAAGGAGGAAATATAGATATTTCTTTATTTATTATTTGATTAAATTGATCTTTTCCATCACCTCTAATGATGATCTGTTGAAAATTTTTTTGATAAATATCTACGCCTTGTGATGATAGTAATTGTGTCATGATATCAGCCTTTTGTTTTCGGGATCAATAAAAACAGGACTAACAACCTCTACTGGGATGTTTTTGGTTCCATAAGACGAAGAAACAAATAATTTACTGCCCATCAATTTGTTGCCGCCTTTTATCATTGCCATTGCAATACAGTGGTTAAGATTAGGGCTGTGGTAGCTAGAAGAAACATGGCCAAGATACTCTACTGGTGTTTTTATTGGATCTGGTATTCTTTCGCGCTCCACAACATGTTGTCCTTCTTCAATAAATTCAGATTTATCTAAAGGAATAATCCCAACCAATTGTTTTCGATCTTCTCTCGCTGTGTCACTTCTAGTTAACGATCTTTTCCCGATAAAATCTTTTTTCTTTTTACCTATCATCCAATTAAAATTAAGATCAATAGGTGTCACAGTTCCGTCAGTCTCTTGACCAATTACAACGTAGCCTTTTTCGGCTCTCAACAAATGCATAGTCTCTGTTCCGTAAGGAACAAGGTCAAATACATTTCCATGATGAAATATTCTTTTCCATAATGCTAAACCATGATTAGGAGTAATATAAATCTCATAACCAAGTTCTCCTGTAAAACTGGCTCTCATAATTCTAACTTCTGTATCCATATAATTAAAAACTTTAAAAGTCATAAAGGGAAAGTTTTCATTGCTAAAATCAACTTCAGTAAATACTTTGCTCATTATATCTCTTGATTTAGGGCCACTAATATTAAATGTAGTGAATTGTTCTGTAATTGAATTCACATAAACTTGAAGATGAGGCCACTCTGTTTGAAGATATTCTTCCATATCAGCTAAAACTTTAGGAGCACCTCCTGATGTAGTTGTTGCTATGAAATGCTTATCATTAAATTTACATACAATACCGTCATCTTTTATCATTCCATCTTCTCCTAACATAAGAGCGTACCTTGAGGTCATTGGTTTCATTTTAGTGAACGGATTTGTATACATAAGATTCATAAATTCCAATGCATCCTTCCCTTTAATTTCAATTTTTCCAAGAGTACTACCGTCTAAGATACCTGCTGTTTGTCTTGTTTGTTTTGATTCTCTTTGCAGAGCCTGATGCATAGTTTCTGCGTCATGCTCTTTAAAATACCAAGGTCTTTTCCACTGGCCCACATCTTCGAATACTGCTTTATTGTCTACGTGCCAATTATGAATAGGAGTTTTTCTTTGAGGATCGTAAAATTCATAAGTGCTTCTTCCAGCAATAGCTGAAAAGCTAAGCGGAGCATAAGGTGGTCTATAAGTTGTTGTTCCTACTTCAGAAATTTGCTTTTTTAAAATTTTTGAAACTATACCTAATGAATTAATACTACTAATTTTTCCTTGGTCAGTACCCATGCTGTTTGTAGTGAAACGCTTTAGATGCTCAATCCGATCGAATCCTTCTACAACTGCTTGCTTAAGATCTTTTGTAGTTACATCATTATGTAAATCTATAAAAGATTTAGACCAATTTGATTTTTTTTCATGCTGAGTTTCCCAAAGCTCTTTGATATTAAAATTATTGGTATCATTAATTTCTATCTTAAATTCAATATTTTTTGCTTTTAAAAAAGACAATTTATTATTAATTTCATCATTTGTTTTTTCATAATTATAATTTCCACTTACGGATCCTAAAGTAATAGTGTTCTGAAAAGGCACATCTGGTTTAAAAGTAATAAGTTTATCATCCCATTTAACTAGCCCTTTTGATTGAGTAAATAAATGTATATCAGGATTTATTCCTCCAGATACACAAAGCATTTCAGATTTTACTTTAATAATTTTATTCTTATTTTTTCTGATAGATATAGTTTCAACCTTTTTATTTCCATCACAACCTTCTATTTCTGCGTTAGTATAAAAAGGAATATTGTTTTTCTTTAAGTAAGTTAAAAGTTTTTTTCCTATCTTATTTTTATCTCTAGCATCTACATAAGCAGCTGGCTTATGATCAAGATCAACTAAAGATTTTAAAAGAGTAACTGTTGATGAATTGTTTGTAAAAATTACAGGGTTGGTTTCAGGGATAACTCCGTATCGATGAATATATTTTTCAAAAGACGAAGCTAACATTACCCCCGGCAAATCATTGTTTCTAAATGAAATAAATCGCTCAATATGTCCGTTAGCTAAGATGGTATGCGTTGTTCTGATTTTGTGAAGAGTTAACTCGGATTTGCTTGTATCAATTGCTTTTCCAGCAAATTTATCTTCTAAAGCAATTAAATGATTTGTAAAATTGTATGAAGTTACTAGCGAGTTTTTTAATATTTTAATATTTGTTGAAGTTTTTATAAGTCTTTCGGTTTCCTTAATCCACTTATTTACTTCTTGATTATTAATCTTTTCTACTTTATTTGAGTTTTTTAACACTCCTCCTATAAAGCTATCTTGTTCTAAAATCAAAACATCATATTCTGTATCAATTAATTTTCTTGCTGCAATTAACCCACTTAAGCCTGCTCCAACAATAACAATATCAACGTTATGATTTTGATGAATGCTTTTAGATCTAAATTCCTTAGGTGGTTTTCCAAGCCCGGCTGTTCTTCTTATAATTGGTTCATAAATTCTTTTCCAAAACCCCTTTGGACCCATAAATGTTTTGTAATAAAAGCCTGCAGAAAACATCGGTGATAACAAATTGTTAATTGAACCAATATCTAAATTAAGAGATGGCCATCGATTTTGGCTATCTACTTTCATACCATCATAAATTTGTTTTACTGTAGCTCTAGTGTTGGGTTCGTTATGTTCATTTAATATTTGAACAATCGCATTAGGTTCTTCTATTCCACAAGTATATATACCTCTTGGTCTATGATACTTAAAACTTCTAGCAACTAGCCTAACATTATTTCTCAATAAAGCTGAAGCTATCGTATCTCCTTTATAACCATAATATTTTTTTCCATCAAAAGTGAATGCAATCTTTTTATTTTTTTTTACATAGGAGCATTTTTTATTATCTAAAGCGCTCATAAATTATTTCTTTACAGTAAAGTTTCCAGATCCCACTTTTGGTTCTCCTGAAGGTGTTTTTAAAGTATTGGTAAACCTATCTAGTTTTGGTTGTTTTTCATCTAGCTTATAAATCTTTAATATTTCATCTGTAGATGTGTTTCTAACTGCGTTAAACCATTTTCTGCACCCGTGAGAGTGAACCCAGCGCTCATAAAAAATTCCTTTAGGGTTATCACGATAAAAAACGTATTGTCCCCAATCTTTATCATTAAGGTTTTCAGAATTTTCTGGTCTTGCTACATGAGCTTCGCCTCCATTAGAAAATTCTGATTGATCTCTTTCACCACAATATGGACAATTTATCAAAATCATATCTAATGTGCTACTGCTGCTGCTCCATGTTCGTCTATAAGTCTGCCGTCTGAAAATCTTTCTAAATTAAAAGGAGCATTTATTTTGTGTGGCTCATCATTAGCAACTGTGTGTGCAAAAACATTTGCGCTACCTGGTGTTGCTTTAAAACCACCTGTTCCCCAACCGCAATTAAAATACAATCCTTTAACTTCACATTTACTTATTATTGGACTAGCGTCAGGGCAAATATCTACTATCCCTCCCCATTGACGTAACATTTTCATCTTTCCAAATATTGGGTAGAGCTCAACAATGGCACGTACCGTTTCTTCGATAACATCGTACCCTCCTCTTTGTGTAAATGAATTGTATCCATCTGTTCCAGCGCCAATAACTAGTTCACCTTTGTCTGATTGGCTTACATAAGCATGCACAGCGTTAGACATTACAACTGTATTGATTATAGGTTTAATAGGTTCGGAAACTAAAGCCTGCAAAGGTCTGCTTTGTAATGGCAATCTTACACCAGCTGTTTTTGCTAATACGCTAGTATGACCTGAGGCTACAACTGCTACTTTTTTTGCTCTTATAAAACCTTTAGAAGTTTTAACTCCTTCAACTTTACCGCTTCTTGTTTTAATGCTTTGAGCTTCACAATTTTGAATAATATCAACTCCCATTTCGTCTGCTCTCATTGCAAAACCCCAAGCAACAGCATCGTGTCTTGCCACTCCACCTCTTGGTTGAAAAGCAGCGCCTAAAACTGGATACCTTAAATTATCTGTATTCATTATAGGAACTAATTTTTTGATTTCTTTTGTTTCTAACCACTGAGTATCAAGTCCGTTAAGTCTGTTAGCGCTTACTCTTCTTTTCATTTCTTTAATATCATGCTCGTTGTGAGCTAAATTCATGACGCCTCTTTGACTAAACATCATATTGTAATTCAATTCTTGTGATAGATTTTCCCATAATTTTATAGAATGATCGTAAAGATAGGCGCTTTCATTCCAGAGATAGTTAGATCTTATAATGGTAGTGTTCCGACCAGTGTTTCCGCCTCCTAGCCAACCTTTTTCTATTACAGCAATATTTTTTATTCCGTGTTCCTTTGCTAAATAATAAGCAGTCCCCAATCCATGGCCTCCACCACCTACTACAATTACGTCGTAGGTTTTTTTAGGATTAGGACTCTTCCACATCTTTTGCCAATTTTCATTATTAGAAAAAGAGTTTTTTATAAGGGTAAAAATCGAATATTTTTTTTTCACAGCTCAAACTAGCAAAAAAGTCGAAAATAACAAAAGAAATCCAATGCAAAAAGGTATCAGGGAGCAAGGTAATAGACCTTAAAATACAAGTAATTATATACAACTTGACAGCAAATAAGAAAGGTAGTTAAGTGTTTGTAGCGCTGATTTAATTCAAATTGCTGAGCGCTTAATAAATCCAGCTAAAGCGACTAAGTCTATTGACCACCGCTTTAGCCGGTGGTTTTTTTTTGAAGTATTCTCAAATTAAAACCGGGTATTTGAACTATATTGTACGCCCGACATAATGTCGAAGTACTAAAAAAGGAGAAAAAAAATGGCAAATTTTAAACATCCGGAAACTATTGGGTTACACGGTGGTGAGTATAGAAGCGACCCTGCAACCACAGCAGTAGCAGTTCCGATTTATCAAACTTCTTCTTATCAATTTAAAAATGCTGAAACAGCTGCAAATTTATTTGGTTTGAAAGAATTTGGAAATATTTACACAAGGATCATGAATCCGACATGTGATGTTCTTGAAAAAAGAGTAGCAGCTTTAGAGTCAGGATTGGCTGCGGTGGCAGTTGGTTCAGGTCAAGCAGCATCAGCTTATTGTATTCTAAACGTAGCTAAAGCTGGAGATAATGTTGTTGCTTCAACTGACTTGTACGGAGGTACGGTAAATCTATTTAAAAATCAGTTAAGATTACAAGGTGTTGAGGTTAGATTTGCAGATCCTTCCGACCCAAAAAACTTTGAGAAGATGACAGATGATAAGACTAGAGCTTACTACGGTGAATCTTGTCCAAATCCTTATCTTCGAGTTTTTCCAATTAAAGAAGTTGCTGATATCGGTAAGAAAAAAGGTATACCTTTAATCATTGATAACACTGCTTCACCAGTAATATGTAAACCTTTGACTCATGGGGCGGCCGTTGTGTGTCACTCTTTGACTAAATATATTGGTGGTCACGGAACTTCGATTGGCGGAATCATTGTTGATGGCGGTAACTTCGACTGGACAAAAGACAGAAAAAGACAACCACTAATGAATGAACCAGATCAAAGTTATGGTGGTGCTATATGGGCAGATGCAGTTCCTCAATTAACAGGAGCTAACATTCCTTTTGCAATCAGAGCAAGAGTGGTTTTACTTAGAGACTTAGGTGCTCCATTAAGTCCATTCAATGCTTTCCAAATTATTCAAGGTTTGGAAACAGTTGCTCTTAGAATGAAACAACACTGTAGCAATGCAGAAAAAGTTGTTTCTTTCTTAGAAACTCAAAAGAAAGTTAAAAATGTAATCTACCCTACTAATCATCAGGGTGAGATTAAGGAAAGGGCTAAGAAATATATGAAAGGTGGATATGGTTCTTTAGTTGGAATGGATGTAGGAACTAGAGAAGCAGGTTCTAAATTCATTGACAATTTAAAGATGCTTTATCACGTTGCTAATATTGGTGATGCTAGAAGTTTAGCAATACATCCTGCTACTACAACTCATAGTCAACTTAATGATGAAGAGTTATTAGCAGCTGGTGTAACACCAGGTTATGTAAGACTGTCGATCGGTATAGAACATCCGGACGATATCATTGCTGACATTAAACAAGCATTAGCAGCTTAACAATTTATTTATGGCCCCAATTAATTTTATTGGGGCCATTATATCCCAACAAGAAAATTCTGGACTACCTTCTTAATGAATATCGATTAAGATCTTTATTTTTTGATTTTTCTTTTATTTTAGCTTGTAAAGCTATTGCAAGCTTTCTAGGTGATCTTTTAATTTGTAAAAAGCCTCTCATAAAATTCTGCTCTTCTTCTAAGACTATATCTTCAGTTTTATTATTTTTAGGGTATTTTTTTACAATTTCTAATGTCTTCTCTTTTACTACAATATTCGTTAATGATATTTGTCTATTTACAATCGTACAAAATTCAGATCTTGTTCTTTCAATAAAAGAAATGCAGGTCTCTTGCTTTTTTTGAGGATTTTTTTCTTCTGCATATGCTAAAGCATGCTCTAAAGGAGTTTTCCCTGTTCGTTTTTTAACTCCATAACTTATTGCTGAATTTAAAGAAGATTGAAGCATTTTCCCGCTAGATCCTCCTCCAACAGAACTACCCAATAAAGCAACGGATTCTGCACACCCATTTAGTAAAAATACAATTGATAATAAAAAAAATATTTTTTTCATAGTTTGCTAATCTGCTTTGATTGGTTTCGTATAACTGCTTCTTATTCAAATAAAAGTTAATTGTAAAAATAATAATTTTTATTAACACAACTTATAGTAGTTAATATCTGAGCTTTCTACCTCAGGTTATCTTTAGGAATCGGTTAATCTAAGTATTTAATTTTAGATTTTTTATCTATATTAGGTTGTAGTGATGAAGCAAGGTCTTTTAAAGACTCATCTCTTTTTATATTTATGATGTTAGATTTTGTTAAACTTAATTGCTTTTTTACAATCGTACAAATTTTTGAATTAGTTTTTTTAACAAAAGATAAGCAAGGTTCTTTTTTTTTCTCAGGATTTATTTTTTCTGCATAAGCTGCGACATGCTCTAAAGGACCCTTGCCTGTTTTTTTTTTAACTCCATAACTTATTGCTGAATTTAAAGAAGATTGAAAAATTTTTCCATTTGACGCGCTTCCTGCAGAAGTGCCGAGTAAAGCAACCGATTCAGCACAACCGTTTAATAATAATAATGTGGTCAAAAAACCAAATATTTTTTTCATACTCCCTTTTGTATTCCCCTCCCTCATTAAGCATAGATATGCCTATTTTAAAACATATCGAATCACTCATAATGAGTTTATCTAATACAACCTACAATGGAAGAGTCTAAATGGAAGAATCTATGAGATTAATCTTAGGGGCTTGTTTTGTAGGCATCCTTCAAGGTTTTCTAACATTTGAAAATAAAATTTTGAGTAATTTTCAGCAGTAACGTAACCAATATGAGGCAACAACAAAGCGTTTGGAAGAAATCTCAATTTATGATCTTGAGGAAGGGGTTCTTTATCATAAACATCTAAACCTACGCCTGCAATTTTTTCATCTTTAAGCGCTTCAATTAAATCAGGTTCATTGATCATTTGACCACGCGATGTATTTATTAAGAAAGATGATTTTTTCATCATCTCTAATTCTTTTTTAGTGATTAAATTTTTATATTTATCTCCAAGCACTAAATGTATTGAAACAATATCAGCTGCTTTTAACAAATCTTCTTTGCTCATAGGAAGGACCCCTATTTTATTTGCATGTGTTAAATCTAGATTTTCACTCCATGCACAAACTTCCATTCCAAATGCTTTTGCAACTTTTGCAACCTGAGTTCCTATCTTCCCAAGTCCAATTAAGCCTAATAGTTTACCTTTTAACTCTAAACCTATTGTAGTTTGCCAGTAACCCTGAAACATATTGTCAACCTCTTGTTTCATGTTTCTCAATAAACCTAATATTAAAGCCCATGTAATTTCCGCTGCAGGGTTAGGGTTAATTTCTGTTCCACAAACTATAATCTTATTTTTTTTAGCTGCTTCTAGGTCAATAGCATTATTTCTTATACCTGATGTCATAATATACTTTAATTTTGGAAGTGCGTTGATTAATGATTTTGTCATTGGAGTTCTTTCTCGCATTATAAAAAGAGCTTCAAAATCTTCTAGAGCAACTATTGCTTCATTTTCATTCGAAAAAGGTTCATTAAAAACTTTGAATTCATATTTTCCTTTAAATTTTTCAATATCAATTATTTGTTGAAATACTTCTTGATAGTCATCTAAAACTGCTACTTTAATCATTGATTTTCCTATTAGATAAATAAATGCCAGTTAATATAAAAGTTGCTCCAACAAAATGGTATGACTCAAATTTTTCATTAAAGATAATTATCGCCATAACTGCACTGAATAAAGGCATCAATTGAACAAACATGGTAGATCTATTTGGGCCAATTATCTGAACACCTTTTTGCCAGCAGTAATAAGCGGCTAACGCAGGAAACATAACTACATAAAAAAGAATTAAAAAAAATGCTTTATTGTAATTTAATTCTAAACCAATAGATTTTTCATAAAAAAATTGTGGTATTAAAAAAAGTAGTCCAGCAGTAACCATTAGCTGTATTAAAGTAAACTGTGAAAACTTAAATTTATGTTTTTTAAGTAAAGTTGTATAAAGAGACCAAGTAATTACACAAACTAGCATCCACAAATCGCCTTTATTAAAACTTAAAGAAATAATTTTTTGAATATCACCGTTAGAAATTATTGATCCAATTCCTATAATTGATAACAGCAATCCCAATATTTGAAAAATATTTGTTTTTTCAATTTTCATTAAAGATGAAAGAACAATTGTTGCTGCAGGAATAGCAGCGAGCATTAAAACTGCATTTATTACTTGTGTATAGTTAAGTGCATAATAAACGACAGAGTTGAATGTGCTTATTGTAATTATTCCCATAAAACTGATAACGATCCAATTCTTTTTTATATAAGTTAAATTGTTATAAATTTCTTTATAAGTGAAAGGAATTAATATAATCCAAACCGAAATCCATCTTAAAACATTTAAGGTTAATGGTGGAATTTCAAATAACGTAGCAAACTTTCCGACAATAAAATTGCCTGACCAAAATAATGCTGCTAGCACTAGAAATAGATAAGCTAAATAATTTTTTGACAAAAAACTCCTAATTAAATCTTTTTGAGCTGTAGGGAGATAAATCCAAATTTGTTTTCTCTTCTGCAACTATTCTAGAAATAATTTTGCCTGTTATAGCTCCTAGAGTCCAGCCTAAATGATGATGGCCAAATGCATAGATAATGTTTTTATTTTTTAATGAAGGGCCAATGATTGGTAAAAAATCTGGCAATGTTGGTCTAAAACCTAACCACTCATCTTGATGAGTTTTAAGTTGAGGTAAAAGTTCTTTTGCACATCTTATTAGATAATCAATTCGTTTTTTAGAAGGAGGATTTTTGAGACCTCCTAGTTCAACAGTGCCGACAGCTCTTAATCCTTGATTCATCGGCGTCATACCAAAGCCTCTGTCTAGAAAGATTACTGGTCTAGAAATTAAATGTTCCATATTTTTAAAATGAACATGATATCCTCGCTCGGTGTCTAAAGGAATGTTTTCATCTAATTGATCTGTTAAGTTTTTTGAAAAGGCTCCTGAAGCAATTACAGTTTTTTCAAAAGTATATTCTTCATTTTCAGATTTAATAATTGTTTGATTGTCATTGATTTGTTTAAGACTTGTAATATTTTCTTGAACAAATCTTCCTCCTTTACTTATAAAAAGCTTAAATATTGCTTTTAAAATTCCATGAGGATCTCTTGCATGCATAGCTTTTTCATAAATTACACCAGCATCAAATGCAGGGCTCAAATTAGGTTCTAAATCTAAAATTTCTTTTTGAGATAAAAGCTTTTGTTCTATACCTAGGTCATTTCTAACTTTAATTTCAAGATTTCTACTTTTTAAATTTTTATTCGTCCAAACATAAATGATACCTTTTTTTTCAATTAAATTATTTGTATCTATTTCTTTAAATATTTCTTCATATGCATCATTTGATAGACTTAAAATTTGATGCATATATTTTGCTGTATGCAGCATTGATTTCTTATTAAAGTTTTTTAAATAATTTAATATCCAGGGAATTAAACTTGGAACATAATTCCATTTTAAAGCAAGAGGACCGTAAGAACTAAGAAGCATTTTAGGAACATCATACAAAACATCAGGACGATTAAATTGTAAAACGGCATAAGGAGAAAAGTGACCTGCATTCCCGTAAGAAGCAGATTTGAATTCCGAAGACAAAGGATCTTGTCTATCAAATATAGTAGCTGGGATTCCTTTTTTAATTAATTGAAGACCAACACAAACACCCTGTATACCAGCTCCTACAACTCCAACAGATTTACATTTATATTTATATTTTTCCATAGGAAATTTATAATGCAAACTTTGGGGATTTTGTAGTGCGGTAGATTATGCTAAGAATTCTGAATCTTTGTTTAAAACTGTTTCAGGACTGCCGTTTTCCTTTGATTTTTTTTCTTCTTTTGATTTACTGAATAAAAAATCAGGCTTAAGTTTAGATGTCGATCCATGAGTTTTTTTAATGTATCCGTCTATGTCAGCACCATTTTCTGTTTTTAAATTATTAGCAAACTCTATATCACCTTTAACGGTGCCCGTGCTTCCAACTATTATATCGTCACCAGATATTTTACCGTCCATATGTCCGTGTATTTCTACTCTGTCTCCTTCGATTGACCCTGTAACAGAACCTGTTTCTCTAATAACAATTTCTTTTGAGATTACTGGTCCTTTAACTAAACCTGCAACATCGATTGCTCCAGAACTATTAATTGTTCCCTCAATGCTTACTGTTTCACTTATAAGCGATCTCTCTGTATCTTTGATTTTATTTTTTTTATCACCGAACATATAATTTTTCATAATCTAATCACCTATCACATATATTAACAAGTCTTTTTTAAAAAAAATTCCTGCTCATTATAGGTTTTATTTCTAGTTAACTGGCATGTCTTTATATACCTTACAAGACATTGCAATGCCTAAACCCAGCATAATTGCCATCATGGATGAACCTCCATAAGACATAATCGGTAAAGGAGAACCTACAATTGGTAATAATCCTAGGACCATACCCATATTTACTATTACATAAATAAAAAATGCTGTTGCAAAACTATAGCAATAAAGTTTTCCAAAATTACTCCTAGTTATGTTTCCTATTTTAACTATTCTTGAAACAATCACTCCGTAAAGCAACAAAATAAATACTGATCCAAAGAAACCAAACTCTTCAGAAAATAAAGTGAATATAAAATCAGTGTGTTTTTCTGGTAAATAATCAAGATAACTTTGTGATCCATTCAAAAAACCTTTGCCAAAAAGACCTCCTGAACCTATAGCAATTTTAGACTGTATAATTTGATAACCAGCTCCTAATGGATCTTTTTCAGGATTTAAAAAAGTTAATATTCTTGATTTTTGATATGGTTTTAAAAAAGAAATAGCAATTGGTAATAATGCTATAAAAATTAACATAGAATAAACAAAAAATTTCACTCTTACTCCAGCTAGCCAAGCTACCACTAGACCACCTGCAGCAATTAAAATAGAAGTTCCAAGATCGGGCTGCATTACAACTAAAAGTACTGGAAAAATTAAAACAAAAATTGGAAGAAACAGAAATTTTATCCTATTAACATTTTCTATTGAAACACGGTGATAATATTTTGCTAAAAATAAAATTAAACCTATTTTCATTAACTCTGAAGGTTGAAGATTCATGAAATAGAAATTCAACCAACGCTGTGATCCTGATGATGTTAATCCAAAATATTTAACTCCTATGAGAAGAGTAAGGAAGACAATATAAATTAAATAGCTAGTATTATGCCAAAATCTTATTTGAACAAAAGATAAAATAAAAAACATTAAAAAGAAAACAAAAAACCTGAGGATGTGGCTTTCTGTATGATATTTAAATTCTCCACCATCTGTTGAGTACATTGCAATCATACTCACAATTCCTAAAATTAAAATAGAGACAACTAAAACATAATCAATAGAAAATAGTTTGTCTTTAAAACTTAAAGATGATTGTATGGATCGTGGTTGGAACATTAAATAGGATCTCCAGGTAAATTTCTTATAGATTGTCTTAAACTGTGACGTTCTAAAACTTTTTTAATAACTTTTTTTGCTATTGGTGCAGCAGCTTTACTTCCTGTGCCACCATGTTCTACTACAACGCTAATAGCATACTTAGGATCACTTACTGGAGCAAAAGCAATAAATAAAGCGTGGTCTCGATTTTCATATTTTAATTGTTCTTGTTTTACTTCTGCCTCTCGCTGTTCTTCTGTAAATTTTCTAATCTGAGATGAACCTGTCTTACCTGCAAAAGTAAATCGTTTGTCTTCTAATCTTGATCTATAAGAGGTTCCTCCTGGTTCATTTGAAGATGAGTACATCGCATCTTTTATAATCTTTATGTTTTCCTGATTCTTAAATAGTGGTTTTAAATCAAAATTGGACACTAACAGGTCAGCAGGTAGAGGTTGGCCAGGGTTTTCATTTTTAAATTTTAAATACTCTTTTAAATTATTTTTTGTTTTATCAAACAGTATTCTAGGTTTAATTTCAAATCCTCCATTAGCTATTTGAGCAGTCATTAAGCATAATTGAATTGGTGTACTTTGAAAATAACCTTGTCCAATTCCTGAGTGTAATGTTTCTCCTAAATACCAGTTTTGACCAATATACTTTTTTTTCCAAGAAGTGCTGGGCACTACTCCTGAACGTTCTTCAGAAAAATCTTGTAAAACTTTTTTCCCCAGACCAAACTTTTTTGCTGTTTCTGATAAACGGTCTACACCTAATCTTCTAGCAACTTCATAGAAATACACATCACATGATCTCTTAATCCCTGTTCTCATGTTCATTATGCCGTGACCTTTTTTTTTCCAGCAATGAAATTTCTCACCAAATAATTCAATTTTACCTTTACACCTAACTGTGTCTAAAGGTCGAATTATTTTATTTTCCAAAGCACTTAATGCTACAAGGGTTTTAATAGTTGATCCTGGCGGATATAAACCTGATACGGCTTTATTAGTTAAAGGTTTTCTTTCATTTTTAATTAAACTATTCCAATAGTCTCGATCTATACCATGAACAAACGCATTTGGATCATAAGAAGGTGAAGAAACTAAAGATACAATGTCGCCATTATAAATATCCATAACGCATACCGATGCAGCTTTATCTCCTAGTATTTCAGTTACATGCCTTTGAACTTCTAAATCTAATGTAGTTTTAAAACTTTTTCCTGCTTTACCTGGGTCGACTTTAATTTGTTTAATTCTTTTTCCAAAAGCATTAACTTCATATCTTTGAAAACCAACTTCGCCTATTATTTCTTGATCTAATCTACGCTCTAGTCCGGTCTTGCCTACGGCAATACCAGGAACCGACATATCTTTTAAATATTTTTTGTTTTTTAAGTCTTTAGCACTCACTTGAGAAACATAGCCTAAGGCATGAGCGGAAGAACTATCTTTATATACTCTTGCAACTGATACAATAGGTTCTACACCTTGTAGTTCATGCAAAAATAAATTTATTCTTGAAAACTCTGACCAATTTAAATTATCAGAAACAATAATCGGCTCCCAGGGTTTTTGTTTTGCAATTTTTTTTCTTAAAGAAAATATCTTTTTATCTGTTATATTTAATATTGTTTTTAGTCTAAAAAATACTTCTTCAATGCTTTGCGTATTTTCAGGTATTAAATGTATTTGGTAAACTTGTTGATTAGAGGCTATTTCTTCATTAAAGTAATCTTTTATAATTCCTCTTTCAGGGGCTAATTTCCATTCTCTAAATCTATTTTTATCAGATAAAGTTTTATATTTGCTGCTTTCATTGATTTGAAGTGAGATCAAGCGACCCAGAACTCCAACTACAACAACTGCTTTGCTAACAGACAATAAAAACATTCTTCTGCTTATTAATTTAGATTTTATAACTGTATTGCCAGATCCAGAGCTAAGCATTCTTTCCAGTCGTTATAATTGAGTTATAGTAAGTAAATATAAACCAAAAAAATGGGAAGAAAAGTAAAGTAAAAAAAGTATTGTATGACATTTCTGTAATGCTTACTGTTGTCTCTGAAAAATTAGTTAGCAAAACAAAAAATATTACATTAGAAAAAAAAATTGCAATAAAAAAAGTAAACCAGTCGGTCGTAATTCTAGTGTTAACCGTCATATTTTTAACATAAGTAGCTACAAAGGATACTGCCAGATAAGATAAAGAACTTAAGCCTAGAGGAAAACCTATAACAACATCATTAATTAGACCGGCAAAAAAAACATGTCCATTTCCAAGTGCTTCTGGTCTTTTTGAAACCCAAAAATAAATTATGATTAATTGAATATTAAAAGATAAAATTTCAAAATAATTTTCAAAATGACTGTCTATTTCACTAACAGATAAATAATATAAAAGAATAAGAGGACCAAGATTAATAACTTTGCTTATCGTATTAAATTTCGACATTTAAAAAACCTCTTTATTTTGTTTTGCAAGATCAACTTTAACAAATGAAAGTTGGCTAGACTCAGAAAATAATTTTACTTGTCCTTTTTCAGTTGTGATTCCAATTGGAGATCCTGGAAGGAATATTCTATCTTTTCCAGAAGTAAATACTTCTATTCCTTCTTCAACCACGTAGCCTTCGGGTAAATATTCTAATACTGGTTTTGATCCTCCACTACCTTTTAAAATTGCTTGAACCCCATCTTCGCCAAAAGTTACAGGTATTCTGCTGTTTAAATCATTTAAAAGCAAAACTCTTGAAGACAAGTAGTTTGTTTCTACAACTCTACCAACTAAATATTCTTTGTCTAAGACTGGCATTCCTTTTAAAATACCTGATTTAGAGCCTCTGTTAATAATGATTGATTTTAAATACGGGCTACTTTTGTCAATTAAAACTTTTGAAAGAATAGTATTTGATTGAAATTGAAATAAAGTTTCGTCTGACTCTAAAATTTTTCTTAAATTTTTATTTTGATTGGTTAAGTATTCAACGCTCAGCTCTTTTTGCCTATAAACTTCTAGTGCTTTTTTTAATTTTTCATTTTCACTTTTTATATTTAATAAATTTGTGACACTTTCTGTTGCTTTGGGAATAAATCTGGATGGAGATGACGCTAATAATGAAACTCTATAAATTCCATCGTTAACAATAGACCTTACAGGTTTCATAAAACCAAAACCATAAACATCTAAAAAAAAGATAATACTTGCTAAAATTATTAAAAAAACTAATGAGAATTTTTGTGCAGCCCCTCTTTGTAAAAGGGCCGAACGAAACGCTATACCAAAATCATCTCTACTTGAGGACATTTATTTCTTTAGATAAATTAATACTCAGATAGCATTGTAGAAAACAATTCTTCATTTTCTAAAGCTCTTCCTGTGCCAACAGCTACGCATGATAATGGATCATCAGCTATCGTTACAGGCAAACCTGTGTCTTGTGAGATTAATTTATCAATATTTTTTAATAATGCTCCGCCTCCAGTAAGAACTAATCCCATATCAATTAAGTCTGCAGATAATTCTGGAGGAGTATTTTCTAAAGCTTCTTTAATTCCACCTAAAATTTGATTTAAGATTGGCATTAATGCTTCGCAAGCATCTTTTTCAGTTAATTCAATTTCTTTTGGGGTTCCTGATCTAATGTCTCTACCTTTCATTAAAAAAGTATTTGGTGTTGATGGAATGGCTGTACCAAGTTCTTTTTTAATTTTTTCAGCTGTAGAATCACCAATTAATAAATTTAATTTTTTTCTCATATAATCTATAATTGATCGATCAAGAGCATCGCCAGCAACTCTTAATGATTTTGAATAAACCACACCACCTAAAGACATAACAGCTATCTCTGTAGTACCACCTCCGATATCAACAACCATTGAACCTGTCGCTTCTGATATTGGTAATCCTGCTCCTATTGCAGCGGCAATAGGCTCTTCAATTAATTGCACTTTTCTTGCTCCTGCAGCTAATGCGGAGTCTTGAATAGCTTTTCTTTCAACTGGTGTCGAGCCAGTGGGAACACAAATTAAAATTCTTGGATTAGCAAAAGCATTTTTCTTGTGAACTTTTTTAATGAAATGTTTTATCATTTCTTCTGTAACTACGAAGTCAGCAATTACTCCATCTTTTAGAGGTCTTATAGCTGAAATATTTCCTGGGGTTCTCCCTAACATAGTTTTTGCCTCATCTCCTACAGCAAGAACTGATTTTTTTCCTCCATCGTCAATCACTGCAACAACTGATGGTTCATTTAAAACTACCCCTTGATCTTTGAGCACAACTAATGTGTTGGCTGTGCCTAGATCGATAGCCATATCTTGCGACCATAATGATGATAAACCAGATAATCCTTTAAACATTTTTTTTCTCCTTATATTTGAGCGCTCAAACTAGGGTCTGGCGCAGTTTTTTCTCTTTTTATTATTAATTTATTTAATGCACTTAAATATGCATTAGCAGAAGCTACTAGTGTATCTGTATCAGCTGCTTGGCCTACTGTAGTTTTGCCTTTTTCTTCTATTCTAACACTTACAGTTGCTTGGGCGTCTGTTCCTTCGGTAACTGCATGAACATTATACAATAAAAGTTTTACGTCATGCGGATAAAGTTTTTTAATGCATTTAAATATAGCATCAACAGGCCCGTCTCCTGTTTCAGATGCTTTTTTTACTTCTCCAAATACTTCCAAAGTCATTTCTGCTTTTTGTGGTTCTCCGGTACCAGCAAAAACTTTTAGAGACTTTAATTTAATTTCGTTATCCTCCGTCACTAAACTATCGTCTACAATAGCTGCGATATCTTCGTCATAAATATGTTTTTTTTTGTCAGCTAAGATTTTAAATTTTCCAAAGGCAGTCTGTATAACATCATCTGTTACTCCTACATATCCAAGATCGTTTAATTTATCTTTAAATGCATGACGCCCTGAATGTTTTCCCATCACCAAAGAGGTTTTATGAACTCCAACACTTTCCGGTGTCATGATTTCATAAGTGTTTCGATTTTTAAGCATTCCATCTTGATGAATTCCAGACTCATGAGCAAAAGCATTTTTTCCAACGACCGCTTTGTTAAATTGAACTGGAAAACCAGTTGCATTTGAAACAACTTTTGATGCTTTGCTTAAAAGTTTAGTATTAATATTTGTTGTGTATGGCATTAAGTCATGTCTTGTTCTCATAGCCATAACAACTTCTTCTAAAGCTGCGTTTCCTGCTCTTTCTCCGATACCATTAATTGTACATTCTATCTGTCTTGCTCCAGCCATTACTCCAGCTAGTGAATTAGCTACTGCTAAACCTAAATCATTATGGCAATGAGTAGAAAGAACAGCTTTATCTATATTTGGAACTTTATTTATTAGTGTTTCTATAATTTTTTTAAATTCTGAAGGAACGGTATAACCTACTGTATCAGGTATGTTTATTGTCTTTGCGCCAGACTTAATAGCAAGTTCAACGGTCTTGCACATATAATCCATATCTGTTCTTGTTCCGTCTTCGCATGACCACTCTACATCATCTGTAAACTTTCTTGCATACGAAACACTTTCTTTTATTGCTTCTAATACTTCTTCAGGAGATTTATTTAATTTATGCTTCATATGAAGGGGACTAGTAGAAATAAATGTATGTATTCTAAAATTTTTGGCATGCTTAAGAGCTTCGTGACAAGCATCAATATCTTTTTTAGTAGCTCTTGCTAATCCTGCAGGAATTGATTTTTTTAATGTCTTGCTAATTTCTGTTACTGCTTCAAAATCTCCTGGAGATGCTATTGGAAAACCTGCTTCAATTATATCAACACCAAGTTCATCAAAGACTCTGGAGATTTGAAGTTTTTCCTCTAAACTCATTGATGCGCCAGGAGACTGTTCTCCATCACGCATAGTTGTATCAAAAATTATTATTCTGTTTTTATCACTCATATACTGAATACACATATTACAAGTAAAACGAGAATATGCAAATACTTATGCAAAATTGACTTTAATTTTTTGATCAGATTGGGCTAATTTTTGTCTTTATCGACTAACTTATTTTTTCCAATCCAAGGCATCATGGCTCTAAGCTCTTTACCGACTTTTTCAATTGGATGATCAGCTAAATCTTTTCTCATTTTCAGGAAATTCTTCTGCCCTGATTTATGCTCATCCATCCATTGTTTTGTAAATTTACCTGATTGAATGTCTTTAAGAACTTCCTTCATTTTTTCTTTAGTCTTGCTGTCTACTATTCTTTTGCCTGAGATATATTCTCCGTACTCCGCTGTATTAGAAATAGAATAATTCATGTTTGCAATTCCACCTTCATAAATAAGATCTACAATTAATTTAACTTCATGAAGAGTTTCAAAGTAAGCCATCTCTGGTGGATAGCCAGCTTCAGTTAAAGTTTCAAAACCATTTTTTATTAGCTCAACCAAACCTCCACAAAGTACGGTTTGCTCGCCAAATAAGTCTGTTTCGCACTCATCTTTAAAAGTTGTCTCGATAATTCCTGCTTTACCACCACCAACAGCTGAAGCATAAGACAAAGCTAATTCTTTTGCTTTGCCGGAACTGTCTTTATGTACTGCCATCAGACAAGGAACTCCTCCTCCTTTTTGATATTCACTTCTAACAGTGTGTCCTGGTCCTTTTGGCGCTACCATAAATACATCTAAATCTTTCCTAGCATTAATTAAATCAAAATGGATATTTAAACCATGAGCAAAAGCTAAACTTGTTCCTTCTTTCATTCTTTGTTCGATGTGATTTTTATAAATTTCAGATTGAAGTTCATCAGGAGTTAACATCATGACAACATCAGCCCAAGCTGCTGCGTCTGATAATGACATTACTTTTAATCCAGCGCTTTCTGCTTTTTTTATACTTGATGAACCTTCTCGTAAAGCTACTACTACCTCTTTTACGCCACTATCTTTTAAGTTTAGTGCATGAGCATGTCCTTGGCTTCCGTAACCAAATATAGCAACTTTTTTATCTTTAATTAATCCAGGTTTCGTATCTTTATCGTAATATGTTTTCATAAATTTCTAATTAAATATTTTTGCGCCTTTTGTCATTGCTACTGAACCTGTTCTAGAGGTGCTTATAAGGCCAAATCTTTTTAAATCAAGAGCTAATTTATCGATATCTACTCTAAGAGCAGTAACCTGTATTACAAAAGATTTGTTTGTTTTATCCAAAATTACTGGATTGAATTTTTTGCACAACTTCTTTATTTTTTCTTGTTTTTTTGAATTTGCTAACATTTTAAATAACGCAAGTTCTCTAAATAAAATATCTTTTTCACCACGCTTAAAGTCCGCTACTTTGTGTACTGGAACAAGCTTCTTTAATTGTAAGTTTATCTGCTCAATTACTTGTGGCGTTCCTTCTGTTACAATAGTAATTCTTGAAATATGTTTCTTTTTATCTACCTCAGCAACTGCTAGGGACTCAATATTGTAACCCCTTCCAGAAAATAAACCTGCTATTCTTGCAAGTACACCTGCTTCATTATCAACCCAGACAACAATTATATGACGTTCAGTTTTACCAATTTTACCAGGGACACTATATGCTGATTTTGATTTTGGCATTAGACTAAAATCTTTCCTTCATCAGAAATTTCTTCATCTTCTTCTGGTCCTAAAATCATTTGGTTATGTGGTTTTCCTGATGGTATCATTGGAAAACAATTTTCTGATTTATCTACCACACAATCAAATATTACTGGCTTTTGAACATCAATCATTTCTTTAATCTTTTCATCTAATTCATCTGGTGTTTTAGCTCTAATACCAACGCAACCATAAGACTCTGCAAGCTTAACAAAGTCAGGGAGAGCTGCGGTGTAGCTTTCAGAGTAGTTTTTTTCGTGCAAAAGTTCCTGCCATTGTCTCACCATACCCATATATTCATTGTTTAAGATAAATATTTTTATTGGCAATTTATACTGAACTGCTGTCGACATTTCTTGCATAGTCATTAGAACTGATGCCTCACCTGCTATATCTACAACTAATTTCCCTGGATTTGCTATTTGAACTCCAATCGCTGCTGGAAGCCCATAACCCATTGTACCTAGTCCACCAGACGTCATCCATCGATTAGGTTTATTAAATTTATAATGCTGAGCTGCCCACATTTGGTGTTGGCCAACTTCAGTAGTAATAAAAGTATCTTGATCTTTTGTTAATTCATAAAGTCTTTGAACTGCATGCTGAGGTTTTATTATTTTATTGCTGTTAATAAAATTTAAAGATTTTTTTTCTCTCCATTTGTCGATCTGTTCCCACCATTTAGATGTTTTTTGTTTATTAGAATTTAAAAAATTTTTATTTTTTTCTTTAAACCTTTTGATTAAACTTTTTAAAAGTTCTGAAACATCACTTACTACAGCTAAATCAACCTTAATATTTTTTCCTATTGAAGAAGGATCTATATCAACGTGTATCTTTTTAGATTTAGGTGAAAACTCATCAACCTTTCCTGTGATCCTGTCATCAAATCTTGCGCCTATATTAATCATTAAATCACAATCATGCATTGCATTGTTTGCTTCGAAAGTGCCATGCATTCCCAACATTCCTAAAAATTGAGGATCATCTCCAGGATATGCTCCTAGTCCTTGTAAAGTCGAAGTAATAGGAAAACCTGTTAAAGATACTAATTCTCTTAAATATTTACTTGCATCAGGACCAGAGTTTATAACGCCTCCTCCAGTATAAAAAATTGGTTTAGATGATGTTTTCATTAGGTCGATAAATTTATCTAACTCTTTATTAGATAACTTATGCGTAGCTTTACCATTAAGTTTTTTCTTAAAGCTATTTTTTGTAAATTTATATTTACCTTTTTTAAATTGTATATCTTTAGGAATATCAACTAAAACTGGGCCAGGTCTTCCAGTCGTAGCAACTTCAAAAGCTAAATGCAAAACTCTAGAAAGATCATTTACATCTTTTACTAACCAATTATGTTTTGTGCATGGTCGAGTTATGCCTGTTGTGTCACATTCTTGAAATGCATCCGTTCCAATTAAATGAGTTGGAACTTGTCCTGAAATGCAAACTAGAGGAATAGAGTCCATGTAAGCATCTGTTAAAGCAGTCACTGCATTAGTTGCACCTGGACCGGAAGTAACAAGTAGCACTCCAGGTTTGCCACTCGATCTGGCATAACCCTCTGCTGCATGGCCGGCGCCTTGCTCATGACGAGCTAATATATGCTTTATGGTTTTATGATTTTTAAGTTCATCGTAAATTGGAAGAACCGCGCCTCCAGGATAGCCAAAAATATATTCCACTTTTTGATCTTCTAAGGCTTTAAAAACTATTTCTGCTCCACTAATTAATTTAGGCATAGATACAATCTAGCCTAGAAATACCTCCCGTCAAGTTTTAGCTTATAACTTTTAATGTTTTTTTTAAAAGTACAGAAAAGTCTTTAGAATAAAGCTTGTTCCAGTTCTTCATATGGCCCCTAGCCCAAGTATTTTGTCTCTTGGCATATTGTCTTGTTTTAATATTTATGAGTTCCTTGCACTGCTCTAAAGAGATTAATCCCTTTAAATGATCATTTATCTCTCGCACACCAATTAATTTATTGATGGAAAGAGATTTATCTAATTTAAAAAAATTAAAGTTTTTTACTTCTTCTATGCATTTATCTTTAAACATTAATTCTGTTCTGATTGAAATTTTTTTTAGTAATTCTTCTCTTGGCGTGTTAATAAAGATTTTTTTTATTTCAAAATTAATAAAATCCGATTTAGTATTAATAGTCCAATCAAATAATGATTTTTTTGTTTTTAGGATAACTTCGTAAGCTCTTTGAGTTCTTTGAGAGTCAGTAGGTAAGATTCTATTCTTAGCTTTAGGGTCAATATTTACAAGTTTTTCATAAAAATTTTTATAGCCTATTTTTTTAAAAAGATTTCTTACCTTATTTCTAGTCTTTTGATCTATATTTGGTATTTTGCTTATACCTCTGGTGATAGTATTAAAATATAAGCCTGTACCACCAACTACTATTGGAATCTTTTTGTTTTTATAACATTGATTAATTTTACTTTTAGCTATTTTCAACCAATCTCCAGCTGAAAAATATTTTTTTGCAGAAATAAATCCGTATAAGTGGTGTTTAGCTTTTTTTACTTCATTATTATTAGGTCTTGACGATAAAATTGAAAATTCTTTATATACTTGCATGCTATCTGCATTAATAATTTCACCATTTAATTTTTTTGCCAGTCGTATTGCTAATTTTGATTTTCCTGAAGCTGTAGGTCCTGCTAAGAGAATTATTTTTTTAGACAAACTATTTTAATTTAATTCCAATATATCTTCTTCGATTATTGTTATCTATTATCGATAAAAGTAAATTTTTATCCCCTTGTTTTATAATTTTATCAATTACATTTTTTAGATCTGTAGATTTTGTAATTGGTATTCTTTTTACCTCTATTATAATATCATTAATACTTAATTGACCTTTTAGTGGGCTCTTGCTTGAAATTTCTGTAATAACTACTCCCTTTGTAATTTTTAAATTTCTAGAAGAAATATCCTCTTTATTTAAATCTCTTACCGTAATTTTTAACTTTTCGATTTCAAACTCTTTAGTTTTTTCTTGTTTAGATTTTTTTTCTTTAAATTCTTCTGAAGACTCTAGTCTGCCTAATTTCAATTTTTTAGTTATCGATTTTTTATTTCTCCAAATTTCAATCTCAACATTTTTTCCTACCTCAGTGTTAGCGACTACCTTCGGCAAAGTTCGCATTGTATCTATTTTTTTCCCATCAAATTTTAAAATAATATCGCCTGCTTTAACTCCGGCTTTGTCGGCTGGACTTTTTTCGCCAACACTGGCTACTAATGCGCCTTCCGGTTTTTTAAGTTTAACTGCCTCAGCAATTTCTTTTGTAACTTCTTGAATTCTTACTCCTAACCATCCTCTTCTTGTTTCTCCAAAATTTACTAATTGATCTATTACTTTGGATGCTGCATTAGATGGGATCGCAAATCCTATTCCTATAGATCCAGATTGTCCTGGAGCTATGATGGCGGTATTAATTCCAACTACTTCTCCTTTTAAATTAAAAAGTGGACCACCTGAATTACCTTGATTTATAGAAGCGTCAGTTTGTATAAAATCATCATAACGTGTCATTCCAATATCTCTATTTCTTGCAGATATTATTCCTGATGTAACTGTTCCTCCTAATCCAAAAGGATTTCCGATTGCAACTACCCAATCGCCTACTCTTGCTTTGTCTGAATTTCCAAATTCAACTATTTTAAACTTATCTTTGGTTTCCATCTTTAAAACAGCAATGTCCATATAAGGATCTGCACCGATAACTTTTGCTTTATATTCTTTTGAATTTACTTTAACTAAAATATCATCCGCACCTGCGATAACATGATTATTAGTAATAACCATTCCATTTTCTTTAATTATAAAACCTGATCCTAAAGAAGATGCTTTTCTCTCCGTTGGTCTTTGAAAATCTTTAAACATTTCTTCAAAAGGAGATCCAGGAGGAAATTGAAAAGGAAATTGATTTGATGTTGTTCTAACAGTTTGAGTAGTTGAAATATTAACAACTGAAGGCATTAATTCCTCTGCTAAATCAGCAAATGATTCTGGGACAGCTTTAGCGTTAGAATAGGGGCTAAAAGTAAAAATGATTAAAATAAAAAATATCTTTTGGAAAAATTGCATTTAATTTTTTATATACCAAATTATTAAAAAACCTATAATCAAAAAAATAACTCCAAATGTCCTTAGCTTGTTTTCTGGTGTATTTTTGATTAATTCAAGCATACTTTTGATTCTTGTCGGGAAAATGGCGATGAATAATCCCTCTATAAAAAAAATTAATCCTATGGCGGTAATAAGTTCTTTCACTCTTGAACTAAATTATCTTTTTTTAATTGATGTTCCAGTAGATTTTCCAAAAAATTTGAAGAAATCACTGTCAGGAGATAAAACTAAAGAAGTTTCACCACCTATCAAAGCTTTTTCATAAGCTTGCATTGCACGGTAGAAAGCAAAGAACTGAGGATCTCTTCCAAAAGCATTGGCAAATATTTTATTTCTTTGTCCATCACCTTCACCTTTCATGATTTCAGATTTTTTATTTGCATTTGCTAATATAACGGTCACATCTTTATCTGCTGTAGATCTTATTTTTTGTGCAATCTCAGCACCTTGTGCTCTAAATTCTTTTGCCTCTCTTTGTCTTTCAGTTTGCATTCTAGAATAAATGGCTTCACTATTTGCTGGAGGGGGTTACAATATTGAGTCCCTAGCAGTTGCTGAGGTAGATAAAAAGAAA